>JBEPZM010000006.1:0-32608 GCA_041640835.1 Blastococcus sp.
CGAGCGGTTCGTGCGCGAGCACGGGCTCGAGGCCAACGCGGTCGAGATCATCGCGCAGGCGCTGACCACCGACGACCAGCAGTCCTTCGCCGACCGCAGCGACATCGACATCGTCGGTGCCCCGATGACCCGGGCCGCCGCCGAGCAGGTCTTCGGTGCCAGCGGGCTGGGCATCGACGACGTCGACGTCATCGAGCTGCACGACTGCTTCTCGATCAACGAGATCATCACCTACGAGGGCCTGGGCATGTGCCCCGAGGGCGAGGGCGGGAAGCTCGTCGAGTCCGGCGCCACCACCTACGGCGGCCGGTGGGTGGTCAACCCCTCGGGCGGGCTCATCTCGAAGGGCCACCCGCTCGGCGCGACCGGCCTGGCCCAGTGCGCGGAACTGTCCTGGCAGCTGCGCGGGCAGGCCGGGCCCCGGCAGGTCGAGGGCGCGCGGGTGGCCCTGCAGCACAACCTCGGCCTGGGCGGCGCCTGCGTGGTCACCCTCTACCGGGCCGGCCTGGCCGACGCGGAGGCCTGACCGTGCCGATCGATCCGGAGCGGGCGCTGTCGGCCGCGCCCACCACCCGGGAGGTGGCCTGGACCGCCCGTGACGTGCTGCTCTACCACCTGAGCCTGGGCGCCGGCGCGCACGCCGACACCGATCCGGAGCTGCGCTGGACCTACGAGTCGGACCTGCAGGTCCTGCCGACGTTCGCGATGGTCGCCGGCGGCGGGATCTCCACCGGGGACCGCGCGCGGACGGGGATGTCGATGCCGGGGATCGACATCGACCTGCGCCGCATCCTGCACGCCGGGCAGGCGCTGACGGTGCACCGGCCGCTCCCCGCCTCCGGCACGGCGACGATCACCTCGCGCATCGCGAACGTGTGGGACAAGGGCAAGGCCGCCGTCATCGAGACGGAGCAGGCAGCCACCGACGCCACCGGCGCCCCGCTGTGGACGACGACGATGCAGATCTGGGCCCGCGGCGAGGGCGGCTTCGGCGGGGCCTCCGGACCGGAGACGGCGTGGGCCGCACCGGAGCGGGCGCCTGACGCGGTCCTGGACTCCCGGACGACGGCGCAGACGGCGCTGCTCTACCGGCTCAACGGCGACCTCAACCCGCTGCACGCCGATCCGTCGTTCGCGGCCATGGCCGGGTTCGAGCGGCCGATCCTGCACGGGCTGGCGTCCTACGGGCTGGTGGCCAAGGCGATCGTGGACGACCTCCTCGACGGGGACGCGGCCCGGCTGGCGCAGCTGTCGGTCCGCTTCGCCGGCTCCCTGTACCCGGGCCAGACCATCCGGACCAGCGTCTGGCGGGACGGGGACGCGCTCCTGCTCGCCTCCGTCTGCCCGGAGCGCGAGGGCGCACCCGTGCTCACCCACGCCACGGCCACGGTCGCCGCCTGACCGACGCACCGCCCGATCCCCACCTGCTCAGGAAGGAGCACCCCGTGCCCATCACCACCCGCGCGTCCGTTCTCATGAAGGCCCCCGGCAGGTTCGAGACCGTCGAGCTGGACCTGGACGACCCCCGCCAGGGCGAGGTGATGGTCAAGATGGCCGCCTCGGGGCTGTGCCACTCCGACGACCACTTGGCCACCGGTGACTTCCTCAGCGGGGACCGCTTCCCCTACCTGGGCGGGCACGAGGGCGCCGGCGTCGTCACCGCCGTCGGGCCGGACACCCTCGGGTTCGAGGTCGGCGACCACGTCGTCTTCTCCTTCGTCGCGGCGTGCGGCCTGTGCGAGTTCTGCGCGCGCGGGCTGTCGAACCTCTGCGACCGCGGGGCGATGATCCTCTCGGGTGCGCGGCCGGACGACCCGACGAGCTACCGCACCACCTACCAGGGCCAGGACGTGCCGCAGCTGTGCGGCCTGGGGACGTTCAGCGAGTACACGACGGTGTCCGTCGACTCCGTCGTCAAGATCCCGAAGGACATCCCGCTGCAGGTGGCGGCGCTGGTCGGCTGCGGGGTCACCACGGGCTGGGGTTCGGCGGCGAACTCCGCCGGGATCAGGCCGGGGGACACCGTCATCGTGATGGGGGCCGGAGGGGTCGGCGTCAGCGCCGTGCAGGGTGCGGTGCACTCGGGGGCGACGAACGTCGTCGTCGCCGATCCGGTGGCCTTCAAGCGCGAGATGGCGCAGGAGTTCGGCGCGACCCATGCGTTCGAGACGATCGACGAGGCCACGGCCTTCGCCCGCTCGGTGACCAACGGCCAGGGTGCCGACGCGACCATCGTCACGGTCGGGGTCATCAAGGGGGAGCACGTGGCGCAGGCGCTGGCCTCCGTGCGGAAGGCGGGGACCGTCGTGGTCACCGCGATGGGCAACCTCATGGAGGTCGGCGCGCCGATCAGCCTGGCCGACCTGACGCTCATGCAGAAGCGGCTGCAGGGCTCGCTGTTCGGCGCGTGCAACCCGAAGCGCGACATCCCGAACCTGCTGCGGATGTACCAGGCCGGTCAGCTCAAGCTCGACGAGATGGTCACGCGGACGTACACCCTCGACCAGATCGCGGAGGCCTACGACGACCTCCACGCGGGTCTGAACGTCCGGGGCGTCGTCGTCTTCGACTGACCTCCGCCGTGGTCCGGGGCCGGTGATCCCACCGGCCCCGGACCAGGTCAGCGGCCGACGAAGACGGCCGGCCGCTTCTCGGCGAAGGCTCGGGGCCCTTCCTTGGCGTCCTCGCTGGCGAAGACGCGCGCGCCGATCTCGAGCTCGACCTTCAGCGCCTCGTCCTCGGGCAGCCCCTCGGTCTCCTGCAGCGATCGCTTGATCGCCTTCACCGCCAGGGGGCCGTTCGCGCAGATGGCCTCGGCGATCTCGTGCGCGCGGGCCAGGGCGGTCCCGTCGGGCACCACCGAGCCGATCAGCCCGTAGCTCAGCGCCTCGTCGGCGGTGATCGTCTTCCCCGTCAGCAGCATCTCGGCCGCCAGGGTGTACGGGATCTGGCGGCGCAGCCGCACCGTGGAGCCGCCGAGCGGGAACAGCCCGCGCCGCACCTCGGCCACCCCGAACGTCGCCGAGGCCCCGGCCACGCGGATGTCGGTCGCCTGCAGGATCTCGGTGCCGCCGGCGATCGCGGGTCCCTCGACGGCGGCGATCAGCGGCTTGGTCAGCCGGTGATGGCGCAGCAGCGCCTTCCAGGCCATGCCGGCGTCGGACTTGAAGCGGGTGGCGTGGACGTCGTCGGGTGCGGGGTCGGCTCCCATCGCCTTGAGGTCGGCGCCGGCGCAGAAGACCTCCGTCGAGCCGGTCAGGATCACGCACCGGATGTCGTCGTCGGCGTCGGCGGTGTCCCAGGCGTCGGCCATCCGGACGAGCATGTTCGGGGTGAAGGCGTTCCTGGCCTCCGGACGGTTCATCCGCAGGACCAGGACATGGCCGGTCCGCTCGACCAGCAGGTGCTCGTCACTCATCGCCGTTGCTCCTCGTCTCGACCGACCTCGGTGGTCGGACCGTAACAGCCGGAACCGGGTCAGGACTAGAACGGATTCCTGTTTGCTGGACTCCGCGTTCCGAGGGCACTGGCGCGGTCCGCCGCGCGGTGGATCGCGGGCCGCGCGGCGGCCACTTGTCACCGACCGAGAACGCGTTCTACGGTGCAGCACCCCACGTGGAGGTGCGGAATGCCGATCCCTGCGCAGCGGAACGCCGAGCAGTCCCGGAAGCAGCTGGCCGCCTGGCTGGCGACGAAGGTGGGTGCCGACGGCGAGGCCGAGCTCTCCGAGCTCCGGGGTCCGGACAGCACCGGCTTCTCCAACGAGACCCTGATCTTCGACGCGGTGTGGTCCGCCGGTGGGCAGCGGCACGAGGAGACCTTCGTGGTGCGCGTGGCCCCGACCGGGTACTCGCTGTTCCCGGAGGCCGCCTTCGACACCCAGTACCGGGCCCTCCGGCTGCTGGGCGAGCACACCCCGATCCCGGTCCCCCGGGTGCGGTGGCTGGAGGAGGACCCCGCCGTCCTGGGCGCCCCGTTCTTCCTCATGGAGGCCGTCCACGGGCAGGCGCCGTCGGACAAGCCGCCGTACCACGTCAGCGGCTGGATGCACGACGTGTCGCCGGAGCACCGCGCCAGGATCTGGTGGGGGGCCATCGACACGATCGCCGAGCTGCACCGGCAGGACTGGCGGGAGCTCGATCTCGGCTTCCTGCAGCGGCCGGGGGAGCCGGCGCCGGGCCTGACCGCGCTCATCGCGTACGACGAGCACTTCCTCGACACCGTGGAGCGCGTGGAGCCGGTCCCGGTCGCGCGCAGGGCGCTCGACTGGCTGAAGGCCCACCGGCCGCCGGAGGAGTCCCTGGTCCTGTCCTGGGGTGACGCCCGGATCGGCAACGTCATGTACGACGACGCGGGCGATCGGGTGGCGGTGCTGGACTGGGAGATGGTGACCCTGGCAGCACCCGAGCTGGACGTCGCCTGGGCGTTGTTCGTCGACCGGCACCACTCCGAGGGCTGTGGGGTCCCGCGGCTGGCGGGCTTCCCGAGCGCGGAGGAGACCGTCGCCCGCTACGAGGAGCGCAGCGGGATCGCGCTGCGGCACCTCGACTACTACACGGTCTACTCGGCGTTCAGGTTCTGCGTGATCATGGCCAAGATCCTGCTGATCATGAAGGACTGGGGCCTGGTCGAGCCGGACAGCCCCGTGGTGCGGGACAACAACGTCACGAGGCTGACCGAGGGTCTCCTGGCCGAGCACGGCGCCTGACGCGCGGGCTGTCGGCGGGGAGCGGTGGCCGCAGGGGGTGGGTCTGCGACCACCGCAGTCCGGGGAGGGCCCGCTGGTCCTCAGTCGTCCAGCAGGGCCGACATGCGTTCGGTGGTCGCGATCCACTCCTCGACCACCTCGCGGACGAGTTCCCGAGCGGGCCGGACCCGGTCGAACCGCCCGGCGATCTGGCCGACCGGGTAGCCGGCCAGCTCCCGGTTGTTCACCCGCATCACCCGCTGCATCGCCGACTGGTGGAGGATCCCCTGTAGCGGCATGGGCAGGGTGCCGGGGGAGTCCGGTCCCTCCCAGGCGTCGGTCCAGGCGGTCTTGAGCTGCCGCGCCGGCTTGCCGGTCATCGCGCGCGAGCGCACGGTGCCCTTGGAGTCCATCGCCAGGATGTTGGCCAGCGGGGCCTCGGCGACGTGCGCCTCGGCCACCGTGAGCCACATCGACCCGGTCCACGCCCCCTGCGCCCCGAGGGCCAGGCCGGCGGCCATCTGCCGGCCGGTGCCGATCCCGCCCGCGGCGAGCACCGGCACCTCCGCGCCGACCGCGTCGACCACCTCGGGGACGAGCACCATGGTGGCGATCTCCCCGGTGTGGCCGCCGGCCTCGCCACCCTGCGCGACGATGATGTCGACGCCGATCTCGAGCTGCTTCCGGGCGTGCGGCGCGCTGCCGACCAGCGCGGCCACCAGGACGCCGTGCGCGTGCGCCTTGTCGACGACCTCCTTGGGCGGCGGGCCGAGCGCGTTGACGAGCAGCTTCACGTTCTCGTGCTTGAGCGAGACGTCGACCGCACGGGTCGCCTGGTCGTCGACGCCCAGGCCGGCCGCGACGTGCGAGGCGCTCCCTGCCTCCGCGGGCATCTCGGGGACGCCGTGGTCGCTGAGCAGCTTGTCCACGAAGTCGCGGTGCCCCTCCGGGATCATCGCCGCCATCTCGTCGTACCCGGGCTGCGCGCCGCCCTTGCCGATGTAGGTCGCCGGCATGACGAGGTCGACGCCGTAGGGCCTGCCGTCGCAGTTCTCGTCGATCCAGGCGAGCTCGACCTCGAGTTCCTCGGGGGTGAACGACAGCGCGCCCAGGACGCCGAAGCCACCGGCCTTGCTGACCGCGGCGACGACGTCGCGGCAGTGCGAGAACGCGAACAGCGGGATGTCGATCCCCAGCTGGTCGCAGACGGGGGTGCGCATGCGCGGATCCCTTCCAGATGTGCGGCCGGTGCCGGTACGCACGAACCCCGCTGGGACAGCGGGGCACCCGGTCGCGGGCGGGTCGACGAGACGGGTCCATCTCGCTCGTCGCGGAAGCTACCGAGGTCGACGCACTAGAACAAGTTCTTGACGCGCCGCGGCCCTGCGGGCACGGTGTGCCGACGAGTCGCCGACGCGTCCTGACGGGACCGCACGCCGGCCCCTTGTGCTGGATGAGAACGAGTTCTAGCTTGTGCCGAACCTCGAAGAATCGGGAGCGACGATGGCGTCACTGGGATTCTGGGACATCGCGGAGGCCGACCCCGAACGGGTCGCGCTGGTCGATCCCGACAGCACCGAGCACACCGCAGGAGAACTGGTCGGCGCCGCCCACCAGGTCGTGCACGGCCTGCGCGAGCTCGGCCTCGTGCACGGCGACGTCGTCGCGGTCCTGCTCCCGAACGGAGCGCCCTTCCTGGAGGTGCTGCTCGCCGCCACGCAGGCCGGCTGGCACCTGGTGCCGGTGAACTACCACCTGGTCGGCCCGGAGATCGCCTACATCATCGAGGACAGCGGGGCCAAGGCGTTCGTCTCGGACGAGACGTTCGCCGCCGAGGCCGTCCGTGCCGCCGGGAGCGTCTCGCTGCCCGCCCGGGCGCGCTTCGCGGTCGGGCAGGTCGACGGGTTCCGCCCCTACGAGGAGCTCAAGGCCGGACAGCCCGCCTCGCGGCCCGTGGACCGCAAGGCCGGCGCGGTCATGAACTACACCTCGGGCACCACGGGACGGCCCAAGGGCGTCCGGCGCCCGCTGCCCGACATCGACCCGGACACGATGGCCCAGGCGGGCACCTTCCTGCACTCGCTCTTCGGCATCGAGCCCTTCGCCGACAACGTGCACCTCACGGTGGCTCCGCTCTACCACACGGCGGTGGGGCAGTTCACCCAGAGCGCGCTGCACGCCGGTCACCGGGTCGTCCTCATGGACAGGTGGACCCCCGAGGGCACGCTGGAGCGGATCGAGCGCCACCGCGTCACGACCAGCCACATGGTGCCGACCATGTTCCACCGGCTCCTCCAGCTGCCCGAGGGGGCCCGGGCGGCCCACGACGTGTCCTCGCTCCGCCAGGTCATCCACAGCGCCGCCCCCTGCCCGGTGCCGACCAAGCACCGGATGCTCGAGTGGTGGGGCCCGGTCGTGTGGGAGTACTACGCGGCGACCGAGGGCGGCGGCACGGTGGCCGGTCCGGAGGACTGGCTGCGCAAGCCCGGGACGGTGGGCTCCCCGTGGCCGAACAGCCTCGTGAAGGTGCTCGACGACGACGGGCACGAGCTGCCGCCCGGATCGATCGGCACCGTCTGGATGCGGATGGGGGACCGCCGGTTCGAGTACCACGGCGACCCGGAGAAGACCCGGAAGAGCTGGAACGACCAGGGCTTCTTCACCGTCGGTGACGCCGGCGAGCTGGACGACGACGGCTTCCTGTTCCTGCGCGACCGCAAGGTCGACATGATCATCTCCGGCGGGGTCAACATCTACCCCGCGGAGACCGAGTCGGTGCTCCTCCAGCACCCCAAGGTCGGGGACTGCGCCGTGTTCGGCGTCCCGGACGAGGACCTCGGCGAGGCGATCAAGGCGGCGGTCGAGCCGGTGGAGGGCGTCGTCGCCGGCCCCGAGCTGGCGGCCGAGCTGCTGGCCTACTGCGCCGAGAACCTGGCGCGGTTCAAGACGCCCCGCTCGATCGACTTCGTGGCCGACTTCCCGCGCGACCCCAACGGGAAGGTCTACAAGCGCAAGCTCCGGGACCCCTACTGGGCCGACCGCCAGAGCCAGCTGGTCTGAGCCCCGACGATGGGAGAGAACCCTGCGATGACCGAGGTCCTGAGTGCGCCGCACTCCATGGAGTTCGCCTACACCCGTTCCACCGGGCCGATGATCGGCGCCTTCCTCACCGGCCTGCGGGACCGGCGGGTGCTGGGGGTGACCGACAGCACCGGCCGAGTCGTGGTGCCGCCGCCGGAGTACGACGCCCGCACGGCCGCGGCCCTCCCGCACGACCAGCTGGTGGAGGTCGCCGACGAGGGCGTGGTCACCAGCTGGGCGTGGAATCCCACGCCGCGGGCCGGCCAGCCCTTCGACCGGCCGTTCGCCTGGGCCCTGGTCCGCCTGGACGGTGCCGACACCTCGCTGCTGCACGCGCTGGACGCCCCGCGCGAGGCGATCGGCTCCGGCATGCGGGTGCGGATCCGCTGGGCCGAACCGACCACCGGCCTCATCCACGACATCGCCTGCTTCGAGCCGATCGGAGAACAGCAGTGAGCCAGCGCCCGGTCCACCGGATCGTCACGCCGATCCGCCTGGAGTACCGCTACAGCCCGGGGGAGGCGGCCTCGGCCTTCCTGCGCGGCGTGCGCGAGGGCAAGTTGCTGGGCCGCCGCTGCCCGTCCTGCACGAAGGTCTACTTCCCCCCGCGCGGGGCGTGCTCCATGTGCGGCGTGGCCTTCGCCGAGGAGGTGGAGATCGCCGACACCGGCACGCTGGTCACCTTCGCGGTGGTCAACGTCAACTTCGCCAACCGCGTGATCGACCTGCCCTACGTCTCCGCCGAGGTGCTCTTCGACGGCGCGGACACCACGGCGATGGTGCTGCTGCAGGGCGTGCCCCCGGAGGAGGTCCGGATGGGCATGCGGGTCCGGGCGCACTGGCTCCCCCGCGAGGAGTGGGACTACACCCTCGCCAACGTCGACCACGTCGAGTACATCGACGAACCCGACGCCGACTACTCGACCTACAAGCAGCACGCCTGAGCATGACGGTGAAGGAGCACGCCTGATGCGCGACGTAGCGATCGTGTCCTATGCGCAGCACGCCAGCCGCGAGGAGACACGCAGCGAGGTGGAGATGCTGCTGCCGATCCTCTCGGAGGCACTGCAGCCGATCGGCCTGACGACGAAGGACATGGGTTTCACCGTGTCCGGCAGCACCGACTACCTCTCCGGCCAGGCCTTCGCCTTCGTGCAGGCCCTGGACGCGATCGGGCCGTGGCCGCCGATCGCGGAGTCCCACGTGGAGATGGACGGCGCCTGGGCGCTGTACGAGGCCTGGGTCCGGCTCCAGCACGGGGACATCGACACCGCGCTGGTCTACTGCTTCGGCAAGAGCACGCCCGGTGACGTCAGCCGGGTCCTGTCGCTGCAGCTGGACCCCTACCTCGTCGCCCCGCTGTGGCCCGACGCGGTGAGCCTCGCGGCGCTGCAGGCGCGGGCCTACCTGGACGCCGGGTCCCGCAGCGAGAAGGACCTGGCCCGGGTGGTCGCACGCAGCCGCCGGAACGCCGTCGGCAACCCGTACGCCCAGCTCGCCGGCGACGTCGACGAAGCCGCGCTGCTGGACGTGCCGCTCTTCGCCGACCCGCTGCGCCGGCACGACTGCCCGCCCGTCACCGACGGCGCCGCCGTCGTCGTGCTCGCCGCGGGGGACCGGGCTCGGGAGCTCTGCGAGCGGCCGGCCTGGATCCGCGGCATCGACCACCGGGTGGACGTCCAGGCGCTCGGTTCCCGGGACCTGACGACGTCGGCCTCGACCCGGATCGCGGGGGAGAAGGCCGGGGCCGGCGCGGGTGGCTTCGACATCGCCGAGCTCCACGCGCCCTTCTCCCACCAGGAGCTGATCGTCGCCGAGGCGCTCGGGGTCGACGAGAGCGCCACCTCGATCAACCCCTCGGGCGGGGCGCTCGCCTCCAATCCGGTGATGGTGGCCGGACTGGTGCGGCTGGGCGAGGCCGCCCGGCGGATCTCGGCGGGTGAGGCCGACCGTGCCCTCGCCCACGCCACCAGCGGGCCCTGCCTGCAGCAGAACCTCGTGTGCGTCCTGGAGGGAGACCGATGAGCGGCAACCGCGCAGCAGTACTGGGCACGGGGCAGACCCACCACGTGGCCAAGCGGGAGGACGTGTCCATCGCCGGCCTGGTCCGCGAGGCCGCCGACCGCGCTCTCGCGGACGCCGAGCTCGAGTGGGCCGACGTCGACGCCGTCGTCGTCGGCAAGGCGCCGGACATGTTCGAGGGCGTGATGATGCCGGAGCTGTACCTGGCCGACGCGCTCGGCGCGACCGGCAAGCCGCTGTTCCGGGTGCACACCGCCGGCTCCGTCGGCGGGTCCACGTCGGTCGTGGCCACCCACCTGGTCCAGGCCGGGGTGCACAAGCGGGTGCTCACCGTCGCGTTCGAGAAGCAGTCCGAGAGCAACGCGATGTGGGCGCTGTCGATCAAGATGCCGTTCGCCCAACCGCTGGTCGCCGGGGCGGGCGGGTACTTCGCGCCCATCGTCCGCGGGTACATGCGCAGGTCGGGGGCGCCGGTGGACACCGGCGGCCGGGTGGTGGTCAAGGACCGGCTCAACGCCGTGAAGAACCCCTACGCCCACCTGCACCAGCCGGGGATCACGCTCGAGGAGGTCATGGACTCCCCGCTGCTGTGGGATCCCATCCGGTACATGGAGACCTGCCCGTCCTCCGACGGCGCCGCGGCGATGGTGATCGGCGACGAGGCCGCCGCCGCGGAGAGCAGCCGCCCGGTGGCGTGGATCCACGGCACCGCCGTCCGGTCGGAACCCACCTCCGGAGCCGGCCGGGACCGGGTCAGCCCGCACGCCGGGCGCGACTGCGCGAAGGCGGTCTACGCCGAGGCCGGGATCACCGACCCGTTCCGGCAGATCGACTGCGTGGAGATGTACGTGCCGTTCAGCTGGTTCGAGCCGATGTGGCTGGAGAACCTCGGCTTCGCCGAGGAGGGCGCCGGCTGGAAGCTGGTCCAGGACGGCGTGACCGCTCTGGACGGCGCCCTGCCGGTCAACATGTCCGGCGGCGTCCTCTCCTCCAACCCGATCGGCGCCTCCGGGATGCTGCGCTTCCTCGAGGTCGCCAACCAGGTACGCGGTACCGCGGGAGAGCACCAGGTGCCCGATGCGCGCCTGGCACTGGGCCACGCCTACGGCGGCGGCTCGCAGTTCTTCGCCATGTGGGTGGTCGGAGCGGACAAGCCGGAATGACGCACACCGAGAGCCGTCGCCTGGAGTTCAACCTCGCGGACATGTTCGAGGACGTGGTCGATCACGTCCCCGATCGGGAGGCCCTGTACGCGGAGGGCCGCCGGCTGACCTACCGGGAGCTCGACGACCGGGCGAACCGGCTCGCGCACCACTTCCTCTCCGTGGGCATCGGCTCCGGGGACCACGTGGGCTGCCACATGATGAACGGCACCGAGTACCTCGAGACGATGCTCGCGCTGTTCAAGGTGCGGGCCGTCCCGGTGAACGTGAACTTCCGGTACGTCCGGGACGAGCTGCGCTACCTCTACGACGACGCCGACCTGGTCGGCGTGGTCTTCGACGCGGAGTTCGCGGCATCGGTCGCCGAGGTGGCGCCCTCGGTCCCGTCCCTGGAGCACCTGGTCGTCGTGGGCGACACGGACGGGGTCTCCCTGCCGGCCGGGACGGTCGGGTACGAGGACGCCCTGGCCGCGCAGCCGGCGACGCGCGACGGCCTGCCCGAGCGGTCGGGGGACGACCTCTTCATCATCTACACGGGCGGCACCACGGGGATGCCGAAAGGCGTCATGTGGCGCCAGGAGGACCTCTTCTTCGCCGGCATGGGCGGCGGGAACCCGACGGGGGAGCCGGTCGCCGGCCCCGGGGACCTCGGACCGCGGGCGGCGGCGAACTCGCCGCTGGTGGCCTTCCCCGCACCGCCGCTGATGCACGGCGCGGCCGAGCTGGGCAGCTTCATCAACCTGCTCGCCGGCGGGAAGGTCGTGCTGATCCGCAGGTACACCGGAGACGGGGTCCTGTCGCTCATCGAGCAGGAGCGCTGCAACACGATCACGATCGTCGGTGACGGCATGGCGGTGCCGCTGGTGGAGGCGCTGGACCGCGGGAGCTACGACCTGTCCTCGCTGCTGGCTCTCGCCAGCGCCGGCGCGCTGCTCTCCCAGCCCCTGCGGGACCAGCTGACCGAACGGATCCCCAACCTCTACATCCGGGACAGCTTCGGTTCCTCCGAGACCGGGTTCGCCGGGTCCGCGCCGGACGGTGCGAAGGCCAGCGACGGGCTCCGCTTCGCGGTGAACGACCGCACCGAGGTGTTCGACGACCAGCTCCGGCCGGTGCAGCCCGGGTCGGGCGTCGTCGGCCGGGTGGCCCAGCGGGGCCGCATCCCGCTGGGCTACTACGGCGACCCGGAGAAGACGGCCAGGACCTTCCTCGAGATCGGCGGGGAGCGCTGGGTCCTCCCTGGCGACATGGCCACCGTCGACGCGGACGGGCTCCTCCACTTCCTCGGCCGTGGCGCCGTCTGCATCAACTCCGGCGGCGAGAAGGTCTACCCCGAGGAGGTCGAGGGCGCGCTGAAGGCCCACCCCGCGGTCCTCGACACGATCGTGGCCGGCATCCCGCACGAGCGGTGGGGCCAGCAGGTCGCCGCCGTCCTGCAGGTCCGGCCCGGCTCGACGGCGCCCACCACGGCCGACCTGGACGCCTTCCTCGCCACGCGCGTGGCCCGCTACAAGATCCCTCGCTTCGTCCACGTCGCCGAGGAGATCCGGCGCTCGCCCAGCGGCAAGCCCGACTACGCGTGGGCGGCCACCGTCCTCGCCGAGGCCGCGGCGGCCGCCGGGACGGCGACCTCGGTGTCGTCGTCGGTGACCGACTGAGACCCCGCGTTCTTCCCTCCGACGGAACGAGGACCGGATGTACCTGACCTACACCGACGACCAGCGGGCGCTGCGCGACGAGCTCCGGACCTACTTCGCGGAGCTGATGACCCCCGAGCGCGTGGAGGGGCTGGCCGAGGGCGAGCTGGCCGGGCCCGCGTACCGGGAACTCGTGCGTCAGCTGGGCAAGGATGGCCGGCTGGGGATGTCCTGGCCGACCGAGTACGGCGGCCAGGGGCGCGACCTGCTCGACCAGTACATCTTCTTCGACGAGTCGCAGCGGGCCGGCGTCCCGGTGCCGTTCCTGACCCTCAACACCATCGGGCCGACGATCATGGCCTTCGGCACCGAGGAGCAGAAGGCGTTCTTCCTGCCGCGGATCCAGCAGGGCGAGCTGCACTTCTCGATCGGGTACAGCGAGCCCGGGGCCGGCACCGACCTCGCCGCCCTGACGACCACGGCGGTGCGCGACGGCGACTCCTACGTCATCAACGGCCAGAAGATGTGGACGTCGCTGATCCAGCACGCCGACTACCTGTGGCTGGCCTGCCGGACCGACCCCGACGCGAAGCGGCACAAGGGGCTGTCGATCATCATCGTGCCCACCGACGCCCCCGGCTTCAGCTACACCCCGGTGCACACGATCGGCGGCGGCTACACCAGCGCGACGTACTACGACGACGTCCGGGTGCCGGTGGAGAACGTCGTCCTGGGCGAGAACCGCGGCTGGGAGCTGATCACCAGCCAGCTCAACCACGAGCGGGTCGCCCTGTCCAGCGCCGGTTCGGTCGAGCGCAGGATCCGCGACGTCCGACGGTGGGCGCAGCAGACCGAGCTCGCGGACGGCCGGCGGGTGGTGGACCAGGAATGGGTCCAGGTCAGCCTGGCCCGGCTGCACGCGAAGGCGGAGTTCCTGCGGCTGCTCAACTGGAAGGTCGCCTGGAGCGTCACCCAGGGCGCGCTCAACCCGGCGGACGCCTCGGCGACCAAGGTCTTCGGCAGCGAGCTGTACATCGAGGTGTACCGCGGGCTGATGGAGATCGTGGGGGAGACGTCCACCCTGACCGGCGACTCCGCCGGCGCCGCGGTGGCCGCGGACCTGGAGCGCGCCATGCGCAGCACCCTCGTGCTCACCTTCGGCGGCGGCACCAACGAGATCCAGCGCGACATCATCGCGATGGTCGGCCTCGGCCTGCCGCGCCCCCCACGGTAGAGAGGCCGGGCCCATGGATTTCTCGATCACGCCGGACCAGCAGGAGCTCGTCGACCTCGCGGGACGGATGCTCACCGAGCGCGCCACGCCGGCCCGGCTCACCGAGCTGGAGGATGCCGGCACCTGGCTCGACGAGGACCTCTGGCAGCGGCTCGCAGGGGCGGGGATCGTCGGGGCCGCGCTGCCCGCGGACGTCGACGGCGGGGGAGCGGGCCTCACCGAGCTGGTCCTGCTCCTCGAGCAGGTCGGGGCGCACGTCGCCCCGGTGCCGCTGTTCGAGGCGGTCCTCTGCGCCGGGCTGCCGCTGGCCGCGTTCGGCACACCCGAGCAGCGGCGCCGGGACCTCCCGGACCTGGTCGCCGGCCGGGCCCTCGTCACCGCGGCGCTGACCGAGTCGGGGCGCGACGACCCGCGGACCCCCACGACGCGGGCGGTCCCCGACGGCGACGGGTTCCGGCTCACCGGCCGCAAGTGGGCCGTGCCGTTCGCGGCCACGGCCCGGCGGGTGCTCGTGCCGGCGCGCGATCCCGGCGGACGGGTGGTGATCGCGCTGGTGGAGCCCGGCGCCGCCGGCGTCGTCGTGCGGTCCCAGACGACCACCCACGGCCAGCCGCAGGGGGAGCTGGAGCTCACCGACGTCGCCGTCCCCGCCGCGGACGTCCTGGCCGGCCTGGAGTCCGGCGCCCAGGTGCTCGACTGGATCCTCGACCGCGCCCTGGTGGGCGTCGCGGCCATGGCGCTCGGCGTCAGCGGCCGGGCCCTGACGATGTCGGCCGGATACACCGCCGGGCGCACGCAGTTCGGCCGGCCGATCGCGTCCTTCCAGGCGGTGGGTCACCGGCTGGCCGATGCCTACGTGGACGTCGAGGCCATGCGCCTGACCATGCTGCAGGCGCTGTGGCTGCTGGACTCCGGCCGCCCGGCCGGCACCGAGGCGGCGGTGGCCAAGTGGTGGGCGAGCGACGGCGGCCACCGCGTCGCGCACGCCGCGCAGCACGTGCACGGAGGCGTGGGCGTCGACCTCAGCTATCCGCTCTCCCGCTACTTCCGGTGGTCCAAGCACCTGGAGATGACCCTGGGGCCGGCGACCGCGCAGCTCTGCCGGATCGGGTCCGCGCTCGCCGCGGACCCGGCGTGACCGCCGTGTCCGGAGAAGGTCGGCTGAAGCTCGGCCTGATGCTCGGCTACTGGGTCGGGGCCGGACCGGGTGACCAACTGCCGCTGGTCCTGGCGGCCGAGGACGCCGGCTTCGACTCCGTCTGGACGGCGGAGTCCTACGGGTCCGACGTGTTCACCCCGCTCGCCTGGCTCGGGTCGCGCACCAGCCGGATCAAGCTCGGGACCGGCCTCTGTCAGCTCTCCGCCCGGACCCCGGCCTGCACCGCGATGACGGCACTGACCCTCGACCGCCTCTCCGGGGGACGGATGATCCTGGGCCTCGGGGTGAGCGGTCCGCAGGTCGTCGAGGGCTGGTACGGCGTGCCGTTCCCGAAGCCGCTGGCCCGCACCCGGGAGTACATCGGCGTCCTGCGCGACGTGTGGCGCCGCGACGCACCGGTGACCAACGACGGGGAGCACTACCCGCTGCCCCATCCGGGCGGGACCGGGCTGGGGAAGCCGCTCAAGGCCAACGTCCATCCGCTGCGCCCCGACATCCCGGTCTACCTCGGCGCCGAGGGCCCGAAGAACGTGGGCCTGGCCGCCGAGATCGCCGACGGCTGGCTGCCGATCTTCTTCCACGCCGAGCGCGGCCCGGCGATGTACGCCGACGCCCTTGCCGGGGCGTCCGCGGACTTCGAGGTCGCCTGCCCCGTGACGGTCGTCCTCGACGACGACGTGCAGGCGGCCATCGAGCGGGTGAAGCCGACGATGGCCTTCTACATCGGCGGCATGGGCGCCAAGGGCAAGAACTTCCACCTCGACGTCGTCGCCCGGATGGGGTTCGAGGAGGAGGCGCACCGCGTGCAGGAGCTGTTCCTTTCCGGGGACCGGGAGGGGGCGGTGCGCGCGGTGCCCGACGAGCTCTGCGACGGCATCGCGCTGTGCGGGCCGATGCCGCGCATCCGCGAGCGGCTCGAGCTGTGGCGGTCGGGGCCGGTGACGACCCTGCTGCTGGGCGGGGTGTCCGACCCGGCGGTGATGCGCGACCTCGCCGATGCAGCCGGCTGACCGCCGGCGGCTCCGCCGGTGAACCAGGCAGTCCGCGACCGGCCGGACCGCCGCGCGGGAGCACCGCGGCAGCGCAGCTCGCCCCGGCTGGTCCTGCTCGTGCTCACCGCCGGGAGCATGGTCTTCGCGCTGATGCAGTCGCTGGTCGTGCCGGTGCTGCCGGTGTTCCAGGAGACCCTCGGCGTCTCGCAGGCCGACGTCACGTGGCTGCTGACCGCCTACCTGCTGTCGGCCTCGATCTGCACGCCCATCGTTGGCCGGCTCGGCGACATGGCGGGCAAGAAGCAGATGCTGCTCGTGGCGCTGCTGGCGCTCGCCGCCGGCTGCCTGCTCGCCGCGCTGGCGTCGTCCCTGGCCGTGCTGATCGTGGCGCGCGTGGTCCAGGGCGCCGGCGGTGCGGTGCTGCCGCTGGCCTTCGGCATCATCCGGGACGAGTTCCCGGCCGACCGGGTGCCCGGGGCGGTCAGCGTGCTCTCCTCGCTGGCGGCGGCGGGGGCCGGCGTCGGGCTGGTGCTGGCAGGGCCGATCGTCGACGTCCTGGGGGTGTCCGGGCTGTTCTGGGCGCCGCTGGCCCTGCTCCTCGTGGTCGCCGTCGCGGCGTACGCCGTCGTCCCCGATTCGCCCGTGCGGGCCCCAGGCCGGGTGAACCTGCTGGCCGCGGCCCTGCTGGCCGGGTGGCTGGTGGCGCTCCTCCTGCCGGTCAGCCAGGCCGGCACCTGGGGCTGGGGCTCGGCGCGGGTCCTCGGCCTGCTGGCCACGGCGCTGGTCCTGGCCGTCGCGTGGGTGGTCGTCGAGACGCGGGCGCGCTTCCCGCTGATCGACATGACGATGATGCGTGCGCGGGCGGTGTGGACGACGAACCTCGTGGCCCTCCTGATCGGCGGCGCCATGTACGCCGCCTACGCCTTCCTGCCCCAGTTCCTGCAGACGCCGACGACGGCCGGGTACGGCTTCGGCGCGTCGCTGGGGGAGGCCGGCGTGATCATGCTCCCGCAGACCGCCGCCGCCTTCCTGCTGGGCCTGTGGGCCGGGCGGCTCGGCATGCGGTTCGGATCCAGGAACGTGCTGCTGGCCGGGAGCCTGCTCGCCGCGTCCGGGTACCTGCTGTTCGTCGTCGCGCACGACCACCGGTGGCAGGTCTACCTGAGCACCCCGGTCATGGGCGCGGGGTTCGGCCTCACCTTCGCCTCCATGTCCACCCTGATCGTGGCCGCGGTGCGCCGCGACCAGACCGGTGTCGCCAGCGGCATGAACGCCAACATCCGCACGATCGGCGGGTCGCTGGGGGCCGCGCTGATGGCGGGCGTGGTGACGGCCCACCCCGGCCCCGGCGGGCTGCCCGCGGAGTCCGGCTATGTCTCCGGGTTCGCGTTGCTGACCGGGCTGCTGGTGCTCGCCGCGCTCACCACGACGCTCGTCCCGAAGGTGCGCCGCGACCCCGGGACCGACGCCGAGCCCGATGTCCCGCTGCGCCATGCCCAGACCGGTCTGATCCCCGCGGCGCCACTCGTGGGCGACGACCCTCCGTGACCGCGGAACGGCTTCGGTGTCTGCGGGCCGCGACCTGCGCCCTAGACTCGGGCGGCCACGGGGTGTGGCGCAGCTTGGTAGCGCACCTGCTTTGGGAGCAGGGGGCCGCAGGTTCAAATCCTGTCACCCCGACCAGGCCGTCCTGCACGGGTTCGCATCCCGTCAGCCCGGCCGTGCCACGACGTCCGTAGACTCGTGGGCTGACCCAGCGCCGCCGTCCCGTACGGCGCCCGTCCCGCCCTGTCTTACCGAGGAGCACTGCCGCTGTGAAGAGCACCATCGAGGAACTGGGCCCCACGCGGGTCCGGATGGCGATCGAGGTGGCTTGGGGGGACCTGGACCACGCCTTCGGTGAGGTCTACAAGGAGCTGGGCAAGCAGGTCCGCGTCCCCGGCTTCCGCCCCGGCAAGGTCCCGAACCGCGTGCTCGACCAGCGCATCGGCCGCCCGGTCGTCCTGGAGCAGGTCGTCCAGCACGCCATCCCGGAGGTCTACTCCGAGGTCGTCCGCGAGAACCAGGTCCGCGTCCTCGGCCAGCCCGACATCGAGGTGACCAAGCTCGAGGACAACCAGACCCTCGAGTTCACCGCCGAGGTCGACGTCGCCCCGCAGCTCGAGCTGCCCGCCCTGGACGCCCTCGCGGTCACCGTCGACGACGTCGAGGTCACCGACGAGGAGATCGACCAGCAGATCACCGTCATGCGGGAGCGCTTCGGGATGCTCCAGTCCGTCGAGCGCGCGGCCCAGGACGGCGACTTCGTCTCCATCGACCTCGAGGCCAAGCTCGGCGACGAGGTGCTCGAGGACGGCTCGACCACCGGCATGTCCTACGAGGTCGGCTCCGGCAACCTCATGGAGGGCCTCGACGACGCCGTCCGCGGGCTGTCCGCCGAGGAGTCGAAGACCTTCCAGACCGCGCTGCTCTCCGGCCCCAACGCCGGCGAGACGGCCGACGTCACCGTCACCGTCCGCTCGGTGAAGGAGAAGGAGCTCCCCGAGCTCGACGACGACTTCGCCTCCACCGCCAGCGAGTTCGACACCCTGGCCGAGCTGCGCGAGGACGTCCGCACCCGCCTGTCCCGCACCAAGGTGATCCAGCAGGGCGCGCAGGCCCGCGACAAGCTCGTCGAGCACCTGCTCGAGGCCGTCGAGGTGCCCATGCCCGACAACCTGGTCGAGCGCGAGATCGAGTGGCGCAACCGCGCCTTCGAGGGCGAGCTGCAGCAGGCCGGCATGGACTGGGACAGCTTCCTCAAGATGTCCGGCGTCGAGAGCCGCGAGGACTACGACGCCGACCAGCGCAAGAACGTCGAGGAGGCCGTCCGGACGCAGTTCATCCTGGACGCGATCGCCGACGCCCGTGAGGTCACCGTCGACAACGACGACCTCTCCGCGCAGATCATGGCGCAGGCCCAGCGCAACCGGATGAGCCCGGAGCAGTACGCGCAGCAGCTGCAGCAGGGCAACAACATCGCCGAGTTCGTCGCCGACGTGCGCCGGACGAAGACGCTGGCCCAGCTGCTCGAGCAGACGACGATCACCGACGCGTCGGGCAACGTCGTCGACCTCGAGGCGCTGCGCCCGAAGACGGTGCAGGCCGACGCCGCGGAGTCCGACGAGGACCCGACCGACGCCGAGTTCTCCGCGGAGGCCGCCGCCGTCGAGGCGATCGAGGGCACCGTCGAGGACACCGAGGACGTCGACAAGGCCTGATCGCCCAGCGCTCGGAACGCCGCTCCACCCGATCCGGGTGGGGCGGCGTCCGTCGTTTCCGGGGCCGATTCCCCGCGTGGTCGCTGCGCCGTCGGCGAACACCACCCGTCGCGGGACTGCACCGTCGGAGGTGCGCGTTAGGGTCGACAGGACTCAGGCGAATCGCCGGGGAGCACCGCTCCCCGGAGGGCCGTCGAAGCCCGCACCATCGCCCCGCATACGAACAACCAGTCCACCGAGACCGACTGCTGGACAGTCCTACGGAGGTCACCGCACCCGTGAGCACTACCCACCCGAACCTCGCGAGCGCACCCATGATGCGCGGCGCCAGCGGCATGATGAACCTCGGAGACTCCGTCTACGAGCGCCTGCTGCGCGAGCGCATCATCTTCCTCGGCACGCAGGTGGACGACGTCATCGCCAACCAGCTCGCCGCCCAGATGCTGCTGCTGTCGGCCGAGGACCCGAAGAGCGACATCCACCTCTACATCAACTCGCCCGGCGGCTCGGTCAGCGCCGGCATGGCGATCTACGACACGATGCAGTTCATCGACTGCGACGTCGCCACCTACGGCATGGGCCTGGCCGCCTCGATGGGCCAGTTCCTGCTGACCGCGGGCACCGCGGGCAAGCGCTACGCGCTGCCGCATGCGCGGATCATGATGCACCAGCCCTCGGCCGGCGTCGGCGGTACCGCAGCCGACATCGCCATCCAGGCAGACCTGTTCCGCCGCACCAAGAAGGAGCTCAACGAGCTCCAGGCGCAGCACACCGGGCAGAGCGTCGAGCAGATCGAGACCGACTCCGACCGCGACCGGTGGTTCACCGCGCAGGAGGCCCTCGAGTACGGCTTCGTCGATCACGTCGTCAGCAAGGCGACGATGACCGACAGCGCCAACCCGGTCACCGACAACTGAGTCCGGAGGGACTGACATGAGCTTCCAGATGCCCTCCAGCCGCTACATCCTGCCCTCCTTCGTGGAGCGCACGAGCTACGGCATGAAGGAGTCCAACCCCTACAACAAGCTCTTCGAGGAACGCATCATCTTCCTCGGGGTGCAGATCGACGACGCCTCGGCCAACGACGTCATGGCCCAGCTGATCACGCTGGAGTCCACCGACCCGGACCGCGACATCACGATCTACATCAACTCGCCCGGTGGCTCGTTCACCTCGCTCATGGCGATCTACGACACCATGATGTTCGTCCGTCCCGACATCCAGACCGTGTGCATGGGCCAGGCCGCCTCGGCTGCCGCCGTCCTGCTCGCGGCCGGGACGCCGGGGAAGCGCCTGGCCCTGCCCTACTCCCGCGTGCTGATCCACCAGCCCTCGGGTGAGGCGGGTGGTCAGGTCTCCGACCTCGAGATCCACGCCGCGGAGATCCAGCGGGTGCGGGTGCAGATGGAGGAGATCCTGGCGCGGCACACCGGTCGCTCGACCGAGCAGATCCGCAAGGACATCGACCGGGACAAGATCCTCACCGCTGAGGAGGCGAAGGACTACGGCATCGTCGACCAGGTGATCCAGAGCCGGAAGCTCAACGCTCTTCCCGCGGTCTGATACTTCCCGGCGCGAGCCGGGGCCGCGCGCGTCGCGTCCCCGGCTCGTACCGTCGAAGGGTCCAGCGGTTCGGGAGGGCACTCCCGGGCCAGGGCTGGGCCGCGAGGCGAGCGGTACGGAAGTGGGACGGACCGGTGTCGACCCGGGTGAGTCATTGCCCGGCGGCGTCGGTGACGGCAGGTACGTTCGGCGGACGCCTGAACCCCGGCCTCGAGGGCCGGGTCGAGAGCCCCGCCGAGCGGGGACTGCACGGGCGAAGATCAGCAGCGACGACGACGCAGGCACCTGGTTCCAGGGCTGCGAATCCGAACCGGAGGTCAGCAGGTGGCACGAATCGGTGAGAGCGGTGACCTGCTCAAGTGCTCCTTCTGCGGGAAGAGCCAGAAGCAGGTCAAGAAGCTCATCGCGGGCCCCGGGGTCTACATCTGCGACGAGTGCATCGACCTCTGCAACGAGATCATCGAGGAAGAGCTGTCGGAGTCCTCGGACCTCAAGTTCGACGAGCTGCCGAAGCCGAAGGAGATCCACGACTTCCTCGAGCAGTACGTCATCGGCCAGGACAAGGCCAAGCGCACGCTCTCGGTGGCCGTCTACAACCACTACAAGCGGATCCAGGCCGGCGGTGACCGTCGCGACGAGGGCGTGGAACTCGCCAAGTCCAACATCCTGCTGATGGGCCCGACCGGCTGCGGCAAGACGCACCTGGCCCAGACCCTGGCGCGGATGCTGAACGTGCCCTTCGCGATCGCCGACGCCACGGCGCTGACCGAGGCGGGCTACGTCGGCGAGGACGTCGAGAACATCCTGCTGAAGCTGATCCAGGCCGCCGACTACGACGTCAAGCGCGCCGAGACCGGCATCATCTACATCGACGAGGTCGACAAGATCGCCCGCAAGAGCGAGAACCCGTCGATCACCCGCGACGTCTCCGGTGAGGGCGTCCAGCAGGCGCTGCTGAAGATCCTCGAGGGGACGACGGCGTCAGTGCCCCCGCAGGGTGGCCGCAAGCACCCGCACCAGGAGTTCATCCAGATCGACACGACGAACGTGCTGTTCATCGTGGGTGGCGCGTTCGCCGGCCTGGAGAAGGTCATCGAGCAGCGCACCAGCAAGCAGGGCATCGGCTTCGGCGCCGAGGTCCGCGGCAAGGCCGAGATCGCCGAGGCCAACGCCTTCGCCGAGGTCATGCCCGAGGACCTGCTGAAGTTCGGCATGATCCCCGAGTTCATCGGCCGGCTCCCGGTGATCACCAGCGTGCAGAAGCTGGACCGCGAGGCGCTGATCAACATCCTCACCGAGCCGAAGAACGCCCTGGTGCGCCAGTACCGGAAGCTCTTCGAGCTCGACGGTGTGGAGCTGGAGTTCACCGACGACGCGCTCGAGGCCATCGCCGACCAGGCGATCCTCCGTGGCACCGGCGCCCGCGGGCTCCGCGCGATCATGGAGGAGGTGCTCCAGTCGGTGATGTACGACGTCCCCAGCCGGGACGACGTCGCCTCCGTGGTGATCACCAAGGAGGTCGTGCTGGAGCACGTCAACCCGACCATCGTGCCGCGCAAGCCCACCCGCGAGCGCCGCGAGAAGTCCGCCTGACCTGATCGATTGAACGCCAGAGGCCCAGAACCGCACCGGTTCTGGGCCTCTCGCGTTCACCGGGTGAGGCGGGCGAGCACCGCCGCCACGATTTCCCGTCGACAGGCCTCCGGGTCGGCCATGAGGCGGGAGTAGCTGAAGCGCAGGACCACCCACCCGAGTGCCGACAGCGCACTGTCCCGCCGCAGATCGCGTTCGCGTTGCTCGCGGCTGCCGTGGAACGCGGCCCCGTCCAATTCGACGGCGACCATGGCCTGGCGGTAGGCGGCGTCGAGGTGCGCGACCCGTCCATCGGGCAGGCGGACCGGATGTTGCTGCACCCACGTGGGGACGTCGGGCGGCCCCGGGAGCACGCGTAGGACTCCCCAGATCTCGAGCTCGCTCTGGCAGCCGGCCGCGATGAGCTGGACGAGCGCGACGAGGTCCGCCCTGCCGGGATGAGCGCCCAGGTTCTCCGAGGCGCGGAGCACCGCAGCGGGACGAACCTGGCGCGAACGGGCGGCCTCGATCAGCGCCTGCCGGACCAGTCGTCGTTCGAGGGCGCCTCGGTCATTCCGGCTGGGCCGGTGTGCCCAGGCCCAGGCGTCGACCAGGCTCCGCTCCGGCGCGACGATCTCCAGCCGTTCGCACCGGATGGTGACCAAGGGTCGGTCCGAGCGGTGCACGACGGTTCCAGAGGCACCGCGGGGGAGCCGGGAGAGCGGAACCGTCACGTGCACCGGGCCACCCTCGTCCTCGATCAAACGGGCGGCACGCAGGGCGGAGAGGTGGCTGAGCGGCGCTCCCGACCACTCGACGGCGGCACGTGCCCGCACGCTCCACTCGTCGGCTCGCTCGGGAAGAGCCACCACGCCAGGTTGCATCAGCACGAGGTCGGAGTCGCGGAGCCAGCGCTTGACGCTTGTGGAGCTGGTCGCGGCGCAGAGGGCCGGACGTCCGATGATCCCGTCGGGGAGGAGCGCGGCGAGGTCGTGCACACCCGCAGCGTGGTGCAGAGGCAGCACCCGCCGGGGAGGACCTGTGGACAACTGGGCCGCTGAACTCCAGGGGGTCGTTCCGGGCTGCGGAACGACCCCCTCGCGTTCACTGGGCGCCGGGGGCTACTCCGCGGGGGTCTCGGCGAGGACGACCTCGACGGTCAGCTCGCCGTCACCGGGCTGGACGGCGAGCGTCGCGATCCGGCCCGCGTCGACCAGGTCGGCGCGGGCGGCCTCGATCAGCGGCACCTGCGCGGCGGGCGCGCTGACCGTCGCCGTCGCGACGTCGGCCCGCATGGAGACCTTCGCGTCCGACTTGGCCTTGCGCACGCCGGCCAGCGCCGCGGCGGTCGCGGTCACCACGGCGGGGTCGCCGTCGGCGGGCAGCGCGGAGGCCACCGGCCACGCCGCACGGTGCACGGAGCCGGCCTGCCACCAGGACCAGACCTCCTCGGTCACGAACGGCAGCACCGGCGCGAACAGCCGCAGCTGCACCTCGAGGGCCACGGCCAGCGCCGCCTGCGCGGAGGCCGCCGCAGGGCCGCTCCCGTAGGCGCGGGACTTCACCAGCTCCACGTAGTCGTCGCAGAACGACCAGAAGAACGTCTCGCTGACCTCGAGCGCGCGGGTGTAGTTGTAGGCCTCCATCGCCGCGGTCGCCTCGTCCACCACCCGGCCGAGCGCGGTGAGCAGGCCCAGGTCGATCGGCTCGGTGACCTGCTCGACGGTCGACGACGCCGACGCGCCGAGCCCGAGGACGAACTTGCCGACGTTGAGGATCTTCATCGCCAGCCGGCGGCCGACCTTCATCTGCGTCTCGTCGAACGGCGAGTCGGCGCCGGGCCGCGCGCCCGCGGCCCGCCAGCGCACCGCGTCCGTGCCGTAGCGCTCGAGCACGTCGATCGGCGTGGTCGCGTTGCCCTTGGACTTCGACATCTTCTTGCGGTCGGGGTCGACGACGAACCCGGAGATGGCCGCGTGGGACCACGGCACCGTGCCGAACTCGTAGTGCGAGCGCACCACGGTCGAGAACAGCCAGGTGCGGATGATGTCGTGCGCCTGCGGGCGCAGGTCCATCGGGAAGACGGCGGCGAACAGCTCCGGGTCGGTGTCCCAGCCCGAGGCCACCTGCGGCGACAGGGACGACGTCGCCCAGGTGTCCATGACGTCGGGGTCGGCCATGAACCCGCCGGGCACGCCGCGCTGCGACTCGTCGAAGCCCGGCGGCACGTCGGACGACGGGTCGACCGGCAGCGAGGCCTCGTCGGCCAGGATCGGCTCGTCATGGATCGGCTCGCCCTCGGCGTCCAGCCGGTACCAGACCGGGAACGGGACGCCGAAGAACCGCTGGCGGCTGATCAGCCAGTCACCGTTGAGGCCTTCGACCCAGTTCTCGTAGCGGTGCCGCATGTGCTCGGGCACCCACTGGATCTCCCGGCCGCGGGCGACCAGCGCGTCGCGGAGATCGCCGTCCCGGCCGCCGTTGCGGATGTACCACTGGCGCGTGGTCACGATCTCGAGCGGGCGGTCGCCCTTCTCGTAGAACTTGACCGGATGGGTGATCGGCCGCGGGTCGTCGAGCAGGTCGCCGGACTCCCGCAGCAGCTCGACGATCCGCTGCTGGGCGCTGAACGACGTCTTGCCGGCCAGCTCGTCATAGGGGTGGGCGGGCACGCCCGCCGGCGGCTCGGCGAGGAAGCGGCCGTCCCAGCCGATGACGGCGCGGGTCGGCAGCTGCAGCTCGCGCCACCAGATCACGTCGGTCAGGTCACCGAACGTGCAGATCATCGCGATGCCCGAGCCCTTGTCCTTCTCGGCCAGGCGGTGCGCCACCACCGGCACCTCGACGTCGAACAGCGGCGTCCGGACGGTCTGCCCGAACAGCGGCTGGTAGCGCTCGTCGTCCGGGTGCGCCACCAGCGCGACGCAGGCGGGCAGCAGCTCGGGGCGGGTGGTCTCGATGTGCACCGGGCCGGACGGGCCGGCGAACGCGACGCGGTGGTACGCGCCGGGGCGCTCGCGGTCCTCCAGCTCGGCCTGCGCGACGGCGGTCCGGAAGCTCACGTCCCAGAGGGTCGGCGCCTCCTGGGCGTAGGCCTCGCCGCGGGCCAGGTTCCCCAGGAACATCTTCTGCGCGGTGGCGCGGGAGCGCTCGGAGATCGTCCGGTAGACGTTCGACCAGTCCACCGACAGCCCGACGCGACGCCAGAGCTTCTCGAACTCCGCCTCGTCGGCCTCGGTCAGCTGCATGCACAGCTCGACGAAGTTGCGACGGGAGACGGGCACCTGGTCCTTGCCCGGCTTGGCGGGGGGCTCGAAGGACGGGTCGTAGGGGAGCGCGGGGTCGCAGCGCACGCCGTAGTAGTTCTGCACCCGGCGCTCGGTCGGCAGGCCGTTGTCGTCCCAGCCCATCGGGTAGTAGACGTGCTTGCCCCGCATGCGCTGGTAGCGGGCGACGAAGTCGGTGTGCGTGTAGCTGAACACGTGCCCGACGTGCAGCGAGCCCGACGCGGTCGGCGGGGGAGTGTCGATCGAGTAGATCTGCTCGCGGGGCGACCCGAGAGCGGCGTCCCGGTCGAAGGCGTAGGTGTCCTCGGCCGCCCAGCGCTCGACCCACTTCTCCTCGAGCCCGTCGATCGTCGGCTTCTCGGGTACGCCGACGGTCGCTCCCGGAGCCGTGGGGTCCGGGCGGGAGATGTCGGCAGCCATGCCCAGCATCCTAGAAAGGGCAGGCAACGACGCTTCGCTCCCCGCCCGGGGAACACCACGCCCGACTCGTCCGTGAGGGAACCGTGGACACGCTACGGCTGCTGCTCAACGTGATCTGGCTGGTGCTGCAGGGCTGGATCCTGGCGCTGGCCTACCTGCTGGCGGGGGTCATCGCCTGCCTGCTGATCGTCACCATCCCGTTCGGCATCGCGTCGTTCCGGTTGGCCGGCTTCGTCCTGTGGCCCTTCGGGCGCACGACCGTGCGCGCGCCGGGCGCGGGGGCCGCGTCCGCCATCGGCAACGTGCTCTGGTTCCTGTTCGCCGGCTGGTGGCTGGCGCTGGCGCACGTCGTCGCCGGCATCGGTTTCTGCCTGACGATCATCGGCATCCCGTTCGGCGTCGCCTCGTTCAAGCTGGCCGCCGTCGGGCTGTTCCCGCTCGGCAAGCGGGTCGTCGACGCCGCACCGCCGACTGACTGGATGCACGCCGGCAACGCCGTCGTCCAGGGGCCGCCCCGGTAGGGCGGGGCAGCACGGCCGGCGACTGGCATCCTGGGCAGGATGAGCAGCACTAGCACCGGTGACCTGGCCCGGGTGGAGAGAGAGCTGCTGGCCCGTTGGCCGGAGAGCCGGCTCGAGCCCTCCCTCACGCGGATCTCCGCCCTGGTCGACCTCCTCGGGAACCCGCACCGCGCGATGCCGGTGATCCAGGTGGCCGGCACCAACGGCAAGACGACGACGGCGCGGATGATCGACGAGCTGCTGCGCGGCTTCGGCCTGCGCGTCGGCCGGTTCACCAGCCCGCACCTGGAGTCGATGCGGGAGCGGATCGTGCTCGACGGCGAGCCGGTGAGCCCCGAGCGGTTCGTGGAGACCTACGCCGACATCGCGCCGTACGTGCAGATGGTCGACGCCGCCGGCGAGCACCCGATGAGCTTCTTCGAGGTGATGGTCGGCATGGCGTACGCGCTGTTCGCCGACGCGCCGGTCGACGTCGCCGTCATCGAGGTCGGCATGGGCGGCACGTGGGACGCCACCAACGTCGCCGACGCGCGGGTCGCCGTCGTCACCCCGGTCGCGATGGACCACGCCGAGTACCTCGGGCCGGACGTCGCGACGATCGCCGGTGAGAAGGCCGGGATCATCAAGGCCGACTCGATCGCCGTGCTGGCCCACCAGGAGCCGGGGGCGCTCGACGCGCTCGTGCGCCGCGCGATCGAGGTGGACGTCGCCGTCGCGCGCGAGGGCACGGAGTTCGGCGTGCTCGAGCGGCGGGTCGCGCTCGGCGGGCAGCAGGTTCGCCTGCAGGGGCTGGGCGGCGAGTACGACGAGGTGTACCTGCCGCTGTTCGGCGCGCACCAGGCGCAGAACGCGGCCACCGCCCTGGCCGCCGTCGAGGCGTTCCTGGGCGCGGGTGCGGCCACCGGCCCCGTCGAGCAGGAGACCGTCCGCGCCGCGTTCGCGGCCGTCCGCTCGCCCGGCCGGCTGGAGCGGGTCCGCACGAGCCCCAGCGTGCTCATCGACGCGGCGCACAACCCCGCCGGCATGACGGCGACGGTGGAGGCGATCCGCGAGTCCTTCGACTTCACCCGGCTGATCGCCGTGGTGGGCGCCGTCCGCGGCAAGGACGTCGCCGGGATGCTGGCGGCGCTCGAGGAGATCTGCGCCGAGGTCGTCGTCACGCAGAACTCCTCCGAGCGGGCGCTGCCCGCCGACGAGCTGGGCGCGCTCGCGGTCGACGTCTTCGGCGCCGACCGGGTCAGCGTCTCGCCGCAGCTCGGTGAGGCGATCGGCGAGGCGATGGAGCTCGCCGAGGCGGGCCCGGACGACGCGCTGGGCAGCTCCGGCGTCCTGGTGACCGGCAGCGTGATCACCGCCGGGGAGGCCCGCACCCTGCTGTCGGGACGTCGCTCGTGACGGCGGCCGATCCGGTCGGGGCCGGCCGGGCGCTGGGCGGTGCCGCCGCCGCGGTCCTGGTGCTCGAGGGCATCGCCGTGCTGTTCGTGCCCCGCGGCATCGCGCAGACCGGCGAGGGCCTCGGCGCCGTCCGGCTCACGCTCCTGCTGGTCCTCGCGGCGGTGCTGATCCTGGCCAGCGGCATCCAGCGGCGGGAGCGCGGGCTGCTCATCGGCACGGCGCTGCAGGTTCCGCTGCTGGCCACCGGCCTGATGAACAGCGCGATGTGGTTCGTCGCCGGCGCGTTCGTGCTGGTCTGGCTCTACCTGCTGCAGGTGCGCAAGCAGCTGATCGGTTCCACGTTCGGCCCCGTCCCGGTGACCGGTCCGGACGACGCCGCGGGGAACGGCGCGAGCACCCCGTAGGCTCCCGCCTCGTGACCGAACGCACTCTTGTCCTCGTCAAGCCCGACGGCGTCGCCCGTGGCCTCGTCGGCGAGGTGATCACCCGCCTCGAGCGCAAGGGCCTGAGCCTGGTGGCCGCCGAGCTGCGGACCCTGACCGCCGACGTCGCCGAGACGCACTACGCCGAGCACAGCGAGCGCCCGTTCTTCGGCTCGCTGGTCGAGTTCATCACCAGCGGCCCGCTCATGGCCCTCGTCGTCGAGGGCCCCCGGGCCATCGAGGCGTTCCGCGCCCTGGCCGGCGCGACCGACCCGGTGAAGGCCGGCCCCGGCACGATCCGCGGCGACTTCGCCCTCGAGGTGCAGAACAACATCGTGCACGGCTCGGACTCGCCCGAGTCCGCCGCCCGCGAGATCGGCCTGTTCTTCCCGAACCTGGACTGACCTGCCGGCTCAGGGGCGTGGGCGCGACTCGTCGATCGCCGCCCGAACGGCGGCGGCGACCAGCAGCGCCAGCCCGATCAGGAGGCTGCCCCAGAGTGTCCACGTGAGGACGTCGCTAGGGCCGCCACCCGTCGCGTCGAGGTAGTAGCCATCCGCTGTCAGCGCGACGCAGGCCATCAGAGTGAGCACGCCACCGGTGATGGCGAGTCGTCTGGGTGAAGGCAGGCGGACCTGGGACATCGGGGACCTCCGGCGTGGCGGACAGTCATTGTGCG
Source organism: Blastococcus sp. (assembly GCA_041640835.1). Lineage (GTDB taxonomy): Bacteria > Actinomycetota > Actinomycetes > Mycobacteriales > Geodermatophilaceae > Blastococcus. Next base: position 29,095 of record JBEPZM010000006.1, read on the forward strand.
CGGCGCTCCCAGCCGAGTGCGGGCTCGTGGTCGCCGACACGCGCGGACGCGCCGTGCAGAGGGACCACAACTGCTCACTCGGCGCGGGGAGCGGCCACGACCGCGGCGGTTACCCTGGACCGGTCATGACTGCTGACCTCCGCACGACCGCAGGCGAGTCGCTGTACCCGCGACTCGAGCCGCTGCTGGCCCAGATCCAGAAGCCCATCCAGTACGTGGGCGGTGAGCTCAACGCCCAGGTGAAGCACTGGGACGCCGCCAGTGTCCACTGGGCGCTGATGTACCCCGACGCCTACGAGGTCGGGCTGCCCAACCAGGGCCTGATGATCCTCTACGAGGTCCTCAACGAGCGCTCCGACGCCCTGGCCGAGCGCACCTACGCCGTCTGGCCCGACCTCGCCGCCCTGATGCGCGAGCACGGCGTCCCGCAGTTCACCGTCGACGGGCACCGCTCCGTCGCCGACTTCGACGTGCTCGGCGTCAGCTTCGCCACCGAGCTCGGCTACACCAACCTGCTCGAGGCGCTCGACCTCGCCGGCGTCCCGCTGCACGCGGTCGACCGCGACGAGAGCCATCCGGTCGTCGTCGCCGGCGGGCACGCCGCCTTCAACCCCGAGCCGGTCGCCGACTTCGTCGACTGCGCCGTCCTCGGTGACGGCGAGCAGGTCGTCGGCGACATCACCGACGTCGTGAAGGCCTGGAAGGCCGAGGACCGTCCCGGCGGCCGCGAGGAGCTGCTCGCCCGGCTGGCCCGGGTCGACGGCGTCTACGTGCCCCGCTTCTACGCCATGGCCTACGGCGACGACGGCGCCATCGCGAGCGTCACGCCCACCCGCGACGACGTGCCGGAGAAGGTCGGCAAGCGCACGGTCATGGACCTCGACGAGTGGCCCTACCCGAAGCAGCCGCTGGTGCCGCTGGCCGAGAGCGTCCACGAGCGCATGAGCGTGGAGATCTTCCGCGGCTGCACCCGGGGCTGCCGCTTCTGCCAGGCCGGGATGATCACCCGCCCGGTCCGCGAGCGGACGATCACCGGCATCGGCTCGATGGTCGACGCCGGCCTCAAGGCCACCGGCTACGAGGAGGTCGGCCTGCTCAGCCTCTCCAGCGCCGACCACTCCGAGATCGGGCAGCTGGCCAAGGAGCTCGCCGACCGCTACGAGGGCACCAACACCGGGCTGAGCCTCCCGTCGACCCGCGTCGACGCCTTCAACGTGACGCTGGCCAACGAGCTGTCCCGCAACGGCCGGCGCAGCGGCCTGACCTTCGCCCCCGAGGGGGGCAGCGAGCGGATCCGCCGGGTCATCAACAAGACGGTGTCCAAGGAGGACCTCGTCCGCACGGTGACGACGGCGTACGCCAACGGCTGGACCCAGGTGAAGCTCTACTTCATGTGCGGTCTGCCGACCGAGACCGACGAGGACGTCCTGGAGATCGCCGACCTGGCGGTCGAGGTCATCCGCGCCGGCCGCGAGGCCAGCGGCCGCAAGGACATCCGCTGCACCGTCTCCATCGGTGGTTTCGTGCCCAAGCCGCACACCCCGTTCCAGTGGGCGGGCCAGGCCAGCCCCGAGACGATCGACAACCGGCTCCGGCTGCTCCGGCAGAAGATCAACGAGGACCGCAAGATCGGCCGCTCCATCGGGCTGCGCTACCACGACGGCAAGCCGGGAGCGATCGAAGGCCTGCTCTCCCGGGGCGACCGCCGCGTCGGCCGGGTCATCGAGCGCGTCTGGCGCGAGGGTGGCCGCTTCGACGGCTGGAGCGAGCACTTCTCCTACGACCGCTGGGTGACCGCCGCCGCCGAGGAGCTCAGCACCTTCGGCGTCGACCTCGACTGGTACACCACCCGCGAGCGCACCGAGCACGAGATCCTGCCCTGGGACCACCTGGACTCCGGGCTGGACAAGGAGTGGCTCTGGGAGGACTGGCAGGCAGCGATCTCGGAGGACGAGGTGGCCGACTGCCGGTGGACCCCCTGCTACGACTGCGGCGTCTGCCCGACCAACGGCACCGAGATCCAGATCGGCCCCACCGGCCGCAGCCTGCTGCCGCTCACGGTCGTCTGATGGCCCGCCAGCCCGACGGTCCGCCGCCACCGCCGACCGTCCAGAAGCTGCGCATCCGCTACGCCAAGCGGGGGCGGCTGCGGTTCGCCTCGCACCGCGACCTGGCCCGCGCCCTGGAACGGGCGCTGCGCCGGGCCCAGGTGCCGATGGCGTTCTCCGCAGGCTTCAGCCCGCACCCGAAGATCTCCTACCTCGGGGCCGCGCCGACCGGCGCGGCCAGCGAGGCGGAGTACGTCGAGATCGGCCTGTCCGTCCGGTGCGACCCGGAGGCCGTCCGCGTTGCCCTGGACGCCGCGCTGCCCGAGGACGTCGCCGTCCTCGAGTGCGTCGAGGCGGGGCAGGGGACCGGCTCGCTGGCCGATCGGATCGACACCTCGGTCTGGCGCGTGGAGCTGCCCGGGCAGGATCCGGACGAGCTGGCGCGGGCGGTCGAGGCCTTCCTCGCCGCCGACGTCGTGACCGTCGCGAAGCGCACCAAGAACGGCCTCAGGGACATCGATGCCCGCCCGTCGGTGGCCAGCGCGTCGGCCTCGGCCGGGGCAGGTTGTGCCATACTGCACATGGTCGTCCGGCAGGGAACGCCCGTCGTACGACCGGACGACGTGTTGGCCGCTCTGGTTGCCGTCGCCGACCTGCGCCCGCCGTTGCCCCCCCGGGCCGTGCGTGAGGCGCAGGGCCGGCTCGACGACTCCGGGACCGTGGCCGATCCGCTCGAGCTGGACCGCACGGCGGGAGCTTCCGACCAGGAGGCGCACGCGGCGGTCTGACCGGCGGAGGCCCACGGAGGCTCGCGCACCGTCGCCGCGACACGGCTGCCAGACGTGCCGCACCCGCAGACCAGCGCCACCGAGACCACAGCACCACCCAGAACCACCCGGCACCACCGCACCCAGCCCCAGCGGGTGCGGGCACCACCCTCCGCAATTCGGCTCCCCGCCGCGGCAACCGTCGCGCGAGAGCCGCCCACAGACTTCGCAGGACGAGCCGGCCGCCGTACCCCGTGCGACGCCTCGCCCCGCCCGATTCCGTGCTCCTGTGCGGCCGCCGGTCATCCGATCGGCGCCCGGGAGCACATGAGGAGACGAGCCCTCGTGGCCGATACCGACAACACCAGCAACGCCGAAGAGACCCCCACCGGTCCCGCGCCCGACGAGGTGACTGAGGTCCCCGCGGTGTCCGAGGACTCCTCGGTCCCCGAGGACCCGGAGGAGGAGTCCGAGGCCCCGGCCGACGACGCCCCGGCCGAGCCCGAGCCCGACCCCGAGCCCGACGCGGACCCCGAGCCGGTCGGCTCCCGCTTCGGCGCCCAGTTCAGCTCTCCGGAGCCCACCGCCGTGGTGGCCCGTCCCCGCCGCCGGGCCACCCGCCCGGTCGCGGCGCCCGACCCCGACGCCGTGGAGGCGGTGGCCCCGGCCACGCCCGCCGCCGCGGTCCCGGCCTTCATC
>JBEPZM010000007.1:0-30207 GCA_041640835.1 Blastococcus sp.
GAGGCCCTCGCCGATGGCGACGGCGCCGCCGGCGACGACCTCGAGCGGGTTCAGGTCGGCCGGGCGGGCGGCCCGGCCGGCCGCGAGCGACTCGCCCCACACCTCGGCGGCCCGCTCGGGCCAGAACAGCGTCGGCATCCATCCGTCGGCGAGCTCCGCGGTCAGCTCGACGTTCTTGGGACCGAGGGCGGCGAGGTAGATCGGGATGCGGTCGCGCACCGGATGCGTGATGAGCTTGAGCGGCTTGCCGAGGCCCGTGCCCTGCCCCTCGGCCAGCGGCAGGGAGTAGTAGCGGCCGTCGTGCTCGACGGGCTCGCGCCGCCACACCTTGCGGCAGATCTCGATGACCTCCCGCGTCCGCCCGAGGGGAGCGTCGTACGGGACCCCGTGGAAGCCCTCGATCACCTGCGGCCCGGAGGCTCCGAGCCCGAGGATGCAGCGGCCGTCGCTCAGCAGGTCGACACCCGCGGCGGTCATGGCCAGCAGGCTCGGGGTGCGGGTGTAGATCGGCAGGATCGACGAGCCGATCTGGACCCGCTCGGTGACGGCGGCCAGGTACCCCATCAGCGAGACGGCGTCGACGCCGTAGGCCTCGGCGACCCAGACGATGTCGATGCCGGCCGACTCGAGCGTGGCGACCCGTTCGGCCGCCTCCTTCATCCCGTTGGCGTACCCGACGCCGGTGGCGATCCGCATGTGTCCGTCCTCTACGTCTCTTTGACCGACAGTGGCGCGCCGCTCTGACCCCGGACCAGCACGCTCTGGGAGCTGAAGCCGAGGGGACCGGCGGCGTCGTACAGGTGGGCGCTGCTGGTGCCGGCGCCGAGGGAACCGGTGTGGGCGGTCGTCCTGAGGCCCAGCCAGCTCCCGGACATGGGCCGGAAGGTGTTGATCGTCGTGTCGGCGTTGATCGCGTGGACGGCACGGGCGGTGTGCCGGTCGGTGCCCCGGGCGCCGCGGAGGAGGTGCGGCACCGCGTAGGTCCAGTCGGCGATGGCGGCGACGGTGACGATGCTCGTGTGCGGTTCCCCCTCGACGACCGGCACGGCGAGCCGGAACCACACGACGTCGCTGTCGACGTCCACGTGGACGTCGATGGCGTGGTGGAAGGCGGGCTGGTCGGAGCCCCGGCGGGAGAAGGGCGACACCCCTGCGTGGCCATCTGCGGGCGGAGCCGGGGGCGGCGGCGCGTCCTCGGGCTCGTCGACGACGAGGTCGGCCGTCCGGACCCGCAGCGCGGTGCCCCGGACGCAGAGCTCGTCGCCGTCGTACATGGCGACGTCGACGATGTCGATGCTCTTCCCGGACCGGGCCGCCGTCGTCTCGACCCGCAGCGGCGCCATCGGCGCCGCCCGCATCATGTCGACGGTCAGCGGACGACCTGGCGCTGCACCTCGCTGGGATGGCGCTCCGCGGCGCGGGCGATGGCGGCGAGCATGGCGCTGCCGTGCAGGGTGCCCTGGTACCAGGGCCCCCTCGTGAGCACCCCGGGGACGAGGAGGTCGCCGTCCCGGCGGAACAGTGCCTCGTCGCGCTTCGGAGTCCAGCCGGCGGTCACGCGTCGACGACCCTTGCCCGACGGACCAGTGCTCGCACGATGGGGCTCCTCTGCCGGCTCCCGCCGGCCGCCGACGACGGCTCCGGGTCGCTGAACGCTCGGTGCACCCTAACGGGGCGGCCTCGCCGGAGCCGGTGGTCGGCCACCAGCGCCGGGCCGCTCTCGTCCTTCGCGGGTGACGCGGCGCGCGGAGGCCCGGCGCAGGGTGACAGCCACGGACAGGCGCGCCAGGGGCGTCGTCGTTCTCCGACACGACCGAGGAGTGGGCCATGAGCGGCTTGTTGATGTGGGGCTTGATCCTTCCGTTGCTGCTGGTCGTCGCCGGGATCGTCACCATCCGACGGCGCAACGACCGGCACTGAACCCGGACCTGCCCCCGGTGTCCGCCAGAGCCCTCAGGACGCCGGGAGCAGGGCCGCGCGCCAGGCGTCCGCGGCGGCCTCAGCCGGCAGGGGCCGGGAGAGCAGGTATCCCTGCGCGAAGTCGCACCCCTGGCCCTGGAGCCAGGCCAGCTGGGCCTCCTCCTCGACGCCCTCGGCCACGACGCTCAGCCCGAAGGTGTGCGCGGCGCGGATCATCAGTGCGACCAGCTCCGCGTGGCCCGACTCGGCCGAGGAGATGAAGCTGCGGTCGATCTTCAGCGTGTCCACGGGCATGCCGGCCAGCTGGCCGATCGAGGTGTAGCCGGTGCCGAAGTCGTCGATCGCCACCACGACGCCCAGATCCCTCAGCGCGACGAGGTGACCGAAGGCGGCCGGCTCGCTGACCAGCACGGTCTCGGTGACCTCGACGATGAGCAGCTCGGCGGGGAGCCCGGAGGCCGCCAGGGCGTCGGTGACGTCCTGGACGACGCGCGGGTCGGAGAGGTGACGGCCGGAGACGTTCACCGCGACGGTGAGCTCCGCCGCGACCGGATCCTCGGCGCGCCAGGCGGCGATCTGCCGGGTGGCCTCGTGCAGGACCCAGCGGTCCAGGTCGCAGATCAGCCTGCTGCTCTCGGCCACCGGGATGAAGTCGTTGGGCGGCACCATGCCGACGCCGGGGCGGTTCCAGCGCACGAGTGCCTCGTAGCCCTCGAGCCGGCCGGCCGCGAGACCCACGACCGGCTGGTAGTGGACCTCCAGCTCGCCGGCGGCCAGCCCCGCGGTCAGCGCCGTCTCCATCTCGGAGTGGGCAGCCAGCTGGGCGCGCAGGGACTCGTCGAACAGCTCGGCCCGCCCGCGTCCGCGCGCCTTGGCGCGGTAGGCGGCGGCGTCGGCCTCGGCGAACAGCGCGTCGGCGTCCACGGCCGCGTCCTGGGCGACGGCGATGCCGATGCTGGCGCCGACCCGCAGATCCTGGCCACCCTCGTGGATCGGCCGGCTGACGGTGGCGATGAGCCGCTCGGCCAGCTCGGCCAGCTCGCGCTCCGAGGAGACCTGCTCGACCAGCACGACGAACTCGTCGCCGCCCAGCCGGCAGACGACGTCCCCGGGGCGCAGGGCCGAGCGCAGCCGGTCGGCCACGGTGCGCAGCACCGTGTCGCCGGTCGCGTGACCGAAGCGGTCGTTGACGCCCTTGAAGCCGTCGAGGTCGACGAAGAGCAGCCCGGTCATGGTCCCGGCGCGGCGGCCGCGGTGCAGCGCGGCGGCGGTCAGCGTGCGCGCCTGGGTCCGGTTGGGCAGGTCGGTGAGGGGATCGTGCGCGGCCTGGTGGGCCAGCGCGGTCTGCAGCTCCTCGCGCTCGCGCACCGAGGCCACGAGCTGCTCGACGGAGGCGTGCAGCAGCTCGCCCAGCGGGCCGGGGAGCGGATCGGCCAGGACGGGGGCGGAGAGGTCGCCGCGGGTGACGGCCGCGGCCTGCTCCTGGATCCGGCGCAGCCCGGCCACCGTGGTGGCCAGCGCCGCGGAGACGGTGCGCGCCTCGCGGGGCCCGGTGCGGCCGATGTCCACCAGCTGCCCCTGGCTGATCTGCTCGGCCTGGTCGGCCAGCCGGCGGAGGACGCGCGAGACGGTGCGCCCGACGAGCACGGCGCCGGCCAGCGAGGCCAGCACCAGCCCCAGCCCGATCGCCAGCAGCGCGTTCCGCCGTCCGATGGCCGCCTCGCGGTCCGCGGCGGACAGCTGCTGGGCGTCGGCGACTGCCTGGTCGAGGAACCCGGTGAGCACGACGTCCCGCGCCACGGTCTGCTGCACGAGGGTGACCAGCTGGGCGATGGGCAGCACGGCGGACGTCCTGCCGTCGGCGTAGGCCCCCAGGACGTCGTCCACGGCGGTGAGCTCGGGGGAGGCGGTCAGCTCGTCCCAGCGGTCGCGCAGCGAGACCTGCGACAGGTCGTCCAGGTGCGCCCGCACGTCGAGGTACAGCGCCCAGCTGACGCCCCACGAGGTGGGGTCGACCTGGTCGGGGATCAGCTGATGGCCGATGAACTCGGGCAGCAGCCGGCTCGCGGCCGCCGCGACGTCGGCGATGTCCTGCACGTCGTGGGTCGCCGCCGTGGTCGCCGCGGGCGCCTCGGTGGAGCCGGCGGCGCGGGCGGCCATCTCCTGCGCGGCGGCCACCTCGTCGGCCAGGGCCAGGTAGCGCTCGAAGATCTCGCGGACGTCGGCGTCCGCGGTGTCCGCCGCGACGCGCAGGGCGGCGAGCCGACGGGTCGCGGTCCGGGCGGTGGGCTCGTCGATCGAGCCGGGGCGGATCTGCCCGAGCGCGTCGTCGGTGGCCGAGCGGCTGGAGCGGACCAGCTCCGTGACCAGGTCGCCCAGCCCGGGCACGCCCCCGGCGAGGCCGAACTCGCTGAGGGTCTCCGGATTCCCGACGACGGCGAGGGACAGGGTGGGCACGATCTCGTGCACGATCGCGCTGCGGACGGCGTTCAGCCGCGCCAGTGCGCCGACCGAGGCCTCCGACCGGGTCGCCTGATCGGCCTCCTGGATCGCCACCCGCGTGATCGCCCCGGTGAGTGCCACCACGCCGACCAGCGGCACGACGACGAGAGCGGTCAGGTACGCCCACAGGGGCGTGCCGCGGCGGCACCATGCCGCCCGTTCCTGGATCCGCATGGTGCTGCCTTCGGCGTTCCGGGCCCCCTGCTTGAGCGGGCTCCCCCGCCCGGGGCACGTTTTCGACCGTTTCGGAGCCGCCTGCCGGCGCCCTCCGGGGAGCGCCGACAATGACTGTGCCGTGCGCCGTGCGGCGGAACGGAGGGCACGTGTCGTCGCAGGCCTCCCCGGACGTCGCCCGGGTGGGGACGACGACGCGCTGGTGGTGGGTCGCCGCTCCGGCCGTCGTGCTGGTGCTCGTGGCGCTGTGCCTCCGGGCGCCGTTCGCCGCCGTCGGGCCGCTGCTCGGCGCGCTGGGCGACGACCTCGGGCTCTCGACCGGGGCGCTCGCCGTCGTCACCGCGCTGCCGCTGGTCTGCTTCGGGCTCGTGTCCCCGTTCGCCCCCGCCCTGGCCGCCCGGTTCGGGGTGCACGGCGCCGTCCTGGTCGGGGTGGCGCTGATCGCGGGAGGCGTGCTGCTGCGGGTGGCCGGGGCACCGGGGTTGTTCGCGGGGACCGTGCTGCTCAGCGGCGGGATCGCGGTGGGCAACGTGCTGCTGCCGGCCGCGGCGCGGTCGGAGTACGGCGCGCGGGCAGCCGTCGTCCTCGGGCTGATCACCGCCTCGATGTCGGGCTCGGCGGCCCTCGGGGCGGGTCTGGCCCGGCCCATGTCGTCGGCCGCCGGCGGCCCGGGTGCCGGGCTGCTGCTGTGGGGCGTGCTGGTGCTGGCCGCCCTGCTGGCGATGGGCGCGCTGGCCCGCGCCCGGCGCACGGTTCCCCGGCCCGAGGCGGCGCCTTCCGGAGCCCGCACCGCGATCCTGCGCGACCGGGTGGCCCTGGCGGTGACCCTGTACTTCGGCTTCCAGTCGCTGTCGTTCTACGCGATGCTCACCTGGCTGGCCGACGTCCTGGAGTCCGAGTCCGGCGTCTCCCCCGTCGCCGCCGGCGGGCTGCTGGCCGTGGCCACCGGGCTGGCGGTGCCCCTGGCGCTGGTGGTCCCGGGGCTGGCCGGCCGCCGGCCCGGACAGCAGGGATGGGTCCTGCTGGGCGCGCTGCCGGCGATCGCGGCGATCATCGGCCTGCTCCTGGCGCCGGAGGCCGCACCCCTGCTGTGGGCGGCGCTCTACGGGTTCGGCAGCGGCGTCGCGTTCCCGCTGTCGATGATGCTGATCGTGGCCCGCAGCCGGGACGTCGCCCAGACCGGCCGGCTCTCGGCCACCGCGCAGAGCGTCGGCTACCTGCTCGCGGCGACCGGCCCGCTGGGGGTGGGGCTGCTGCACGACGCGACCGGCGCGTGGGCGCCCGGCCTGGTGCTCATGCTCACCGCCGTCGTCCTGCAGCTGGTGGTGGGCCTGGCCGCCGCCCGCCCCCGCCTGCTCTCCCCCGCCGCCTGAGGAGCAACCCGGCTCAGGGGGCGGCGGTGACGCCCTCGGGGGTGGTCGCCGGGGTGCCGACGACGCCGTGCAGATGGCAGGCCGCCTGCTGCCCGGGCGCCCCGACCGGCTGCAGCGCGGGGTCGACGTCGTCGCACGGTTCGAAGACGTACGGACACCGCGTGCGGAACCGGCAGCCGCTGGGGACGGCGGCCGGCGAGGGGACGTCGCCGGTGAGGACGATCCGCCTCCGTTCCCGCTCCAGCTTCGGGTGCGGCAGCGGCACCGCCGACAGCAGCGCCTGCGTGTAGGGCATCTGCGGGTCGGTGCCGACCGCCTCCGCCGGGCCGATCTCGACGACCCGGCCCAGGTACATGACCGCGATCCGGTCGGAGATGTGCCGCACGGCCGAGAGGTCGTGCGAGATGAACAGCAGCGTGAGCCCGAGCTGCCGCTGCAGCCGGCGCAGCAGGTTCAGCACCTGCGCCTGCACGCTCACGTCCAGGGACGCGATCGCCTCGTCGCAGACCAGGAAGTCAGGTTCGCCGGCGAGCGCGCGGGCGATGCCGACCCGCTGCCGCTGGCCGCCGGAGAACTCGTGCGGGTACCGGCCGGCGACGCCCGCGTCCAGGCCCACGAGCTCGAGCAGCTCCGCGACCCGGGCGGCCTTGTCGCGCCCCTTCCGCAGGCCGTGCACCTCCAGCGGCTCGCTCACCGTCTGCGCCACCGTGCGACGCGGGTCCAGCGAGGCGAACGGGTCCTGGAACACCATGCCGGCGCGGCGCCGCAGCTCCTTGAGCCGGCGCCCCTGCAGCCCGGTGAGGTCGGTGCCGTCGAAGGTGAGGGTGCCGCCGGTGGTGGGCACCAGCCGCAGCAGCGCGTTGCCCAGCGTCGACTTCCCGCAGCCGGACTCCCCCACCAGGCCGAGCGTCTCGCCGCGGACGATGTCCAGGTCCACGCCGTCGACGGCGCGCAGCACCCCGGCCGGCTTGCCCCGCAGGGCGCGTCCGCCGATCGGGAAGTGCACCTCGAGCCCGCGGACGGAGACCAGCACGTCGCTCATCGCGGCCCCTCCGCGCACCAGGTGGCGGCGCGGTGCGGCAGCACCACGTCCGCGGCGCCGATGACCGCCAGCGGCGGCTGCTCGGTCTCGCAGCGGGCGTCTCCGCGCACCGGGCAGCGCGGCCAGAACACGCAGCCCTTCGGCAGGTCCGTCGGCGCGGGCGGCACCCCGGGCACCGTGGCCAGGTCGGGGACGACGCCGTCCACGGCCGGTTGCGCCAGGTCGGGCAGGGCGCCCAGCAGGCCGCGCGTGTACGGGTGGACCGGGTTCTCCAGGACGTCGTCGACAGTGCCGTCCTCCACGCACCGCCCGCCGTACATGACCAGCACCCGGTCGGCGATGCCCGCGACCACGCCGAGGTCGTGGGTGATCCAGATGACCCCGGTGCCGCGCTCCGCCTGGAGCTTCTCGACCAGGTCGATGATCTGCGCCTGCACGGTGACGTCGAGCGCCGTCGTCGCCTCGTCGGCGATGAGCAGCGCCGGGGAGTTGCACAGCGCGATCGCGATGACCACCCGCTGCCGCATGCCGCCGGAGAGCTCGTGCGGATAGCGGTCCAGCGTGCCCTCGGGATCGGGCAGGCCCACCTCGGCGAGCAGCTCCGCGGCGCGCCGGCGGGCGGCGGCCTTGTCCACGTCCTGGTGCGCACGGATCCCCTCGACCAGTTGCCGACCGATGGTCAGCACCGGGTTCAGCGAGGTCATCGGATCCTGGAACACCATCCCGGCGCCGGGGCCGCGCACCCGCCGCAGCCGGTCCGGCTTCATGGTGAGCAGGTCCTCGCCCTCCAGCAGAGCCCGCCCCGTCACGGTCGCCACGCCCGCCGGCAACAGGCCCAGCAGCGCGAGCACCGAGACGCTCTTGCCACTGCCCGACTCCCCGACGACGGCGACCGTCTCCCCCGCGCCGACGCGGTAGGACAGCCCGTTGACGACGTCGGCCGGCCCGCGCGGCGTGCGCAGCCGCACCCGCAGGTCCTCGACCTCCAGCACGGGAGCCTCGCTCATCGCCCACCGCCCGCCATGAGCGTCCGCTGCCGCGGATCGAGCACGTCGCGCAGCCCGTCGCCGAGCAGGTTGAAGCAGAGCACGGTCACGAAGATCGCCATCCCCGGGAAGAAGGCCAGCCACCAGGCGTCCTGGATGAAGCCGCGGCCCTCGGCCAGCATCCGGCCCCACGACGGCGCGGGCGGCTGGGTGCCCAACCCCAGGAAGGAGAGCGCCGCCTCGGCCAGCACCGCGAACGCCAGGCTGATCGACGTCTGCACGATGATCGGCGGCGCCGCGTTGGGCAGCACGTGCCGGGTGAGCAGCCGGAAGTCCGAGGCCCCCACCGACCGGGACGCCCGCACGTAGACCTCCTCCCGCACGCCGAGCACGCTGGCCCGGGTCACCCGCGCGAAGACCGGGATGTAGACGACGCCGATCGCCAGCGCGGTGTTGCCCGACCCCGGCCCGCGCACCGCGAGGACGGCGATGGCGAGCAGCACCGCGGGGAAGGCGAACAGCATGTCCATGAACCGCATGAGGACGTCGTCGACCCAGCGGCCGTAGAAGCCCGCGAGCAGCCCGATCACGGTGCCGACCACCAGCGCGATGCCGACGGCGAGGAACCCGACCCGCAGCGACACCCCGGTGCCGAGGACCACCCGGCTGAAGATGTCCCGGCCGAGGTCGTCGGTGCCGAACAGGTGGTCCCGGCTCGGCGGCTGCAGCCGATCGGCGATGGAGGTCTCGTTGGGGCCCTCCGGGGCGATCGTCTCGTCGAAGACCGCGACGAGCACGAGGCCGAGCAGCAGCACCGCCGAGACGGCCGCCGTCGGGTTGCGCGCCAGCATGCCCAGCGTCTCCCGCCAGCGCGGGCGGACCGGGCGCAGCGACACGGGGGCACTCGATGCAGCAGGGCCCGGCTGAGCTGTCATCGCCGGATCCGCGGGTCGATGGCGGTGTAGAGCAGGTCCACGACCAGGTTGATCACCAGGAACACGACCGCGAACAGCAGGACCGCGCCCTGCAGCACCGGGTAGTCGCGCGCCTGGACCGACTGCAGGGCCAGCTGCCCCAGCCCCGGCCAGGCGAAGACGATCTCGACGACGACGACACCGGACAGCAGGTAGGCCAGCTGCACGCCAGTGACCGTGACCAGCGGCAGCAGGGCGTTGCGCAGCACGTGCCCGGTGAACACCTGGCGGGAGGACAGGCCCTTCGCCTGCGCCGTCCGCACGTGGTCGGCGCCCAGTGCCTCGAGCACGCTGGAGCGCACGAACCGTGTGATGACCGAGCCGGACACCACACCGGTGACCACGGCGGGGAGGATCAGCCGCTGCAGCCAGCCGGCCGGGTCCTCGGTGAGCGGCACGTAACCACCCGACGGCAGCCAGCCGAGGGTTCCCGCGAACACCAGGATCAGCACGATCGACATCCAGAACTCCGGCACGGAGATGCCGAACTGGCTGAAGATGGTGGCGATCCGGTCGACGAACGACCGCGGCCGCAGCGCCGAGATCGTGCCCAGCGGGATCGCGATGGCGAGCGCCACGAGGATCGAGGCGAACGCCAGCGCGATCGTGGCGGGCAGCCGCTCGATGATCAGCGAGGTGACGGTGTCCCCGCTGCGGAAGCTGACGCCCAGGTCGCCGGTGAGCGCCGAGCCCAGCCAGCTGAAGAACTGCTGGACCAGCGGCTCGTCCAGGCCCGAGCGCTCGCGCAGCGCGTCGTAGGTCTCCTGCGAGAAGCGGGTGCCCAGCGCCAGCCGGACGGGGTCGCCCGGGACCAGGTGCACGAGCGCGAACACGATGACGCTGACCCCCGCCAGCACCACCACCGACTGACCGGTGCGGCGGAGGAGGTACCCGCTCAGGGCAGCTCCACGTTCTCGAAGTTGATCGCCTTGTCCGCCCGGATCTGGTAGCCGGACAGCCCCGGGGCCCAGGCCTGCACGACGTCGGGGTTGTAGAGGTAGAGGTAGGAGACGTCGTCGACGATGAGCTGCGCGGCCTGGTCGTAGATCGCCTTGCGCGCGGCGTCGTCGGTCTCGGTCGCGCCCTGCTGGAGGAGCTGGTCGACCTGCGGGTTGCTGTAGCCCTGGTAGTTGTTCGGCCCGTCGGTCTGGTGCTGCTCCTGGTAGAACGCGGCCGGGTCGAGGTTGCCCAGCCAGCCGAGGTAGAAGGCGTCGTACTCACCGGCGCCCTGGCGGTCCAGCCAGGTGGCGAAGTCCAGCGTCTCGATCTCGACGGTGATCCCGACCTCCTCGAGCTGGTCGGCGATGACCTGGGCGGCGGTGACCGTCTCGGGGTACTCGTCGGTGACCATCAGGCCCATCGTCAGCGGCGTCGTCACGCCGGCCTGCGCGAGCAGCTGCCGGGCCTGCTCGGGGTCGCGCTCGAACGGCGCGTAGTCGTAGTAGAAGAAGCTGTCCTGGGGGATCGCCGTCTGGTTGGCCTGCGCCGCGCCGAACCAGGCCGCCTCGGCCACCTCCTCGCGGTCGATCGCGAAGGAGATCGCGCGCCGCACGTCGCGGTTGTCGAACGGCGGGCGGGCGTAGTTCATGGACATGTACCAGTAGTCGACGCTGGCCGTGGTCTCCAGCTCCACCGAGTCGTCGTCACCCAGCGACTCGATCTGCTGCGGCGGCACGTTGTCGGTCCACTGCACCTCGCCGTTCTGCAGCGCGGTGAGCGCCGCGGCCGGCTCGGTGATGTAGCGGAACTCGACGCCGTCGACGCTCGGGGCCCCGCCCCAGTAGTCCTCGTAGGAGGTGAGCACGGTGCTGCTGGCGTCGGAGCTCTCCAGCTGGAAGGGCCCGGTCCCGTTGGCCTCGGTGGTCAGGTCGAGGTCCTCGGCGGCGTTCTCCGGGAGGATCGCCATCCCCTTGAACGAGCCGATCCGCTCCAGCAGGTTCGGCGTCGGCTGGGTCAGCCTGATGACGACGGTCTGCGCGCCGTCGGCCTCCACGGACTCGACGTTCTGGAAGCGGAAGGAGTTGCTGAGCTCCTCGTCGATGATCCGGTTGTAGGAGTAGACGACGTCGGCGGAGTCGAACTCGCTGCCGTCGTGGAACGTGACGTCGTCCCGGAGCGTGAACCGCCACTCCAGGTCGTCCTCGCTGGTCTCCCACTCCGTCGCCAGGCTCGGCTGCATCGTGAGGTCCTCCGGATCGGGGACGACGAGGGTGTCGTAGACGTTCTCCAGGACCTGGAAGCTCGCGTACGCCGTGGTGACGTGCGGATCGAGCTGATCGGGCTGGGCGCTGACGGCGGCGACCAGCGTGTTGCCCCCGCCCCCGCCCCCACCCCCGCCGCCGGTGTCCACGGAATCCCCTCCCCCGCATGCGGTCAGCGCGAGGGCGCCGGCAGCGGCGAGGGCGAGCGGTCGGGTGGCGCGCACGGAGGCCTCCGGATGCGTCGAGGGTCGTCGTCCGCCCTCGACCTTTCACCCGTCCGCGCAGGTCGGCCACCCGGGGGCGGCCCTTCCCGCGATCGTTGCGCGGTCTTTACCTGGCTCAGTCGACGGTGACGTCGTTGAACGGCAGCCGCGGCTCCACCCACGGGAAGACGACGAACAGCAGCAGTGCAGCCACCGCGGCCACGAGGACCAGCGAGAGCAGCGTCTTGCTCGGCGTGCCACCGGGCAGGTGCCGCCAGATCCAGCTGTACATGCTCAGGTCTCCCGTGTCAGCGGTCGTACAGGGCTCAGCGTTCGAACAAGGCTCAGCGTTCGAACAGGGCGTCGGGCCCGTCCGGGAACTCTGCCTTGCTGATCGCGCCGCCGTCGAGACGTGCGTGGATGATCAGCCGCTGCCGTGCGGAGTAGCGCGGATGGCAGGTCGTCAGGGTCAGGTAGGCGCCGGTCGGTGCGGCGGTGGCCGCCGCGTTGGGCGTCGGCGACACCACCTCGACGGCGGCGGGGCTGACGATGTGCATGCCGGGGATGCCGCTGGGGTCGTCGTCACCCAGGACGCGGTAGACGAACCAGCTGTCCCTGGTCTCGACCACGATCGGGTCGCCCGCCTGCATGGCGTCCAGCTCGAGGAACGGCGAGCCCTTGCCCACCCGGTGCCCGGCCAGCGCGACGTTGCCCGGCTCGCCGGGCAGCGCGGAGTCCACGTAGTGGCCCGGGCCCTGGGAGAGCTGCTTCTCCTCGGTGCCCTCGAGGATGACCCGCGTGTAGTCCTCGCCCAGCCGCGGGATGCGCAGCACCCCGAAGGCGTCGCCGAGCTCGACCTGGGTGATCGATCCGCGGTCGTCGGCCGGCTCGTCGGCCCACTGCTCGCGCAGTTCGGTGCTCAGCTCGTCCTGCCGCTGCCCGGTCAGGAAGTCGGTCACGTAGACCTCGTAGACGACGAACAGCAGCAGCACCATGCCGGCGGTGACGAGCAGCTCGCCGACGCCCAGGGCGGCGGAGCGCCAGAAGCCGCGACCGCGCGGGCCCTCGTGCCAGTCGACGTCGTGACCCTCGTCGTCGGCCCAGGCCTCGCCCCAGCTGTCCCAGCCGCGCGCCCGGTCGGCGGGCTGGTCGTCGGTCTGCACGACGGCGTCCACCCGGCCGGTCTGCTCCGCGGGAGCGGTTCCGGGTACCGGTGGCCGGCTCCGCGGCGGCGGGCCGCCGAGCTCGGGGACACGGTCCCAGGGCTCGGTCCGGTCCTCGCGCCGAGCCCAGTCCGGGTCCGTCATCCCTCTCCCCCGGTTCCTTCGTGCTGTGCGCTCGCGTTGTTCCGAGCGACGTCGGGCCGAATGCTAGGTGACCGGGCACCCGGCATCCGGGTCCCGCGCCCAACGGACCGGGCCCTGCTCCCCCGAGGGGAGCAGGGCCCGGCCGGAGTGCTACCGCCTACCGGCGGCGAGGGTCACGCGTTGGAGCGGCGACGGGCCGCGACCAGCAGCCCACCACCCACGCCGGTGGCCACGAGGCCACCGAGGAGGGGCAGTGCGACGGACGCACCGGTGAAGGGCAGCTTGGCCTGCTGCGCGCCGGCGGCGCCGACCGTGAAGTCGGACCGCATGACGTAGGCGTTGCCGTTGAAGTCCACGCCGCTGGCCACGAGGCTGTGCTCGCCGTTGGCCAGGCTGGCCGGGATCGTGACGTCGACGGTGAAGCGGCCGTCCTTGTCAGCGGTCACGTTGCCCAGGAACGTGGGCGTCGAGTAGACGTACAGCGCCACCGTGGAGAAGGGCAGGTAGCCCTCGCCCCGGAGGGTCATCGTCTGACCGGCGGTCACGTTGGTGATCGCCGAGCCGTCGGCCTTCTTGAGCGAGGTGTTGCCGGCCGGCGGGGTGGCCGCCGTGACCGGCGCGGGGACGACGCCGGTCGTGACGAAGTCGCCCGCCTCGCCCTCGTGGGCGTCCTTGTCGAAGGCGATGACGCCGACGGAGTAGGCGCGGCCGGCCTCGACACCGAGGCGGCAGCTGCGGGCGGCGGCGTCGACGAGGCAGGCGACCATCTCGCCGGTGCTCTGCGCACCGACCGGGTTGGCGAACGCCTGGTAGCCGACGATGCCGGCGGTGTTCACCGGTGCGTTCCAGGTGACCAGGATCGACGAGGTGCCGACGGACGCCTTGATGTCGCGGACGGCCGGGATGACGACCTTCGGCGCCTCGGGAGCGGTGGTGGTCACCGGAGCCGTCGTCGTGGGCGTCGTGGTCCCGGGGGTCGTGGTCCCGGGGGTCGTGGTCTCCGGGGTCGTCGTCTCGGGAGCAGTGGTCTCCGGGGTCGTCGTCTCGGGAGCAGTGGTCTCCGGAGTCGTGGTCTCCGGAGCCGTCGTCTCCGGAGCCGTGGTGGTGGGCTCGGTCGTCTCGGTCGACTCGGTGGTCGAGGGCGCCGTGGTCGTGGGAGTCGGCTCCGGCTCCCCACAGGTCTCGTCCGCCGCGAACGCGGTCATGGCCTCGGCGATCGAGAAGCCGGCCGCGTACAGGGCACCCGGGATCACCTCGCCCTCGCCGTCGCCGGGCGCCGTCGTCTCGGGAGCCGTGGTGGTGGGCTCCGTCGTCTCGGTCGACTCCGTGGTCGAGGGAGCCGTGGTGGTGGGCTCCGTCGTCTCGGTCGACTCCGTGGTCGAGGGCGCCGTGGTGGTGGGCTCCGTCGTCTCGGTCGACTCCGTGGTCGTCGGCGCCGTCGTCTCGGCAGCCGTGGTCTCGGCAGCCGTCGTGGTCGGCGCGGTCGTGGTCGGCGCGGTCGTGGTCGGCTCGGTCGTGCACTCGGTGGCGGTGGGCTCCGGCTCGGCCTGCGCGACACCGGTCAGGCCCACGACGGCGGTGGACAGCACGACGGCGCTCCCCGCCAGCAGCGCGCCCCAGCGGCGGGAGGGACTCTTGATACTCACGTGAACTCCTGTGTCGGCCCGATCCCGGGGCACCAGGCGCTCGGACCTCCCGAGCACCGTGTGGAACAGCGCGCCGATCGATGCACGAGGCACCACACCGACGACGTGGCCCGGACGCTACGGAGCCGTAACTCGTGCCAACAGATGTATGACTCCTCAATTACTGCCAGCGTTCGGGTCGATTCGTGGGCGGTTCTTGATCTCCTGTGACGGGTGTGACGGGTGACCGCTTGTGAGGTGTCGACTAGTCGCTCACCTGGCCCTTCGGGCCGGTCGGGACACGCGGGAGCCCGGGCCACCGCGAGGGTGGCCCGGGCTCCCGGGATCGTGCGGTTCGGTCAGGCGGCGTTGCGGCGACGCGCGGCGACCAGCAGGCCGCCACCCGCCAGCAGCGCCAGCGCACCGGTGCCCAGGTACGGCAGGGTCGAGAACCCGGTGCTGGCCAGGGCCGGGCCGGCGGCGGCAGCGGCGCCGGAGACGGTCACCGCCATGGTCAGGTTGCGCGGCTCACCGTCGACGTCGTACCCGGCGGCGACCAGCGTGTGCGTGCCGGCCGCGAGACCCGCCGGCAGGGTGCCGGTGAAGGTGAAGGCGCCGTTCTCATCGGCCACGGCCGTGCCCAGCACGGTCGGGGTCGAGTAGACGAGGACCGTCACGGTCGAGAAGGGCGCGTAGCCGGTGCCCGAGACGGTGATCGACTGACCCGGGGCCACCGAGCCGGTGGAGAAGCCCGTGGTGGCCAGCGCGCCGTTGGAGGCAGGCACCGAGGACGGGAAGGGCATGGCGCCGGTCTTGATGAACGCCGAGAAGACGCCGTCGTTGCCCTTGCTGTCCTTCGCGTAGACGCTGACGCTGTAGTCAGTGCCGGCGTAGAGGTCGGTGATGGTGCAGGTGTACACGTCGGCCGCGGTCTCGCAGGCCTCGCCGCCCATCTCACCGGCACCGAGGCCGACGCCGTAACCGGCGATCGGGAAGGTGCCCGCGACGGTCGGGGCGGACCAGGTGACCGTGACTGAGCCGTACGTGCTGGTCACCTTGACGTTGCCCGGGGCGCCGATCTGGGCGTAGGGGATGCCGCTGACGACCTCGCTCGCGTCACCCTCGAGGCCCTCCTCGCTGATCCCGCGGACCTGCACGTCGTAGGACGTGCCGTTGGTCAGGTTCTTGAGGGGGAAGGACAGCCACGACGAGTACTCGTCCTCGCGGACGGGCGTGACGGCGGTCCAGTCGCCGGAACCGAGCTTGTACTGCCAGGTCTCGGCGTCACTGCTGTTCGGCTCGTCGTGCCACGTCGGCTTGAGGTTCACCGTCAGCGAGCCGTTGCCGGCGGAGACGTCGACGCTCGGCGCGAGGGGTGCCGCGACGCAGGGCAGGACGTCGGCGGAGACGTAGCTGGAGGAGTCCGCGTCGACGGTCGTGTCCGTGGTCACGACCGCGCCGGGCCAGGTGATGGTGTTGGTGGTGCCACCGCCACCGGCCCCTCCGACGTCGCCGTCAGCGCCGTTGCCGCCGTGGGCGACGAGGGAGACGGACGGCCCGGTCACCGACGAGGCCCCGCCGCCACCGCCGCCACCGCCGACGACCGCGTCCTCCGTGTCGGTGAGGGTGTCACCGTCGGCACCTGCGGGAGCCCCGGCACCGCCGGCACCGCCGCCGTCCTGGTTGTCACCGCTGGCGCCGTCCTCGCCTGCGGCGAAGGTGTACGTCTGCCCCGCGGTGACGTTCGTCGTCACCTCGAGGAGGCCGCCACCCTTGGCCGGGTAGACGTTCGCCTCGTCGCCGATCCAGCCCCGCCCACCGACGGCGCCCTGGACCACCCAGTCGACGGAGCAGTAGCCCGGGGGGACGACGAAGCTCGTGTCGCCCTCGTGCGAGGAGTAGGACAGCGTGTCGAGCTCCTCGGCGGCCGAGGCCGTGCCGGTGACGCCGAGTACTGCGGTGGACATGCCGATCGTGCCCACGGCCAGGAGGCCGAGTGCACGACGGGGTGAGGACGTGAGTTGCACGTTGCGCTCCCTCGAAGGGTCCCGGGACGCCGGGTCGCTGGCCCGGCCATCCGGACGGGCGCACCAGACCACGGAGGGAGCGGCCGAATCAGTGCCGCCACGCGCGCCCGCACCAGTGGTGCGCGCCGTGACCTGATCGAGACCTTTGGGCGAAATCCCAGGTCAGCGGCTCGGCGACTTTAGCCTGAAAGCGCCTAGAACAGCCCTTGGTTGTTGTGTACAACCGTTGCTGAACCGGACGGCGCAGTTCCGGCCAGGGAGACGAACCACGCCGCGCAGTCGTCGTCCTCGCGGTCTGCGGCGGGGCGGCGACCACACGGCGTGGTCGAGGGGACGAGCAGGTCAGCGGATGTGCACGCCCGAGATCGTCCGGGCGATGACCAGCCGCTGGATCTCCGAGGTGCCCTCGAAGATCGTGTAGATCTTGGCGTCGCGGGCCATGCGCTCGACCGGGTAGTCGCGCGTGTAGCCGTTGCCACCGAGGATCTGCATCGCCTGCTCGGTCACCCGGACGGCGGTCTCGCCGGCGACGAGCTTGGACATCGACCCCTCGGCGGCGGTGAACTGCTGCCCGTTGGCCGCCATCCACGCCGCGCGCCACACCAGCAGTCGCGCGGCGTCGATCGAGGTCTTCATGTCGGCGAGCATAAAGGCGATCGACTGGTTCTCGATGATCGCGCGGCCGAACTGCTCGCGCTGCTTGGCGTACTCCAGCGCGTAGTCGTACGCGGCGCGGGCGACGCCGACGGCCTGGGCACCGACGGCGGGGCGAGTGCGCTCGAAGGTGGCCATCGACGGCTGCGTGCGGCCGCTCTTGACGCCCTCCCGGGCGCGGGCGAGCCGCTCCTGGAGCTTCTCCCGCCCGCCGAGCACGCAGTCGCCCGGGATGCGGCAGCCGTCGAGGACGACCTCGGCGGTGTGCGAGGCGCGGATGCCGTGCTTGAGGAACTTCTGCCCCTGCGAGATGCCGGGCGTGCCCGGCGGGACGATGAAGCTGGCCTGGCCGCGCGCCTTGAGCTCGGGCTCGACGACGGCGGTGACCACGTGGATGTCGGCGATCCCGCCGTTGGTCGCCCACGTCTTGGTGCCGGTGAGCACCCACTCGTCGGTCTTCTCGTCGTAGACCGCACGGGTGCGCATGGCCCCGACGTCGGACCCGGCGTCGGGCTCCGAGGAGCAGAAGGCCGCGACCTTGGGCTCGGACTGGGTGCCGAACATCGCCGGCACCCACTGGCCGACCTGCTCCGGTGTGCCGTTGGCGCTCACCGACGCGGCGGCCAGCGCGGTGCCCACGATGGCCAGGCCGATGCCGGCGTCCCCCCAGAAGAGCTCTTCCATGGCGATCGGGATGCCCAGGCCGGACTCGTCGAAGGACTGGGTGGCGAAGAAGTCGATCGAGTAGAGCCCGATCTTCGCGGCCTCCTGGATGACCTCCCAGGGGGTCTCCTCGCGCTCGTCGTACTCGTGCGCCGCGGGGCGCACGACGTCCTCGGCGAACGTGTGCACCCACTTCTGCAGCTCGATCTGGTCCTCGGTGAGCTCGAACGAGACAGCCATGCGGAGCGTGTTCCCTTCAGGGGCGGACGGACGGCGCGAGGGTAGCTGTGAGCCAGGGTCGCGGGTTCCCGACGGCAGGTCGCCGCGGCGGGTCGGAGCAGCGGGTCAGAGCGGTCGGACGGTCCCGACCACGTGCAGGTCGCCGCTGCCGGCGTTGCGGACGGCGACGTCCCAGCCCCCCGCCGTCTCCGCCGTGGACAGCGTGACGGTCGAGGGCAGGAACAGCGGCCGCTTGAACTGGACGTCGAACGCCAGCGCTTCGGGCAGCCGGCCGGCCAGCGCGCCCAGCACGCGGGCCTTCACCCACATGCCGTGCGCGATCGCGTGCTTGAAACCCAGGGCCTTCGCCGTCAGCCCGGACAGGTGGATCGGGTTCACGTCGCCGGACACCCTGGCGTAGCGGCGGCCGGCGTCGTCGGGCACCCGCCAGGTGGCGGCCACCCGGTCCAGCGCACCGACGTGGACGTCGACGTCGGCCTCCGGTGCGCCGTCCGGGGCCGTCGCCCCGCGGGACAGGTAGGTCGACCGCGAGCGCCAGACCTCCGTACCCCCGGCCGTCGCGCTCGCGCACAGGTCGACCGTCGCCCCGCTGCGGTGCGTCGCGAAGCGCTCGGCCCACACCTCGAGGTCCAGCGCCTCGTCGGCGCGGACGGCGCGCAGCACCTCGATCCGGTTGCGCACGTGCACCAGCCCGACCAGCCCCAGCGGGAAGGCGCGGTCGGTCATCAGCGCCATCTGCAGCGGAAAGGTGAGCATGTGCGGATAGGTCGCCGGCAGGACGTCGCCCAGCGGCACCCGGCACACCCGGGCGTAGGCGGCCAGGTGGTCCCGGTCGACGGTCACGCCGTGCCGGGCCAGGTGGGTGTCCGGCAGCGCGCCGCCCCGACCGCGCGCGGTGAGCGCGGCCCGCGCGTACAGCGCCGCCAGGTTCGGCGGGCCGTCCAGGACCGTGGCAGCCATCAGGCGCCCAGCAGCGACTGGCCGCACACCCGCACGGTCTGGCCGTTGACGCCGGCGCTGGTGGGCTGCGACAGCCAGGCGATCGTCTCGGCGACGTCGACCGGCAGCCCGCCCTGCTGCAGCGAGTTGAGCCGGGCGCCGACCTCGCGGGTGCCGAAGGGCATCTTCGCCGTCATCTCGGTGACGATGAACCCCGGGGCGACGGCGTTGATCGTCGCGCCGCGCTCGGCGAACGTCGGCGCCCAGGCGCGCACCATGCCGATGACGCCGGCCTTGGACGCCGCGTAGTTGGTCTGGCCGCGGTTGCCGGCGATCCCCGACTGCGAGGAGACGCAGACGACGCGCGCACCCGGGTTCAATACGTCGCCGTCGAGCAGCGCCTGGGTGAGGTCCAGCTGCGCCTGCAGGTTCACCGCCATGACGGAGTTCCAGCGGGCGGCGTCCATGTTGACCAGCAGCTTGTCGCGGGTGATCCCGGCGTTGTGCACGATCACGTCTGCGCCCCCGTGCCGCTCGCGCAGGTGCTCGACCAGCCGCTCCGCAGCGTCGGGCGCGGTGATGTCCAGCTGCAGCGCCGTCCCGCCGATGCGGTTGGCGACCGCGGCCAGGCTGTCGCCGGCGGCGGGGATGTCGACGGCGACCACGTGCGCGCCGTCGCGGGCCATGACGTCGGCGATGGATGCCCCGATGCCGCGGGCCGCCCCGGTGACGACGACGACCTTGCCGGCCAGCGGCAACTCGGCGTCCTGCGTCTGGGGCACCTCGGCTGCCGAGAGGGTGACGCCCTGGCCGTCGACGTACGCCGACCGGCCGGAGAGGAAGAAGGTCAGCGGGCCCGCGACACCGGACTCGGCGCCCTCGGGCACGTAGATCGCGTTCGCCGTCGAGCCGTCGCGCAGCTCCTTGCCGATCGAGCGGGTCAGCCCGTCGACCGCCTGCCGGGCGGCGGCCTGCGCCGGGGTGTCCGCGGACGCCGGCGGATCGGTGAGGATCACGACCCGCCCGTTGGCGCGCAGCCGCTTGACCGCCGGCGCCAGGAAGTCGTGCGCCGCGGCGAGGTCGGCCGGGCCGGTGACCCCGGTGGCGTCCAGGACCACCGCGCCGAGCTTCTCGCCGCCCGCCTCGCCGTCCAGCACGACGGGCGAGAGCACCGCCACCCCGGCGTCCTTCAGGACGGCGGTGACGGTGTCGCGCAGCCGGCCCCGGCCGGCGGAGCCGACGACCGCCGGCCCCTCCAGCAGCGGGCCGCCCGGCACGTAGCGGCGCAGCACGCCGGGACGGGGCAGGCCGAGCTGCTTGGTGACGGTCGTGCCGAAGCCCGAGTGGGCGAAGTTGCTGTACCAGTCAGCCACGAGGAGCTGTTCCTTCCGGGAGGGGTCGCTCCCGAGGGCAGAAATGGCCATTTCTGCCCTCGGGGGACGGGGATCAGGACTCGAGGATCGCGACGACGCCCTGGCCGCCGGCGGCGCAGATGGAGATCAGGCCGCGCTTGCCCGGGCCCGCCTCGTGCAGCATCTTCGCCAGCGACGCCACGATCCGGCCGCCGGTCGCGGCGAACGGGTGGCCGGCCGCCAGGGACGAGCCGTTGACGTTGAGCTTGGACCGGTCGATCCGGCCCAGCGGCGCGTCGAGGCCGAGCTTCTCCTTGCAGAACGCGGGGTCCTCCCAGGCCTTCATCGTCGAGAGGACCGTCGAGGCGAACGCCTCGTGGATCTCGTAGAAGTCGAAGTCCTGCAGGGTGAGGCCGTTGCGGGCCAGCATCACCGGCATCGCGTACGCCGGCGCCATGAGCAGGCCCTCGCCGCCGTGCACGTAGTCCACGGCGGCGGTCTGCGCGTCGACGAGGTGGGCCAGCACCGGCAGGCCCTTCGCGGCGGCCCACTCGTCGGAAGCGAGCAGGACGGCGGAGGCGCCGTCGGTCAGCGGCGTGGAGTTGCCCGCCGTCATCGTGGCGCCCTCACCCTTGCCGAAGACCGGCTTGAGCGTCGCCAGCTTCTCGACGCTCGAGTCGGGGC
The DNA here is from genome assembly GCA_041640835.1 of Blastococcus sp. Classification (GTDB taxonomy): domain Bacteria; phylum Actinomycetota; class Actinomycetes; order Mycobacteriales; family Geodermatophilaceae; genus Blastococcus. Next base: position 20,867 of record JBEPZM010000007.1, read on the forward strand.
GCAGGTTGTTGTCCCGGGCCAGGCCCAGGTACGGCGTCACCAGGTCGTCGAAGAAGCCGCGCTCGTAGGCGGCGGCCATGGCGTGGTGCGAGCGGACGGCGAGCTCGTCCTGCTCCTCGCGGCCGATCTCCCACTCCTGGGCGGTGATCGCCGCGTGGTCGCCCATCGCCAGGCCGGTGCGCGGCTCGGCGTTGCGCGGGATCTCGGGCACGAGCTGGCCGGGGCGGATCCGCGCGAGCGCCTTGAGCCGGTCGCCGACGGTCTTCGCGTTGTTCAGCGAGATGAGCACGCGGCGCAGCTCGTCGCCCACGGCGAGCGGGGCGTCGGAGGTGGTGTCGACGCCGCCGGCGATGCCGGACTCGATCTGCCCGAGGGCGATCTTGTTGGCGACCAGGACGGCGGCCTCCAGGCCCGTGCCGCACGCCTGCTGGACGTCGTAGGCCGGCGTCGTCGCCGCCAGCGTCGAGCCGAGGACCGACTCGCGGGTCAGGTTGAAGTCGCGCGCGTGCTTGAGGACGGCGCCGGCGACGACCTCGCCCACCTGCTCCCCCTGCAGCCCGAACCGGGCGACCAGCCCGTCGAGGGTCGCGGTGAGCATGTCCTGGTTGGACGCCTGCGCGTAGGCGGTGTTCGACCGCGCGAACGGGATCCGGTTCCCGCCGACGATCGCCGCCCTGCGGGTCGCCGGCTTCGAGGTGTCAGTCATGGGGGCCTCCGGGGTCGGGTGAGTGGCCGGTACCCAGGGTACGCGGTACCGTGGTTCACATGAAAGCCGAGGTGGTGAGACGCTCCTCGCAGCCCGGCCGCGAGCCCCGCGATGCCGCCCTGCGACTCCCAGGGAATGTGACCCAGCCCCGCGACCGCCGCGACTCCAGATGGGACGAGCACCGCCGGGCGCGCAGGGAACAACTCGTCCAGGCGACGCTCACCGCCGTCGGCCGGCACGGCGCCGGGGTCGGCATGGAGGAGATCGCCGCCGCGGCCGGCACGAGCAAGACCGTCGTCTACCGGCACTTCGCGGACCGGTCCGAGCTCTACGTCGCGGTGTGCAACGAGGTCGCGGAGCGGCTGCTCGCCCAGTTGCGGACGGCGATGGCCAGCAGCGAGCACCCCCGCGCGATGACCGCCGCCGCGATCGGCTGCTACCTGGCCTTCCTCGAGGCCGAGCCCGAGGTCTACCGCTTCGTCGTCTCCCAGCACCCGGCGGACGCCGATCCGATCGCCAACCTGGCGGACCTCGTCGGCGACCAGGCCGCGGCGCTCATGGCGGTCGCGCTGGAGCAGGCCGGACGCGATCCCGCCGCCGCCGGCGCCTGGGGGCACGGCCTGGTCGGCCTGGTCCGCTCCGCCGCCGACTGGTGGCTCCGCGCCGAGCGTCCGATGCTGCGCACGGAGCTCGCCGCACACCTGACCGATCTCGCCTGGGCCGGACTCTCCGGCGTCGTGGCACCCGCACCGAACAGCTTGGAGGAGTCGTGACGAAGTCCCTGCCCGCCCCGGTCGACGCTCAGCAGACCCCGGTGGACCCGAAGGCGATCCGCGAGGTCCTGGACGGCCGGTGGGCGCACGTCCGCCGCGACGCCCGCGAGAGCCTGACCGACGCCGACTTCCTGCCGGTCTACGGCGAGACGATGACCGAGGCCCGCGAACGGGTCACCCGCGCGGCCAAGAAGCTGGCCGACTCCGGCCGGGTGGGCTTCGGCTTCCCCAAGGAGTTCGGCGGCGAAGCCGACTCCGGCGCCTCGGTCACCTCGATCGAGATGCTCGCCTTCGCCGACCTCTCGCTGATGGTGAAGGCCGGCGTCCAGTGGGGGCTGTTCGGCGGCGCGCTGGAGCTGCTCGGCACCCGCCGGCACCACGAGACCTACCTGCGCGACGTGATGAGCTTCGACCTGCCCGGCTGCTTCGCGATGACCGAGACCGGCCACGGCTCCGACGTCCAGCAGCTGCGCACGACGTGCACCTACGACCCCGCGACGCAGACCTTCGACCTGCACACGCCGCACCAGGCCGCCCGCAAGGACTACATCGGCAACGCGGCCAAGGACGGCCGGATGGCGGTCGTCTTCGGTCAGCTGGTCAGCCAGGGCACGAACCACGGCGTGCACGCCTGGCTGGTGCCGATCCGCGACGAGCAGGGCAACCCGCTGCCGGGCGTCACCATCGAGGACGACGGCCCGAAGGCCGGCCTGCTCGGCGTCGACAACGGCCGGCTGACCTTCGACCACGTCAGCGTGCCGCGCGACATGCTGCTGGACCGCTACGGCCAGGTCGCCGAGGACGGCACCTACACGAGCTCCATCGAGAACGAGACCCGCCGCTTCTTCACCATGCTCGGCACGCTGGTGCGCGGGCGGGTGAGCGTCGGCGGCTCCGCCGGCTCGGCGACCAAGCTGGCCCTCGACATCGCCGTCCGGTACGGCGACGTGCGCCGCCAGTTCGCCGCGCCGGGCGAGGAGCGCGAGATCGTCATCAACGACTACCTCGTGCACCAGCGCAAGCTGCTGCCGGCGCTCGCGAAGACCTACGCGCTGCACTTCGCGCAGGGCGAGCTGGTCTCGACGATGCACGACGTCCAGACGGCGGTGCACGTGCACGGCCAGGAGATCGACGAGCAGGCGCAGCGGGAGCTGGAGTCCCGCGCCGCCGGGCTCAAGGCGGCCCAGACCGCGCACGCGACGCAGACCATCCAGATGTGCCGCGAGGCGTGCGGCGGGGCGGGCTACCTGCAGGAGAACCGGCTGCCGCACCTCAAGGCCGACACCGACGTGTTCACCACGTTCGAGGGCGACAACACCGTCCTGCTGCAGCTGGTGGCCAAGGGCCTGCTCACGGGGTACCGCGACAACTTCGGCTCCCTGGACGGCTGGGGCCGGGTCAGCTTCGTCGCCGACATGGTCCGCGAGACGGTGCTGGAGCGGACGGCGGCCCGCGCACTGATCGCCCGCCTGGTCGACGCCGTCCCCGGCGTGGACGACGTCCCGATGCTCGACCGCGGCTGGCAGCTGAAGATGTTCGAGTTCCGCGAGAAGCACTCGCTGGAGGGCGCCACCCGCCGGCTGCGGAAGAACTCCACGACCGAGGGCATGGCGCCGTTCGACATGTTCAACGACGTCCAGGACCACGTGCTGAAGTCGGCGCAGACGCACATCGAGCGGATCGTGCTCGAGTCGTTCGTCGCCGGCGTCGACCGCACCGAGGACCCGGGCACCCGCCGGCTGCTCGACACGCTGTGCGACCTCTACGCGCTCTCGACCCTCGAGGCCGACAAGGCGTGGTTCCTCGAGCACGGCCAGCTCACCCCGGCGCGGGCCAAGACGCTGACCGCCACGGTGAACCAGCTGCTCAAGGAGCTGCGGCCGCACCTGATCACGCTGGTCGACGGCTTCGCGATCCCGGAGTCGTGGAAGGCCGCCGCGATCCTCGAGGAGGAGCCCGGCCGGCAGGAGGCGATGGCCGCACGCGACGCCGAGCTGCGGGCGCAGAACGGCGAGGAGACGCCGGAGGGCACCGCCACCGACCTCGACGTCCCCCCGGGCCAGTAAGAGGACCCCCGTGCCCCCCGGCCCTCGCACGCTCGGGTCGGGGCCCTGCACGGGGGCCGGCACCGCACACCGGTGCTTCGCAGATCCTTCTGGTCAGCACAGCCGGACGGCGAGGACGGCGACGTCGTCCTCGGCGTCCGGCAGGAACATCCGGCGCAGCACCTCGTCGCACAGCGCGTCCAGCGGCAGGCCGCCGCACTCGCGCAGCACCGCGAGCAGCTCCTCGGTGCCGGCGTCGATGTCGCGGTCGCGGCGCTCGACCAGCCCGTCGGTGTAGAGCAGCACCGTCGCGCCGCGCTCGAGCAGCGCCGTCCGGTCCTCGCGCACGAAGCCCGGCTGCACGCCCAGCAGCAGGTTCGCCTCGGTGACGTCGAGCAGCCGCACCGTGCCGTCGGCCTCCAGCAGGGCCGGCGGCGGGTGCCCGGCGTTGGACCAGCGCAGCAGCATGCCCCCGGCCTCCCCGGGCTCGAGGTGGGCCACCAGCGCGGTCGCCATCGTGTGCAGCGCCAGACCCTCGAGCGCCCGGTCGAGCTCGGTCAGCACCCAGGCGGGGGAGCCGCCGCTGGAGTAGCTGATGCCCCGCAGCAGGCCGCGGACCTGCCCCATCGCGGCGGCGGCGCGGGTGTCGTGCCCGACGACGTCGCCGATGGCCAGCACCGTGGTGCCGGTGGACTGCTGGAAGGCGTCGTACCAGTCCCCGCCGATCTCGGCGCCCTCAGCCGCCGGCACGTAGCGGACGACGATCTGGCAGTCCTCGAGCGTCGGCGGCGCGGTGAGCATGCTGCGCTGCAGGGCGTCGGCCAGGGCGCGCTGCTGCCCGTAGAGGCGCGCGTGGTGCAGCGCCATCCCGGCCCGGCGGCCGATCTCGACGGCGGTCTCCACGTCGGCCGGCGAGTGCGCACCGCGGTCGGCGCCGTTGAGCAGGCACAGCACGCCGACGGTCTGGCCACGGATGGTCAGGGGCACCGCCGCGACCGACGACGGCGCCAGCTCCACCAGCGCGGCGCGCGCCTCCGGATCGGAGAGCACCGAGGCGATCCGCTCCGGCGTGAGATCCCGCACGACCAGCGGCTGGCCGGTGCGGAACACCCGGCGGGGCGCGCCCTCCGGGGTGACCGTCCGCACCATGCGCTCGACGTACCCGGCGACGAAGTCCGAGCGGTCGGGGTCCCGGTGCGCGCTGGCCGACTCCTGCAGCCGGCCGTGGTCGTCGGTGCTCACGATCCAGCACCAGTCGCCGAGCCGGGGGACGACGAGGGAGGCCAGCCGCTGCAGCTGCTCGCCGATGTCGAGCGTGCTCGACAGCACCCGCCCCGCCTCGGCCAGCAGCTCGAGCCGCTGGTTGGCCTCCGTCACCGCCGCCACGGCGCGGTCGCGGGAGGCGTCGGCCTGCAGCCGCGAGGTGCTCAGCGAGATCTGCGCGGTGAGCCCCTCGAGGAGCCGCAGCTCCTCGGCGTCGAAGGGGTGGTCGGTGGTCCAGTAGACGACGAAGCTGCCCAGCAGCCGGCCCTCGACCACCAGTGGGAGGGACGCCAGGGCGCGCAGCCCGAGCCATTCGGTCACCCGGGCCATCGCCGGGAAGCGCGCGATGCACTCCTCGGCGCTGGTGAGCACGACCCGCTCCCCGGTCCGCGCCGTGTACTGGGTGGGCATCTCGTCGTCGAGGTCGATGACGATGCCGTCCTCGGGGAGCCCGGCCACCTCGGCGCGGACGGCGTCCAGGATCCGCCGGCCCAGGTACAGCCGGATCCGGTCGTCCCCTGGTTCCCGCACGGCGACGCCGCCGGACACCGCCCCGAGCACCTCGGCCCCGCGCAGCGTGATGTCCGCGAGCTGGCCGATGCCGGTGGCGTTGGCCACCTCCGCGGCGACGGCGGAGATGGCCGCGGTCCGCTGCACCGCGACGAGCCGGGACTCTGCCTGCTCCCGCGCGTCGGTGACGTCCAGGACGGTGCCGAGGATGCGCGCCGGCTCGCCGTCGGGGCCGGTGAGCACGCGCCCGCGGCAGACGATCCAGCGGACACCCCCGCCGCGCCGGAGGACGCGCAGCTCCACGGTGTACTGCGCCCGCGCCGCGACGGCGTCGCCCATGGTCCGCTGCGAGGCCTCCTGGTCGTCGGGGTGGACGTACTCGGCGAACAGGCGGTCCATCGGCATGCGGGTGGCCTGGTCGAAGCCGAAGATCGCCGCGGTGCGCTCGTCCCAGTCGATGAAGTCGCCCCGCAGGTCGACCTCCCAGATGCCGACGGAGCTGGCCTCCAGCGCCACACCGAGGCGGCGCGCGGACCAGGCGACGTCGGCGTTCGCCGCGGCCAGCTCCAGCTCGGCCACCACCGAGCTCGCCAGCTGGCGCAGCAGCTCGGCCTCGTCACCCGTCCAGGGCCGGGGCGCGGCGTCGTAGAGCGCCAGGACGCCGATCACGTGCCCGGACGCCGTCACCAGGGGTGAGCCCAGGTAGGCGCCCACCTGGCCGGAGGTCACGGCGGGCAGCCCGGTGACCCGCGGATCCTGCCGGGCATCGGGGACGACGAGCGGCGCCCTGCTGGTGACGACCATCGCCGACAGCGCCCCGGTGAGCAGCGCCGGGCCGCCCACCACCCCGGGCGGCAGCCCGTGGCCGCCGACGACGAGGTCCTGGTCGGTGAAGAGCGTGACCTTGGCGTGGCCGGCGCCGACCAGCCGGGCGGCCAGGCCGGACAGCCGGTCGTAGGCGGCGGGACCGGAGACCTCGGCGAGCAGCCGGCGGGCGACGGCGATGCGCCCCGGGTCGGCCAGGACGCCGTCGAGCGGCGGCGAGCCGGACACGTGCACCCCCTGGCTGCGGTAGCGGCAGCGTCCGGGACGTGGCGCGGCCGGGTGTCATCGTGGCACGCCGGGCGGCGGGGATGGCGAGAGCGACGCGGCTCCCCCTGCCGGGTGACGCCCGCCACGGGCGGTCAAGGACCGGGCCGGATCGTCCGATCCACTCCCCATGCCCGGCACACGAACGGCCGGCCTGCCGGACTGCCGTCCGCTGCTGGCCGACCCCGACGACCTGACGCTGGCCTTCCAGCCGATCGTCGGCCTGGAGACCGGCACGGTCGCCGGCTACGAGGCGCTGGCCCGCTTCCCGGGCGCGGCCGGGCCCGACGTGTGGTTCGCCGCGGCCGCGGAGGCCAGCGTCGCCGCCGAGCTCGAGGCGCTGGCCATCCACAAGGCGCTGGCCGCCGTCCCGCTGCTGCCCGACGACACGTTCCTCACCGTCAACGTCAGCCCGCACCTGCTCGGCACCACGCCGGTGCAGGACGCCCTGGCCACCCGCCCCGACCTGCACCGCGTCGTCGTCGAGCTGACCGAGCACACCCCCGTCGACGACCTCGGCGTCCTGCGCCGGCAGACCGACGCGCTGCACGCCCGCGGGGCCCTCATCGCCCTCGACGACGCCGGCAGCGGCTACTCGGGGCTCCAGCAGATGGCCGCCCTGCGGCCGCAGCTGGTCAAGCTCGACCGCGCCCTGGTGGCCGACGCCGACGCCGACCCCGTGCGCATGGCCCTGGCCGAGATGGTCGGCGAGTTCGCCGGCCGGATCGACGCCTGGCTGCTCGCCGAGGGCGTCGAGACGGCGGCCGAGCTCGCTGCCTTCGCCCAGCTCGGCGTCCCGCTCGCGCAGGGGTGGCTGCTGGGCCGCCCCGGGCCGACGTTCGCCCCACTGGCCCCCGAGGTGGTGCAGCTGGTGCGCGCCCAGGTGGCGCGCGCCCGGCTCACCGAGAGCGTGGCCAGCCTGCTCCGCCCCGTCCGCCAGTGCGCGCACGGCGTGGACGTCGTCGGCGTCCCCCCGGCGGTCCTGCTCGGGCCGCACGGCGAGCCGGCCGGACTGCTGCTCAGCGATCCGCGGACCGGCGAGGTCTACACCGCGCCCGTCTCGCTCCGGGTGCACCCCTCGACCGACATCCAGCAGACCCTCCAGCGCGCCCTCACCCGTGCCCCCGCGCGCCGGTGGGAGCCCGTCGTCTGCACCGACCCGGTCGGCGACGTCCTCGGGATCCTCCGCATCGAGGACCTGATCACCGCGGGCCGCGCCGCCCGCTGACCCCCTCCAGACCCCGGTCCCGCACGGGAGCCGGTTGCCCGTCCGTCCACCGACAAGGAGTCCCCACCATGAAGCGATTCGCCTGCGGCGACGTCATCCCCGGCTGCAACGCCACGTTCACCGCCGCCGACGAGGCCGGCATCTTCGCCCAGGCGGTGCCGCACGCCGCCGCCGAGCACGGGATCGACGAGGTCACCCCAGAGCTCCAGGCGACGGTGCGCAGCCTCATCTCCACCGTCTGAAAGACGTTCCAGGCTCCGGCGTCCGGCCTCGGGCGCCGGCGCCGTGGCTCAGGGAGCGCTGGCTTCGTCCAGCTGCTTGCGGTGCGCGTCGGTGAGCACGAGGTCGCGCATCGGCAGCAGGTCGGCCAGCTGCTCGACCGTCCGGCCCGAGGCGATCGGCGCCACCACCGTGGGCTGGTCGGCGAGCCAGCGCAGCGCCACCGCCGGCACGGGCACGCCGTGCTCCCGGGCGACCTCGCCCAGGGCGGCGAGCACCCGGTCGCCCCGCTCCCCCACGTACGCCGCCGCGCCCTTCGCGCGCGGTGAGTCGATCTGCTCGCCCGCCCGGTACTTGCCGGTCAGGAAGCCCTTGGCCAGCGCGAAGTAGGGCAGCGTGCCGAGGCCCTGCGCCTGGACGGCGTCGCGCAACTCGTCCTCGAAGACGGCGCGCTCCATCAGGTTGTAGTGCATCTGCAGGGCCGCGTACCCGCTCGTCCCCAGCCGCTGCGCGGTCTCCCGCGCCTCGGTCAGCCGCGCCGCCGAGTAGTTCGACGCCGCGACGTGGCGCACCTTGCCGGCCTGCACCAGCTCGTCGAAGGCGGTGAGCGTCTCCTCCAGCGGCGTCGTCGCGTCGTCGTAGTGGGCGTAGTAGAGGTCGATGTGGTCGGTCCGCAGGTTGCGCAGCGAGCGCTCGGCCGCGGCCCGGATCTCTCCCGCGGCCAGCGGGTGGTCCTTCTTCCCGGGCGAGGCCTTGGTGGCCAGCACGACCCGGTCCCGGGCGCCGCGGGCGGCCATCCAGTCGCCCAGGATCTGCTCCGAGGCGCCGTTGCCGTACATCTCGGCGGTGTCGACGAACGCCGGCTGCGGGGCCACCGCGTCCACGAAGCGGTCGAGGACGGCGAAGGACGTGGGCGCGTCGGCCGTCCAGCCGAAGACGTTCCCGCCGAGGCACAGGTCGCTCGCGGTCAGGTCGGTCCCGGGGATCTGCGGCATGGCCCCACGCTAAGTGGGCTGGGCCACATCCGCCCGCCCCGGGGCTGGTGCGGATGTGACCTGCGAGCCATCCGGCGCCCCGAAATCGCCGTCCACTGGCGGATTGTCGGGGCGACGTGGCACCGTGCCCCGGGTCCGGCTGTCATCTGGCCGGGCACGGACTCCCGCGTCCCGTGGCGCGGATCCGGACACCCCGACGGTGCAGATCGCGCCCGGGGCGCCGGTTCGGTGTCGAAACGAGGCACCTGCCACCCAACGGAAAGGAAACTCGATGAACAAGGCTGAACTGGTCTCCGCCATCGCCAAGCGCGCCGACGTGCCCGCCTCGACCGTGGACGCCGTCCTCGCCGGTCTCCAGGACGAGCTCGTCGACGCCATCACCCGCGGCGACAAGGTCGCCGTCTCCGGCCTGCTGACCGTCGAGCGCACGCAGCGCTCCGCTCGCACGGGCCGCAACCCGCAGACGGGCGAGGCGATCGAGATCGCGGCCGCGAACACCGTCAAGGTGACCGC
>JBEPZM010000008.1:0-29662 GCA_041640835.1 Blastococcus sp.
GGCGAGGACGCGGACGCGGCCGAGGAGCTCTGGACCGAGTGCACCCGGCGTGCGCCCTCACCGCTGGACGCCTTCCCGGCCGCGCTGGTCGCCATCTGCGCCTGGCTGCGCGGCGACGGCGCCATGGCCAACACCGCGCTGGACCGGGCGCTGGACAGCGAACCGGGCAACCCGCTGGCCGGGCTGGTCGCCGACGGGCTCGCCGCCTGCATCCCGCCGCGCTCGTTCCGGGCGCTGCTCGAGGAGGCCGGCCGCGCCGCCTGGGTGACCGGTGCGCCGGGGCACTGAGGCACCGGCCCGGCGCCGACCGTGCTCAGAGCAGCGCGGGCCGCTCCCAGGGCTCCTCGCGCACGTGCTCGGCCAGGAACGCCAGCACCGTCTCGTACCAGACCGTGGCGTTCCCCGGGGTCAGCACCCAGTGGTTCTCGTCCGGGAAGTACAAGAACTTCGAGGGCACGCCGCGCTTCTGCAGGTCGTACCAGAGGTGCAGCGCCTCGCCGACCGGGACGCGGTAGTCCTTGTCGCCGTGGATGACGAGCATCGGCGTCCGGATCGCGTCCGCGTAGCGGTGCGGGGAGTTCTGCTCGTAGCGGCGCGGCTCGGCCAGCGGGTCGCCCCACTCCTTCTCCCAGTAGTAGGCCGCGTCGGTGGTCGAGGTGAACGAGTCGATGTGCCACAGGCCGGCGTGGCTGACGATCGCCCGGAAGCGGTCGGTCTGCGTGGCGATCCAGTTGGCCATGTAGCCGCCGAACGAGCCGCCCATCGCCGCCGTCCGGGACCCGTCGATGTCCGGGCGCTGCTCGGCGGCGTCCACCGCGGCCATCAGATCGGTGTAGGGGGCCTCGCCCCAGGCGCCCCAGCCACGGCGCACGAAGTCCTGCCCGAACCCCTGGGACAGCGCCGGGTTGGGCAGCAGGACGGCATAGCCCTGGGCGGCCAGCACCCACGGGCACCAGCGCCACGACCACGAGTTCCAGCTCATCAGCGGGCCGCCGTGGATCCAGAGCACCAGCGGCGCGGGGGAGTCGGCGGACGCCCCCTCGGGCAGCACCAGCCACGACTGGACGCGGGTGCCGTCGGCGGCGGTGGCCTGCACCTCGTGCAGGGTGCCGGGGAGCGGGCCGATCGTGCCCGGGCTCGGCAGGACCGGCGGCTCCTGCCCGGTCGCCGAGGGATCGAGGCGGACCGGCACCGACGGCGAGTCGTAGGCGGACCGCAGGGCGTACAGGGCGCTGCCGTCGGGGGCGACCTGCAGGTGGCTGTACGCGCCGTCGCCGGTGAGCCGCACCGGCTCCCCGCCGTCCACCGGCACCCGGAACACGGCGTGCCGGCCGTCGTCGTCGGCCAGGAAGTAGACGCCCGTGCCGTCGGCCGAGAACTGCGGTGCGCTGGGCCACCGGTCGAACCCGGGGGTCAGGTTCCGCGCCGTGCCCGAGTCCACGTCGACCACGAGCAGCGTGTAGTCCGGCGGCTCGGCATAGCTGGACAGCGACTCCCGCACGCACACCAGCGCCCCGCCGTCGGGGGAGAAGCGCGCCGCGTACACGTCGGCCAGCGGGTCGTCGACCAGCACCCGGGTGCCGCTGCCGTCGGTGGCGGTGACGACCAGCCGGTTGCGGTGCCCGGCCGGCCCGTCGGGAACCTCCTCGGACCGGGCCAGGAGCCGGCCGTCGGGGGAGAGGGTGAACTCCTCGCCGGCGCCGTGCGGCGGCGTCGCGTCCGGCGTGAGGTCGCGCAGCGCCGGCGGCTCGGCCGGCTCGTCCTCGGGCAGCCGGCCTGCCCAGAACAGGTGCGGCGCGGCCGGGCCGAGGTCGTGGTCCCAGTACCGGATCGGATAGGCCTCGTGCAGGACGGCGGTCACCCCGGCGTCCGTGCGTGCCTTGCGGCGTTCCTCGTCGGCCTCGGCCTCGGCGCCACCGGGCAGCGTGGCCGCCGCGACGACGACGTCGCCGGTGCCGGTGGCGACGGCGACACCGGAGATCCCGCCGGGTCGGCTCAGCACCGGCCGGGCCTCCCCGCCGCCGGGCGGCAGGCTCCACAGCGACGGCGTCGGCTCACCCGGGTCGGCCACGGCGGGGTCGGGGCGGGCGGAGGTGAACAGCAGCGAGCCGTCGGGTGCCCACACCGGCGAGGACTCGCCCGGCGCACTGCGGGTCAGCCGTCGGGCGGGGCGGGCGCCGGTGGGGTCGACCTCCCACAGCGCCGACTGCCACTTCTTCTTCGCCGCGTCCAGCGTGGCGACCGAGATCGCCAGCCGGGAGCCGTCCACGGACAGCGCGAGCGCGCCGACGCGCGGGAGCGCCGCGACGTCCGCCGGCCGGGAGAAGGGGTCCGGTGCGGCGGACGCAGTCGTGTCGGACGAGTCGGACGGGCTCACCGGGACCTGCTCTCAGGAGGGGTCGACGTCGGGCTCACCGTAGTGAGCGCCGACCCCGCCCGGGACGACGCCCGCTCAGAGCAGCGGCGCGGCCTCCAGCGGGCTCAGCTGCTCGTCGAGGGCGCTGACGAACATGTGCCGGGCGACGTCGAGCGGCAGCGGGTGGCCGTCGAGGGTCACCGAGCCCTCGACCAGCTGGGCCTGCATCGTCACGCCGGGGCGGACGCCGTGCTCCGCCAGCGAGCGCAGCAGCTCCGGGTCCTCCTGCAGCTGCTCGCTGATCCGCCGGATCACCACGGGGCGGCCCTCGGCGGTGGCCGTCGTCGACAGCACCGTGAGCGCGTCGAGCACGGCGGAGGTCTCGCCACCCAGCGGCTCGTCGCCGCGCAGCGCCTCGAGCCCCGGGATCGGGTTGCCGAACGGGGAGACGCTCGGGTTGCCCAGCAGGGCCAGCAGGCGGCGCTCGACCGCCTCGCTCATGACGTGCTCCCAGCGGCACGCCTCCTCGTGGACGTCGGCGTAGTCCAGGCCGATGACGTCGACGAGCAGGCACTCGGCCAGCCGGTGCTTGCGCATGACCGCGGTCGCCAGCTGCCGGCCCTCGTCGGAGAGCTGCAGGTGGCGGTCGCCCTCCACGGTCAGCAGACCGTCGCGCTCCATGCGGGCCACCGTCTGGCTCACGGTGGGACCGCTCTGGTGGAGACGTTCCGCGATCCGGGCCCGAAGCGGGGTGATCCCCTCCTCCTCGAGCTCGAAGATGGTGCGGAGGTACATCTCCGTGGTGTCGATCAGGTCGTTCACAGGTACTCCTCCGGGTCGACGGCCAGTCTACGGGCGTGGCGCCACCCCGCCGGGCTCAGCGACGCCGAGCACAGGGGGCGCGTTGCCTGGTCGACGCCGGTAGCGTCGCGTTCGACGGGGGACGGTCGGCGCCCGCGCACGGCCACGAGGAGGTGCGGTGACCGCGAGAACGAGGGTCGGGCGATGAGCGACTCCGTCGCCGTCATCTGGGACGAGAGCCTGCTCGGCTACACCATGGGCGGGGAGCACCCGCTGCACCCGGTGCGGCTGGACCTGACCATGCGCCTGGCCGACAGCCTGGGCGTGCTGACCTCCGACCGGCTGCAGGTCATGCGGCCCGACCCGGCGACCGCGGAGCTGCTCGGCCTGGTCCACGACCCGGCCTACCTGGAGGCGGTCCGGCAGGCCCCGTCCGACCCGACGGTCGGCCACGGCCTCGGGACGTCGGACAACCCGATCTTCCCCGGCATGTACGACGCCGCCGCCCTGATCACCGGCGGCACCCTCCTCGCCGCCCAGCAGGTGCACAGCGGTGCGGCCCAGCACGCGGTCAACATCTCCGGCGGGCTGCACCACGCGATGCGCGACGCGGCCTCCGGCTTCTGCATCTTCAACGACGCGGCCGTCGCCATCGCCTGGCTGCTCGGCCAGGGCTACGAGCGGATCGCCTACGTCGACCTCGACGTGCACCACGGCGACGGCGTCCAGGCCGCCTTCTGGGACGACCCCCGGGTGCTCACCGTGAGCATCCACCAGACCCCGCTCACCCTCTGGCCGGGCACCGGGTTCGCGGAGGAGACCGGTGACGCGGAGAAGGCGTCGGGCAGCGCGGTCAACCTCGCCCTGCCCAACGGCACCGAGGACTCCGCCTGGCTGCGGGCGTTCAGCGCCGTCGTGCCCAGCGTGCTGCGCGCGTTCGAGCCGCAGATCATCATCACGCAGTGCGGGTGCGACGCCCACCACGAGGATCCGCTGGCCGACCTGGGCCTGACCATCGACGGGCAGCGCGCCAGCTACCGGGCGATGCACGAACTGGCCCACGAGCTCTGCGAGGGGCGCTGGATCGCGCTCGGCGGCGGCGGGTACGGCCTGGTGCGTGCGGTGCCGCGCGCCTGGACGCACCTGATCGCCGAGGTGTCCGGCACGCCGCTGGACCCGGCGACGGAGATCCCGCAGTCCTGGCGAGATGACGTCGTCTCCCGCGGGCTGCGGGCCCGGCCGCCCACGCACATGACCGAGGGCGGCTACACAGGCTTCGCCCGGTGGGACGCCTTCACCGAGAACCGGGTGGACCGCGCGATCCTGCGGACCCGGCGGGCCAGCTTCCCGCTGTTCGGCCTGGACCCGGACGACCCCCGTGACTGATCAAGGACCCCCCTTCCCCCCACCGCTCGCAAGCTCGCAGCGGGACCCTGAAGGGGGGCCGAACCCGCCGCCGCACTGGGAGGCCGACATCGTGGCCGCCGACGGCGGCACGGTGCACCTGCGGCCGATCCGCCCGGAGGACGGGGACGGGCTGACCGGGCTGATGGACCGCAGCAGCGACCAGACGCGGTACTACCGGTTCTTCGGGCCGATGAAGCGGCTCTCGGACAAGGAGCTGCACCGCTTCACGCACGTCGACCACGACTCCCGGGTCGCGTTCGTGGTGCTCCTCGGCGACCAGATCATCGGCGTGGGCCGGTACGACCGCTATCCCGGCACCGACGACGCCGAGGTCGCGTTCCTCATCGAGGACGCCCACCAGCGCCGCGGGCTGGGCTCGGTGCTGCTCGAGCACCTGGCCGCGGCCGCCCGCGAGCGCGGCATCAAGCGCTTCGTCGCCGAGGTGCTCGCCCAGAACAGCACGATGGTGCGGGTCTTCCAGGACGCCGGATACAAGTCCCAGCGCTCCTACGAGGACGGCGTCGTCCACCTCGCCTTCCCGATCGAGCAGACAGAGGACGCGCTCGCGGTCACCTACGAGCGCGAGCAGCGCAGCGAGTCGCGCTCCATCGCCCGGCTGCTCACGCCGTCGTCGGTCGCGGTGGTGGGTGCCAGCAACGACCCCGACAAGATCGGCAACGCGCTGCTGCGGCACCTGCTCGACTACGGGTTCGCCGGCCCGGTCTACCCGGTCAACCCCTCGGCCAGGCACGTGCGCGGGGTGCCGGCCTACGCCGACATCGAGTCCATCCCCGACGACGTGGATCTCGCCGTCCTGGCCGTTCCGGCCGACGAGGTGGCCGGGGTCGTCGAGGCCTGCCGGCGCAAGCGGGTCCGCGGGCTGGTGGTGGTCTCCGGCGGGTTCGGGGAGACCGGGCCCGAGGGGCGGGAGGTGGAGCGCCGGCTGGTCGCCTCCGCCCGCGCCTCGGGCATGCGGGTCGTGGGCCCGAACTGCCTGGGCATCGTCAACACCGATCCCGCGGTGCGGCTGAACTCCTCGCTCGCGCCGATGATCCCCGGCCGCGGACGGGTGGGCTTCTTCGCCCAGTCCGGCGCGCTCGGCGTGGCGCTGCTGGAGCGGGCGCGCAGCAGGGGCATCGGCCTGTCCACCTTCGTCTCGGCCGGCAACCGCGCCGACGTGAGCGGCAACGACCTGCTCCAGTACTGGGCGACCGACCCGGGCACCGAGGTGGTGCTGCTGCACCTGGAGAGCTTCGGCAACCCCCGCAAGTTCGCCCGCCTCGCGCGGACAGTCGGCCGCACCAAGCCGGTGGTCGCGGTGAAGAGCGGCCGGCACGTCGGTGTCACCCCGGGGCTGGCCGGCACGTCGGTCGCGGTGCCGGAGCAGTCGGTCGCGGCGCTGTTCGCCTCCGCCGGCGTGATCCGCGTCGAGACGGTGGCCCAGATGTTCGACGTCGGCACCCTGCTGGCCCACCAGCCCCTGCCGGCCGGCGACCGCGTCGCGATCGTCGGCAACTCCACCGCCATCGGGGTGCTGGTCGCCGACGCCGTCCTCGAGGAGGGCCTGCAGCTGGCCCACCCGGAGCCGGTCGACATCGGCGTGAACGGCACCCCCGAGCAGTTCGCCGCCGCGCTGCAGGCGGCCGTCGACGACGACGCCGTCGACGCGGTCATCGCGGTGTTCCTGCCGCCGCTGATGTCGGGATCGCACGAGTTCGGCCCTGCGCTGCGCGACGTCGCGGTGGGCTCGGCCAAGCCGGTGCTCGCGAGCTTCCTCTCCACCGAGGGCGTGCCGCCCGACCTGGCCGTCCTCGACGAGCACGGCATGCCGGCCCGCGGTTCGGTGCCGTCGTACAGCACCCCCGAGCGGGCGGTCATCTCTCTGGCGAAGGTCGCCGAGTACGCGCGCTGGCGGCGACGCCCCGTCGGAGAGGTGCCCGAGCTGCCCGACGTCGACGAGGACGCCGCGAGGGCGCTGGTGCGGAGGGCGCTGGCATCGGCCCCCGCCGGCCGCGAGCTGGACGACGACGAGCTGATCGCGCTGCTGGGCGCCTACGGGGTGCCGCTGCTGCGCACCAGGACGGTGAGCGACCCCGAGGCGGCGGTCGAGGCCGCGGCGGCCATCGGCTACCCGGTGGTGCTCAAGTCGACGGCGCCGTGGCTGCGGCACCGCGCCGACCTCGGCGGCGTGCGGCTGGACCTCGTCGACGCCGACGACGTGCGCACCGCCTACGCCGCCATCCCCTCCGGCGACCCGGTGATCGTGCAGGAGATGGCCGCGCCGGGCGTGGTCACGGTCGTGGAGATCGTCGACGACCCGTCGTTCGGTGCGCTGGTCAGCTTCGGCGTCGGGGGAGTGGCCACCGAGCTGCTCGGCGACCGGGCGTTCCGGACGCTGCCGCTCACCGACCTCGATGCCGCGGAGCTCGTGCGCGGCCCGCGGGCCTGGCCGCTGCTCGACGGCTGGCGGGGCTCGGAGCCGGTCGACACCGCGGCGCTGGAGGATCTGCTGCTGCGCGTCGCCCGGCTGGCCGACGACCTGCCCGAGGTGCTCCGGCTGACCCTCGAGCCCGTGATCGTGGGCCCGGCCAACCCCTGGCACGGAGGGCGGTCGCTGGTGGTGGCCGGCGGCACCGCGCGGGTCGGCCCGCCCACGGCGCGGGTCGAGCCCGGCCCCCGGCGGATGCGCAGCCCGGTCTGAGGCTGTGTGAACTGTCGTCCTCCGGACGACACCGCGGCCAGGGGCCGTCCCGGCCTGCGCGGAGCCCATCCACGGACACCGTGTCGGGAGGTCTCCGACCCCCGCGCCGCGGCGCCGTCATCGCAGGCGATCCCCCGCAACCGGGTGGCGGACTCACCTCACGACCGACGACGCGCCGGTCACCTCGCGGTGACCGGCGCTTCCTCATGCAACTCAGGCGAGGTAATCCCGCAGGGCGTCGGCGCGCTCCGGGTCGCGGAGCTTGGTCATCGTCTCGCGCTCGATCTGGCGCACCCGCTCGCGGGAGAGACCGAACTGCTTGCCGATCTGCTCGAGCGTGCGCGGCTGCCCGCCGTCCAGGCCGAAGCGCAGGATGACGACGTCGCGCTCGCGGTCCTCGAGGGTCTCCAGGACGTTGCGGACGTCGCCCTTCATCATCTGGAAGGCGACGGCGTCCTCGGCGACGGCGGCGTCGGCGTCCTCGATGAAGTCACCGAGCCGGGACTCCTCGTCGGCGCCGACGGTCTGGTCCAGGCTGACCAGGTCACGGCTGTGCTCGAGCAGCTCGACCACCCGTGCCTCGGTCATGTCCAGCTCGAGACCGATCTCCTCGGGGGTGGGCTCCCGCTCCAGCTCCTGGTGCATGCGGCGCCGGGTGCGGACCACCTTGTTCACCTGCTCGGCGAGGTGGACGGGGAGCCGGATGGTGCGTCCGGAGTCGGCCATCGCGCGGGTGATCGCCTGGCGGATCCACCAGGTGGCGTAGGTCGAGAACTTGAAGCCCTTGGTGTAGTCGAACTTCTCCACCGCGCGGATCAGCCCGACGTTCCCCTCCTGGATCAGGTCCAGGAACGTCATGCCGTGGCCGGTGTAGCGCTTGGCCACCGAGACGACGAGCCGGAGGTTGGCCTCCAGCAGGTGCGCCTTCGCGGCCTTGCCGTCGACGGCGAGGATCTTGTAGTCCCGCTTCTTGGCGGCGGAGAGGGTCGGCTTCTCGGCCAGCAGACGGTCGGCGTAGAGCCCGGCCTCGATCCGCTTGGCCAGCTCGACCTCCTGCTCGGCGGTCAGCAGCGCGGTCTTGCCGATGGTGTTGAGGTACACCCGCACGAGGTCGGTCGACACCAGGCCGGTGGTGTCGGGCTCCCGGCGCGGCGTGCGCGAGCGCACCTCGAGGGTGTCGTTGGGGGAAGACTGCAGCAGCGTCACGATGCTTCTTCGTCCTTGCCTTCGGTTCGGATGCATCCGCCGGTCATCGGTGGCGCGGCGGTCCTGGCATCCGGGCGTCAATGGGGTTCCGGGGTGTCCGGACCGGCCCCGTTGCTCATGTGTCCGGTGTGGTACGCCCTGCACAACGGTCAGGACGGGCGCGTGTGTTCCGCCTGCCCCCGGTTCACAGGCAACCCGCAGGGAGTGTTGTCGCTCACGCCCATTACCCGCGGTCGACCGGGCTCAGACCTCGAGCAGCAAGGTCATCGGTCCCTCGTTGACCGACGAGACCTGCATCCGGGCACCGAACACCCCGGTGGCCACCGTCGCGCCGCGGCGCCGCAGCTCGGCCACCACCTCGTCGACCAGCGGTTCCGCGAGCTCGCCCGGGGCCGCCTCGGACCAGGAGGGGCGCCGGCCTTTCCGGGTGTCGGCGTAGAGCGTGAACTGGCTGACGACCAGCACGGGGAGCCCCAGGTCGGACGCCGACACGGCACCGTCGGGTCCCGGGAAGATGCGCAGCTCGTGGATCTTCCGGGCCAGCAGCCGGGCCCGGGCGACGTCGTCGTCGTGGCCGACTCCGACCAGTGACAGCAGGCCCGCGCCGATCTCGCCCACCACGGCGCCGTCCACCGTTACTGCGGCTGTATTGACCCTGGTCACGACGGCGCGCACGGCGTCCTCCTCGTCCCCGCGACGGTCAGGCGGCGCGGCGTTGGATGATCCGCGCGGCCTGCACGGCGAGCGCCGTCCCGGCCAGGATCCAGGCCACGATGATCCAGATCGGGCCGGCCATCCCGGTGCCGCCGAAGTACACGGCGCTGCGCAGCGCGTCGACGCCGGCGCCGTTGGGCAGCCAGGGGCCGACGGTGCGCCAGAAGGCGGGCAGCAGGGGATAGGGGTAGGCGCCCCCGGCGGACGGGTTGCCGACGACGACGAAGATCAGGATGGTCGCGGCGATCCCGAAGATGCCGAAGAGCACCTGGAAGCTCATCGTCACGGTCGCGGCGCTGAGCACGAGCAGCGTGGCGACGGCGAAGACCGCGCCGAAGTGCCCGGTGAGCGCGCCCAGCACCGGCCCGACGACGATCGCGATGCCCAGCCCGACGGCGAGCGCGTAGGGCACCGTCGCACCCAGCCGCCACAGCGTCCGGCGGAAGGTCGCCGGGCGGGCGCCCTTCGCCATCCCGAGGACGGCGGCGAGCAGGTAGCCGGCCAGCACCGCGCCGACGGCGACGTAGAAGACGCTCGAGCCCTGGGGATCGCCGGACTGGTGCGGCACGGCGTCGGTGACCGTGAGGGTCCGCTGCCGCTCGGCCTCGACCGCGGTGAAGACGCGCTCGACGGCCGTGGAGATCGCCGCGCCCTGACCGGTGGCGACCAGCAGGGTGTCCTCGGTACCGGACGGGTCGACGAGGAGGGCGCCGGAGATCTCGTTCCGCTCGAGCAGGCGGCGGGCCGCGGCCTCGTCGTCGACCGCCCTGGCCTGCACCGGTGCGCCGTCGATGTCGTTCAGACCGTCGACGAGCTGGTCGCTGACCTGGGCGGGCGCCACCAGGGCGACCGGGATGCGGTGCGGCACGGGGTCGTGGAAGGCGCCGACGTAGGACAGCACGAAGCCCAGGCAGAGCAGGGCGACCCCGACGACGAGCACGAGGGTCCGGGGCGCGAAGGCGTCGCGCATCTCCTCGGTGAACGTCTCCGTCGCGGGGCGGCCGGGCTCCGCGGGCGCCTCGTGGCGACCGGTGCTGCTGGAGACGCTCATGGGTGGGGAACTCCTCGGGACAGCGGACAGCCCGAGGCCGGACGGCGGGCCGATCGAGTCTGGCACGCTCCCGACGGCCTCACCCCGGGACGCTCACCTGCGCCAGAAGAGGTGGTGCACGACACCGCTCGGGCTGGGGACGACGTCGCAGTGGAAGCGGTCGAGCAGCTCGTCGGGCGACGTCCACAGCCGGGTGCCCGACCCGAGCTCCAGCGGCGCGACCGCCACGTGGAGGGTGTCGACGAGGTCGGCGTCGAGGAACTGCCGGACCACCGACGCCCCGCCGCCGAGCCGCACGTCCTTGCCCCCGGCCGCGGCCTTCGCCTGCTCCAGGACCGCCGCGGGGTCGCCGCCGACGAAGGAGAACGTGGTGTCCGACAGCGTGAACGACGGGCGCGGGTGGTGGGTCATGACGAGGACCGGTGTGTGGAACGGCGGCTCGTCGCCCCACCAGCCCTGCCACTCGTGGTCGGTCCACGGCCCGCGCTGGGGCCCGAACTTGTTCCGGCCCATGATCTCCGCGCCGATGCCGTGGGCGAAATCCCGCGTGAAGTAGTCGTCCAGCCCGCGGCTGCCGCCGGGCGCGGTGCGGTTGGGGAAGCTCGCCGTGCCGAGGGCCCAGGCCATCAGCTCGCCGGGGTTCGCGTGGCCGAAGGGCCGCTCCAGGGTCTGCCCCTCCCCGGCACCGAACCCGTCGCTCGAGACGGTGAAGTTCTGGACTCTCAGCAGTTGCGTCACGGGGCTCCCTGGTCGTGGTCGTCGACGGTCGGACCGCGCGCACCCGGCGAACTCATCGCCGTGCCCGCGGTACGGCAGGATCGCGCACGTGCCGAACATCCGCATCGCCCAGGACGACGCCGCCGACGAGTTGCTCGGCCGCGACCCGCTCGCGCTGCTGATCGGGATGCTGCTGGACCAGCACAAGCGTCAACGAAGCAGCGGACGCTCCTGACGGCTCGTGCCACTGCCCGGCGCCGGGACAGAGGAGCGGCCACCCGCGCGGATGTGTGCGATGAGCCTGCGCGGATCGTCGGCGAGGGGGGCACAGGGGATCCGGCTCGGGTCGCGTCGGGCAGCGTGTAGGGGCGGTTCACCTGGTCACGCCCGACGCGCTCGGCGGGAGGAACAGCCCCTCGCGGAGCGCGCGGACGGCGAGCCCGGTCCGCGAAGGCGTGCCGAGCAGCAGCATGGCGCACCGGGCAGCTTCGGCGACGTGCTCGATGGTGCTGTCCAGCGCGGCAGCGATGCGCTCGTCGTCCTCCCAGCCCGCCACGATCAGGCCGAGAACCTTCAGGTCGTGGCGGGAGAGGCCGTGCAGATCCGGCTCCGGGGAGAGCAGGACGGCGGCGCACAGATGGCCGGCGGTCTCGTTGCTGCAGTCGAGCGCGGTGACCCGCAGCAGTGCTCCGGTTCCGTCGTCCAGCGCTGGGTGCAGGAAGGTCACGTACCGGTCGCCGACGGCCAGGCGCCGGACCACCGCGGCGACCACCGGGGAGCCGGCGGCGAGCACCGGGTCGGTGGGGAGCTGAGGCAGGGGCAGGGTGTTGCCTGCCGAGGTCAGCACCGCCCCCGCGAAGACGTCGGGCACGATCCCGGCGAGCAGGCGGACTGCTGGCAGCCGGTCGACCCCTCGCGCGATCAGCGGGGCCAGGGCGTCGGTCAGATCCCGATCCGCGAGGGTGGGGAGGGCGTCGGACCCGGTGAGCACGGTCAGGTGCCCGACGTGCCCGCCGTCGGCGGTGAACAGGGCGGCGTCGATACCGCCGCAGAAGCCGGCCGGCGCCAGGTAGCGGTGCCAGTACGCAGTCTGGCTGCCGGGCGGGGACGACCTTGTGGACAGCAGCGACGGCCCGGGTCGGTTCAGCCCGAGCCCCGCCAGTTCGGCGTCGGCCCCCGCGCTGGACCAGTAGTCGTGCAGCGCAGCGGCGTCGCCGGCGGAGGCCAGCGGGATCCGGATCTGCCGCTCCGGGTCCCACAGCGCGATGGAGGCAGCGGCGTAGCGGAACACCGGGTCGAGCACCTGCAGGATCCGCCGGGCGCGCTGCGTGACAGGCACCGGCTCGTGCACGATCCGGGCGATGGCCGCGGCCGCCCGCGCCGCCGCACCGTCCTCGGGCACGTGCCCTGCCTCCCCGAGCCGCGGGGCACGAGCCCGATCGGGACGCCCTGCCGGTTCTGCTGACGGCGTCCATGTAAGGGGAGCGCGTCGCAGAGGTCGACGCGCAAACCGCAGACTTTGGTGCGATTCGCGCGGACCTGCCGCCGCGCCGCCCTACGGGGTGCGCAGGGTCGCCGACGGGTTCTCGCCGAACTTCTGGCGATAGGCGGCAGCGAACCGGCTCAGGTACAGGAAGCCCCACCGGCCCGCGACGTGGGCGACCGTGGTGGTGTGCGGGTCGGCCGCCTGCAGCTCGGCGTGCACACGGTCGAGGCGCACCGAGCGCAGGTACACACTCGGTGGGACGCCGTAGGACCGCGCGAACCCGTCCTGCAGGCTTCGCGCGCTCACGGTCACGTGGCGGGCCAGGCTCGCCGTCGTCCACGGGTGCTCGGGGTGGGCGTGGATGAGTTCGACCGCCTCGCGCACCACCTTCGGGGCGGCTGTGCGGCGCGGGCCGGCGAGGGCGTCGGTGTAGTTGTGCGGCTGGGCCAGCAGCAACCCGTCGGCGAGTGCCTGCGCCACGTGGGCCGCGGCCAGGGGGTGGTCGAGCAGGCCGTGCGCGTAGCGCGCTTGCCGCTCGACCAACCACAGCACGTCCAGCCAGGACCGACCCGTGTCGGTGCTGACGTCCATCGCCCCGGCGAAGACGAGCGGCTTGATCAGCGGCCGGTCCAGCATCGCCTCCAGCTCCCGCTGCAGCAGCGCACGAGGGATCATCAGGCAGAATTGCGCACAGCCGCCGCTCCAGTCGATGGCGGTGGACTGGCCGGGCATGAACACCGCCGCGCGGCTCGGCGTGGCCTCGACGCACTCCAGCCGGCCGGTACGGAAGCGGGCCGAGCCGGAGATCGGCACGTCCACGTGGTAGTTCTGGGCGTCGGCCGTGACGACCTCCACGGCGCGATCGAAGCGGGCATAGGCAACCGTCACGTCTGCCACCCGGAGCGCGTTCAGCCGCATGCCCACCCCGCCCGGGCGTTGCCGTTCGAGCATCCGCATGCGCAGCGGGAGGAACGTCGAGGCCATCGCTGCCTCCGCTTCGTCGCAGTCCGACGTCCGCGCCGCCGGGAACCGGCCCAACGGTTCGGGTTCCATGCTTGCCTCCTGCCGTCTCACGGCTGTGCTGCTGCAGCAGGCGCACAGTACGTCCGCGGTGAACCGGTGCGTGAGCACCGCAGCGCGGACCTGGGGTCCGGGGCCGGCCAGGGCCTGCTCTGCACGCGGCACCCGTGCTCGCGGCCGACGCATCCGGCAGGATCCCCGGCATGCCGACCCTTCGAATCGCCCAGGACGCCGCGGCCGACGAACTGCTCGGCCGCGATCCGCTCGCCCTGCTGACCGGGATGCTGCTCGACCAGCACGTGCTGTCGGGAGCACGCCCCATCTGTCGCTGACCAGGGCGTTCGCACGAACCCGGATCGGCGTCGCCCCTTCCGTACGGCGCGCGAGAACGCTCCGTGCGTGCGGCGACTGGTGCGCCGCGCTTCCAGGCGCGGGGGCAGGGCGCGAGGTGCGGGCTACTGGCTCGGGGGATGGTCGTCCAGCTGGAGGAGGACCTTTCCGACCTGCTCGCCGGCTTCGAGGATGCGGTGGGCGTCCCGCGCCCGGTCCAGAGGCAGGATCCTGTCGATGACCGGCCGGACGCCCGTGCGGCCGAGGAAGGCGAAGACGTCCTGGAAGTCGTTCCAGCCCCCGAAGGGAGCGCCGAGGATCCGCCGGTTGCCCTGGTAGAGCTCCCGGATGCTGATGTCGGGGACGTCGCCACCCGTCGCTCCGCAGACGACCATGCGGCCGCCCGGGGCGAGCACCCGGATGGAGTCCCGCCAGGTGGGGGCGCCGACCGCGTCGACGACGACGTCGACTCCCTCGCCGTCCGCGGCGTCCATGACCGTCCGCGACCAGCCGGAACCGTCGGTGACGAAGACCCGGTGCACGAACGGCAGCTCGCGCAGTCGGGCGGCCTTCCGCTCGCTGCGGGTGGTGGCCCAGACCTGCGCCCCGGAGTGGGCCGCGAGCTGCATGGCTGCCACGGCTACCCCGCCGCTACCGCCGACGACGAGAACCCGTTCACCGGGGCGGACCGCCGCGGTGCTCACGACGACCGTCCACGCCGTCGTGTACGCGGCGGGCACGGCGGCGGCATCGAACAGCGAGAGCGAGTCCGGCAGCCGCAACAGCGACGATGCCGGTGCGGCGAACAGCTGCTGCTGCAGGCCGGGTTCCTCCTCGCCGACGAGCGTGTACTGCGTGCAGCGGCTGGTGAGCCCTCGTCGGCAGTGCTGACACGTCCGGCAGGACCGCGCCGGAAAGACGGCGACGCGGTCGCCGACGGCGAATCCGGTATCTGTGCCGGCGGTCACCACGGTCCCCGCCCCGTCGACTCCGAGCACGTGCGGCAGCCGGTGGGGCCGGCGCACCCCCGGACCGGTGAGGCCCTGCCGGATGATCAGATCCGCGCGGTTGAGCGCCGCGTAGGCGATCTTGACCAGCACCTCCCCAGGGCCCGGCTCCGGCTCCGGGAGCGACACGACCTGGACCTGCTCCACCCCGCCGAAGCCGGCGATCGCCGCGGCCTTCACCTGACCACCCGGACGGGCGTCACGAGGCCACCGTCGCCCGGCGCTCGCGGCGCCGCCGTCGCATCTCCGTGGGGTCGGCGACCGGGGCGGAGGTGAGCAGCTGCTGGGTGTACTCGTGCTGCGGAGCGTCGTACATCTGCTCCGCGGGACCCGACTCGACGATCCGACCGCGCTGCATGACCGCGATGCGGTCGCTCACCGACCGCACGACGGCCAGGTCGTGGGCGATGAACAGGTAGGCCAGTCCCAGTTCGTCCTGCAGGTCCTTGAGCAGGTTGAGCACCTGGGCCTGCACCGACACGTCGAGCGCCGACACCGGCTCGTCGCAGATGATCAGGTCGGGCTTGAGCGCCAGAGCGCGGGCGATGCTGATCCGCTGGCACTGACCACCCGAGAACTCGCGCGGCCTGCGCTCCATCGCCGAGCTGGGCAGCCCGACGAGGTCGAGCAGCCGGCGTGCCTCGGCCGCCCGTTTCGCCGGACTGCCCACGCCGTGCACGACCATCGGTTCGGCGATGATGTCGCCGACCGACATGCGCGGGTTGTGGGCGGCCAGGGGGTCTTGGAAGATCACCTGCATCCGCCGGCGCAGCCCTCGCAGTGGTCTGCCGCTCAATCGGGTGATGTCCTCCCCGTCGAAGCGGATCGTTCCGCTGGTCGCGTCCAGCAGCCGCAGGATGCAGTAGCCGGTCGTCGACTTGCCCGAGCCGGACTCGCCGACCAGGCCCAGCGTCTCGCCGCGGCCGACGGTGAGGCTGACCCCGTCGACGGCCTTGACGCCCTCCTCACCGCCACGGCGACGACCGCCGAAGGTCTTGGTCAGGGCGGTCACCTCGAGCAGCGGAGCCGTGGCCGGGGTGCTCATCACGCCACCTCCGTCAGCGCGCTGACGGGGTGTGCCGTACGCACCCAGTGCCCGGGCCGCAGCTCGCGCAGCTCGCTGTCCCCGTCCGCGCACCCGTCGGCGAGGTGGGCGTAGGAGCAGCGCGCGGCGAAGCGGCAGCCCGCCGGCGGCTCCAGCAGGCTCGGCGGCATCCCGGGGATAGCGGCGAGCCGCCCGGAGCGACCGCCGTCGCCGTGGAGCGATGGCATGGCCCCCAGCAGCGCGCGGGTGTACGGGTGCTCCGGGCGGGCGAACAGCTCGTGGACGTCGGCGCGCTCCACGATCTGCCCGGCGTACATGACGATCGTGTCGTCGGCGATGTCGGCGACCACGCCCATGTCGTGCGTGATGAGCACCAGCCCCATGCCGTGCTGGTCGCGCAGGTCGTGCAGCAGGTCGAGGATCCGGGCCTGGACCGTGACGTCGAGGGCGGTGGTCGGCTCGTCGGCGACCAGCAGCTGCGGGTTGCACGAGATCGCGATGGCGATCATCACCCGCTGCCGCATGCCCCCGGAGAACTGGAACGGGTAGTCGTCCAGCCGTCGGGCGGGTTCGGGGATACCGACCTCGCCGAGGAGGTCGGCGGCGCGCGTGCGGGCCTTGGCCTTGGACAGGCCTTCGTGGCGGCGCAGCGTCTCGCTGATCTGGGTCCCGACGGTCAGCGTGGGGTTGAGGCTGGTCATCGGGTCCTGGAAGATCATGGCGATGTCGCGGCCGCGGATCTCCTGCAGTTCGCGGGCGGGCAGGCCGGTCAGGTCGCGGCCGTTGAAGAGGATCTGACCGCCGACGACCCGGGCGTGCGGCCGGGGCAGCAGGCCCATGATCGACAGCGCGGTCATCGTCTTCCCGCAGCCGGACTCGCCGACGATGCCGACGGTGCGGCCGCGGGCGACGGAGAAGCTGACGCCGTCCACCGCACGGACGGTGCCGCGGTCGGACTCGACGTGGGTGCGCAGGTCGCGCACGTCAAGGATCGTGTCGCTCATCATCGCTCGAACGAGAGAACGACGTCGGTGCCGTCGACCTCGACCTTCGTGTCCAGCGCTGCGGAGAGCCGGGTGATGCGCTCCGCGATCCGCGCGAAGTCGTCCCCGGTCGCCTGGACCGGCAGGCCGTCGTCGTTGCCGGCCATGGGCACGATGCGCATGCGGTAGCCGCCGTCCGCGCGCACGTCCAGGAAGGCCAGGTAGGAATCGGTGGACATCTGCGCGTAGAGCTCGACCACCTCCGGGGGCTGGCCCTCGCGCGGCTGCTGGGCCACGAAGTTGCTCGGGCTGTACAGGATCGCCCGGCCCTTGTAGGTCTCGATGCCCTGGATGACGTGTGCGTGGTTGCCCAGCACCACGTCGGCGCCGGCGTCGATCAGCGCCTGGGCGACCGGCCGCTGGTACCCGGCGACCTCCTCGCCGACGCCGAAGCCCATGTGCACCGACACCGCGACGAAGTCCGCCGATTCCTTCGCGGCCGCGATCGCCGCGCAGAACCGGGCGAGGTCGGCCTCATCCGGGGTGGTGTGCACCGACGGCGCGTGCCCGGGCTCCTCCATCTCCATGTAGGGGTCGACCTCGAAGGAGGTGTGGATCCGCAGCGGTGCCAGCCCGGGACGGGCGACGCCGGCCGCGGACCCCAGGGGGAGCAGGCAGCTGGCGGCCAGGAAGGCCACCCGGACGCCGTTCACCTCGACGATCGCCGGGGCGAGCGCGGCATCGAGGTCCTTGCCGCCGCCCACGGCGCGCAGGCCGTTGGTCTCCAGGACCTCGAGCGTGGCCATGAGCGAGTCCTCGCCGTAGTCCAGCGTGTGGTTGTTGGCCACGGAGAAGACGTCGAAGTGCATGCCCTTGAGGTCTTCGACCAGATCCGGGTCGGTCCGCAGGGTGACGATCTTGTCGCGGGAGTACCCGGTGCGGCTGACCGGGGACTCCAGGTTGGCGAAGGCGAGGTCGGCGCTGCCGAGCAGGTCGACCACCTTCAGGAAGCGCGGGTCCGGGTCGTCGCCCCGGATCCAGGACCGCGTCAGCACCACGTCGCCGACCGCGGCCAGCGTGAACTCATTGCTCATCGAGATCTCCTCGGGAAGGGGTCGGACGGGGCGCTCGTCGACGCGTCGGGCGCCTTGCGCACGAGGCGCCCGCGTGCGTCGCCGGCGACGATCGCGCCGTCGTCGAAGACGACGACGCCGCGGCTGATGGTGGTGACCGGGCCGCCCTCGATCTCCCAGCCGTCGTAGAGGCTGAAGTCGGTGCGGGTGTGCGCGAGGCCGGCGTCGAAGGTCGTGCGCCCGGCCGGGTCCCAGATCACGAGGTCGGCGTCGCTGCCGACGGCGATCGTGCCCTTCTGTGGGTAGATGCCGAAGATCTTCGCCGCGTTGGTGGCCGTGACCCCGACGAACTGCTCGAGGGTGATCCGGCCCGTGCGCACGCCCTCGCTGTAGAGCAGCGGGAGCATGGTCTCGAGGTCGGCCATCCCGGGCGCGACCGTGGTGATGTCGACGTCCGGCCCGGTCTTGTCGGCGGACAGCGAGGGGGCGTGGTCGGTGCAGACGGTGTCGATGCCGCCGCCGATCAGCCCCTGCCACAGGGCGCCGACGTCCTCGGCCGAGCGCAGCGGCGGGTTGCCGACGTAGAGGCCGCCGTCCTCGCGGTCGAGGTAGCTCTCGTCGAAGAGCAGGTAGATGGGCCGGGTCTCGACGAAGACCGGCACCCCGCGAGCGCGCGCATGCTGCGCGATCTCGAGGGCCTCCCGGCTGGACAGGTGCACGATGTAGATGGGCGAGCCGGTCGCCTCCGCGTACGCGACGGCGCGGGAGACGGCCATCGCCTCGGCGTAGGCCGGCCGGCTGCGCCCGTAGTTGCGCGGGTGGGTGTGCCCGGCCTCGATCAGCTGCCCGGTCACGTGGCCGACGACGCAGGCGTCCTCGCAGTGGATCATCGTGACCAGGCCGTGCTCGCCGGCACGGGCGAGGACCTTGACGTAGTCGGCGGCCTCGGCGTCGAAGCTGTCGAACATCATGAAGAACTTGACGCTGGAGCACCCTGCGGCGGCCAGCTCCTCGACCTGCTCGGCCATGCCCTGGGCGGTCAGCATGACCGGGTGCAGGATGAAGTCGACGATGCTGTCGCGTTCGCCGTCCCGGGCGGTCCGCTCGACGGCCTGCAGCGGCGTCTCCCCGGTTCGCGAGAACGTCATGTTGCCGATCGTCGTGATGCCGCCGGCCGCGGCGGCGTGCGAGCCGCTGACGAAGTCGTCGGCCCAGGCCAGCACGTCGTCGGCGAGCGCCGGCTCACCGCTGGTCGGGGTCACCCCGCCGGGGCCGACGCCCGCGGGCATGTAGGCGGGGGAGAGGTGGACGTGCACGTCCACCCCGCCGGGGAGCACGAAGCGGCCGGTGGCGTCGATGACGCGGGTGGACGGGCCCACCGGTACGTCGCCGCCGATCTGCACGACCCGGCCATCGGCGACGCCGATGTCGGCGCGGCCGCGGCTGCCGGCGGTGACCACCTCCCCTCCGGTGATGACGAGGTCCATCGGCGTTCCTCCTGTCGGGGGTTGCTGATCGGGTCGTGTCACGACAGACCCCTTCGGCGGGAAGCGGGCCGTGAGCGGTCGGCGAGGGCGTCACCGAGCAGGGCGAAGCCCAGCGTCGCGACGATGATCACCAGGCCGGGGAACAGGGGGTAGGCCCACGACGAGGTGATGTAGGAGCGGGCGCCGGAGAGCAGCAGCCCCCACTCCGGGGTCGGTGGCTGGGCGCCGACGCCGATGAAGCTCAGGCTGGAGACGGCGACGATCGCGTAACCGATGTCCTGGGTCGTGCGGACCACGAGCTCCTGGGTCAGGAACGGCACGATGTGGTGCCGCAGGACCCGCAGCCGCCCGGCGCCGATGGCCTGCGCGGAGCGGACGTGCGGCCGCTCCTTGATGGCGAGGACCATGCCGCGGACCAGGCGCGTGTACGTCGGCCACCAGACGAGGCTCAGCGCACCGACGAGGGAGAGCATGCCGCGACCGAGGACGACGGCCAGCGACATGGCGACGACGAAGGTGGGGAGCGAGAAGAAGATGTCGGTGATCCGCATGATCAGCGAGTCGACCCAGCCGCCCACGTAGCCGGCGATCAGGCCCAGCAGCGTGCCGATCACCGCGGCGATCGCGACGATCGCCACCGACATCGACAGCGTGTACCGGGTGCCGTGCACGACGCGGGAGAAGATGTCGCGCCCTACCTCGTCGGTGCCGAACAGATGGTCGAGGCTCGGCGGGAGGAACTGCCGGCCCACATCCAGCGTCGTTGTGCTCTGGCTGCTGAACAGCCCGGGCGCGATCGCCATGACGACGAAGAGCCCGACGATGACCGCGCCCACCGCGGCCAGGCCCGGACGGCGGCGACGCCGGGGCGTCCTGCTGGGCACCACGTTCGCGACCGGATCCGCGTTCACTGCGGAGGCCATGGTCATCTCCCTGCCAGTCGGATGCGCGGGTCGAGCAGCGGGTACATCAGGTCGACCAGCAGGTTGATGAGCAGGAAGAGCACCGAGATGACCAGCGTGATCGCCATGATCGGGCTGTAGTCGACGCTCTGGAACGAGGTGAAGGCGTAGAGCCCGATGCCGGGCCACTGCATGATCGTCTCCACCAGGACGATCCAGGCGAACAGGTAACCGAGCTGGACGCCGCTCATGCTGACGAACGGGTTGAGCGCGTTCTTGAGGACGTGCCGGAACAGGATCCGCGACGGGCGGATGCCCTTGGACTCGGCGGTGCGCACGTAGCCCTCGTCCAGCTCCGCGCCGATGCTCGAGCGGAGCAGCCGGACGCCGACCCCGAGCATGCTCAGCACGACGGCGGTCACCGGAAGCACGAGGTGGGCCACCGCGCTGCCGAACAGCGCGAAGTCGCCGGAGAGCAGGCTGTCGATCGTGAAGAAGCCGGTGACGGCGTCCGGCGGGGTCTCCCGGACGTCGAGACGGCCGCCTCCGGGCAGCCAGCCGAGCTCGGCGTAGAAGACCAGCTGGAGCATGAGCGCCACCCAGAACACCGGAGCGGCGGAGCTGACGATCGACAGCACACGGATGGCGCCGTCGACGAAGGGGACGCGGGTCACCGCGGCCCACGTGCCGAGGGCCACGGCGAGGAGGACATAGACCACGAAGCTCACGGCGACCAGCTCCAGGGTCGCCGGCAGGTAGTTGCCGAGGTCGGTGCGGACCGATGAGCCCGTGGCGATCGACGTCCCGAAGTCCAGGTGGAGCAGGCCGGTGAGGTAGGTGAGGTACTGGTCGACCAAGGGCTGGTCGAGACCCATGCGCTGCGCGATGGCCTCGATCTGCTCGGGGGTTGCGCCCAGGCCGGCGGCCGAGGCCGCCGGGTTCGCCGGGATGACGCGGGCCAGCGCGAAGGTGATGACCGTGATGGCGAAGAGCACCACGACCATCCAGCCGAGCCGTCTGAGGAGGTAGAGGGGCACGCGAGGACGCTTCCTGCGAGAGGGGCGGACGGACGGGCCGGTGGGGCGCCGGGGGGGGCCCGGCCGCCGCCCCGGGGGAGCCACGGCGCCGCACCGGCGGGATCAGTGCGCCGCGATCCGCAGCTGCCAGAAGTACATGGTCCACCGGTAGTCGACGGTGGCCATCTCGTAGCCCTTCACGTAGTCGGGCATCGCCACGAGTGTGTTCGGCCGTCCGGCCCAGATGGCCGGGGCGTCGTCGCGGATCAGGGACTCTGCCTTCTGGAGCGCGCTCTCGGACACCGCCGTGTCGGTGCTGGTCCGGGCCTGGTCGATCAGCTCGGCCACCTGCGGGTTGTTGTACAGCGACCAGTTGTACGTCGCGCCGGGCAGGTAGAAGTTGCCGAGGAAGATCGTCGGGTCCGTCGTGTACGGGCTGGAGATGATCACCGAGGACTCACCAGCCGTTGCCGGATCCGAGTAGGCCGAGATGACCTGGGCGAAGGGCATCTGCTGGATCTCCACGTCGAACCCGATGGCCTCCAGCGACTCCTGGAAGACCGTGGCGCCGACCGAGAAGCTGTCGTAGCCGGAGGGCAGCAGGAAGCGGACGGGGTGGGCCGACAGGTCGACACCGCTCTGCTCGATCAGGTCCTTGGCCTGCTCGACGTCCTGCGCGTAGGCAGGGAAGCCGGAGGCGCCGGGGTAGTCGCCGGGCAGCGGCCCGCCGGGGATCGTGGCCTCCCCCTGGTAGTACTCGACGATCGAGTCGTAGTCGAAGGCGAGCTGGGCGGCCTGGCGGACCAGCTGGTTGTCGAACGGTGCCTTCTGCGTGTTCAGGAAGAACATCGGCTCGATCTCGAACGTCGGCACGCTCTCGAGGGTGAAGCCGTCCTCCTCGCCGACGCGAAGCGCGTCGGTGGCCGGCCACGAGGAGGCGAAGTCGGCGGTGCCCTGCTCCACCATCTGGATGCGGGCGGAGGTCTCGGGGACGAACCGGTCGATCACGGTGTCGATCGAGCCGGGCTCCCAGCCCTTCCACCAGTCCTCGTTCTTCTCCATGGTGAGCTGCACGCCCTTCTGCCACTCACCGAGCACGTACGGGCCGGAACCGGCGGAGTTCTCGTCGAACCAGGCCGTCGCCCAGGGGTCCTCGTCCGTGCTGTGCTCCTCGACGGCCGCGGAGCTCACGATGCCGAGCTTGGTCAGGTGCGGCAGCAGGTAGGCGTCGGGTTGCGCAGTGCGGAAGACGACGGTGCGGTCGTCGACCGCCTCGGCCTGGGTGCCCTGGGCGAACAGGAAGGACGGGCCCGCCTGCAGCGCCATGACGCGCTCGAACGTGACCTGCACGTCCTCGGCGGTCAGCGGGGAGCCGTCGCTGAAGGTCACGCCGTCGCGCAGGGTGAACGTCGTCGTCAGGCCGTCCTCGGACGTGGTCCACTCCGTGGCGAGCCACGGGATGGGGTTCAGGTCGGAATCGGTCCAGACCAGCGGGTCGTAGAGATTGCGGGTGACCGTGAACGAGTCCAGGTCCACCGCCTGGGCCGGGTCGATGTGCGCCGGGGCGTTGGAGGCAGCGTGGACGAACGTCACCGGCCCCTCCTGCCACTCGCCGCTCGCGCCGGACGAGGAGTCGGAACCGCAGGCCGCGGCGGCCAGGGTGGTCAGGCCGAGGACGGCGGCCAGCAGGCGCCGCCGTAGGCGGGCCCGGCCGGGGTGCTGCTTCATCGGGAATCTCCTTCGCGGGGGATGGGCGCACGAGGCGCCCGGGAGTCGGGGCTTCAGGGGTGGACGTAGAGCTCGCGGAGCGCGGCGCCCGCGGCGACCTTGCGGGGGAGCGGGTAGGCGCGCTTGCTGTGTCGGAGGCCGAACCGTGCGCGCCCCTCGGCGGTCAGGAGGCCGGCCTGCACGGGGTTGACCACGGGGACGCCGACCTCGGCTTCGATCCGCGGGCCGAGATCCAGGAAGGCCATGCTCATGCAGCCGAGGACGACGGTGTCCGCGCCCTGGGCGACGACCTCCCGGGCGCCGGCGCAGGCCCGGTCGACGAGGTCGTCGACGTCGCCGGACATCTCGAGGACGGGGGTCTGCACCACCGCGACGGCGGCGAGTCGCTCGGCCAGCCCGGAGCCGGCGACCTGGCGCCGGATGGGGCCGACGATGCCGTCGTCGACGGTGACCACGCCGAACCGCTCGCCCAGCATGGCTGCCAGGTGGAACGACGCGTTCCCGGGCCCGACGACGACCAGCCGTTCGGTCACCTCGTAGAGGGCGTCGAGGCAGGGGTCACCGAAGCAGCCGATGACCGCGGCGTCGAACCCTTCGTCCTGCAGCGAGAGCAGCAGCCCGGCGGTCTGTGTCAGGGACAGGTACTCCTCGTAGGCGCTCTCGATGGACGGCGGCCCCTCGGCGACCTCGCGCACGACGACCTCGGTGCCCGGGGAGGCCCAGGACTGCAGGATCTCCTGGCGGCGCACGAGCTCCTGCTTCCCGGCGGGATGCCCGAGGGACAGCGGCCCTGGCAGCACGTACGCAATGCGCATGCGTGCGTCTCCTCTCCAGCAGTGGTCCCCTTCGGAGTACGAGGAGACCGGGTGGCGAGCGCGGAAACCGAAAGTTCCGCCACTCTTCGCAGGTAATCAGCATCGTTGGACGGAGCGACGCAGGATCCCTGCAAGCGGTAGGTCTACCAGTCGCTGGATGACATGCCTAGACCCGGAATGTTGCTATTGCGTTTCGTCAAGGGACCCCATGGTGCTGGTATCCAGCATGACAGGGCGCTGAAATGACGAATAGCTGCGCGAAAGACTTGACCCGGCGACTCCTGGGGGGTCACACTCCCGCCGTGCCCCTGGAACCGACCGCCACCGCGTTCGACGACGTCGACGCGCGCCTCGTGGCCGCCCTGCAGAACGATGCGCGGGCCACGTGGGGTCAGCTGGCGGCGGTCGCCGGGGTCTCGGAGAGCACGGCCATGCGCCGCGTCCAGCGGCTCCGTGAGTCGGGCAACCTAGTCATCGTCGGGGTGCCCGATCCGCTGCGCGCCGACCTCGGGCAGCCGGTGCTGGTGCACCTGCGCACGCAGCCGGGCCGCACCGCGGCCGTGGCCGAGGGCGTGGCCGGGCGCTCCGACGTCCGGTTCGTCTCCATCGTCAGCGGGCGCAGCGACGTGATCTGCGAGTTCATCGTCCGCGACCGGGCGCACCTGAGCCGGATCCTGCTCGAGGACCTGGCCGAGCACGACGCGATCGTCGGCAGCACCACCGCGATGGTCCTGAAGACCTTCAAGACCCGCGACGAGTGGAGCCAGGGGCTGCTGCCCCGCGCCGAGGGCAGGTCCCGGGCGCCGCTCGCGCCGGCGGACAAGCCGCCCCGCATGGACGCGCTCGACACGGCCCTCATCGCCGCGCTCGGCCAGGACGGCCGGCGCAGCTTCGTGGACCTCTCCGCCGACCTGGGGCTCAGTGAGACCGCGGTGTCCCGGCGGCTGAGCGCGCTGCAGGCGGCCGGGCAGCTGTCCTTCGCCACGCTGGTCAACCCGGTTCTGCTCGGCTTCAACCTGGAGGTCTTCCTGCACCTGCGGGTGGAGCTCTCCGACCTGGAGTCGGTGGCGGTCGCGCTCGCCGCGCGGCCCGAGGTCCGCTACGTGTCGGCCACCGCCGGCTACAGCGACGTGGTCTGCGAAGCGGTCTTCCGCAACAACGACGCGCTCTACGAGTTCACGACCCGCCAGCTCGGCATGCTCAAGGGCGTGCGCGATCTCGAGGTCGACACCGAGCTCCGCACCATCAAGCGGGTGTTCCGGCACCCGCTCTTCACCTCCGGAGAACGCCCGGGCACCGAGACCTCCTGACCCGCTCCCGCCGCCGGCCGACCGGTGCGCCGGTCGCCGTCGCCTGCCGTGCGTCGTGGCCCGGCGGGCGGGAGCACAGCCACGTCCGCGTACCGAACGACGAGAAAGGCGCCACCGTGACGACGAGCCGCTATGACGGGTACGAGTCCTACTCGTACCTCACCCCTGGGAAGGACTTCACGGAGTTCAAGCTGGCCCCCGAGATCGGGCGGGTGCCCGCCTACGAGCTGGGGCTCACCGACGCCGAGCAGGAGCGGGCGGAGAGGCTGCTCACCGAGAGCATCGTGATCAGCCTGCACGAGCACCCGCACGTCTTCCCCGAGGACCTGTCCCTCCTGCGCGACTACATCCGCACCGGCCGGGAGCGCACCGGCTACCGCGGTCTGGCCGCCTCGGGGATGACCGCCGTCTTCGACAACATGATGGACGGGATGGCCTGCGTCACCAGCAACTTCGGCTGGAAGTGGGACGACGTCATCTACGACCTGGGCATGCGGCTGTCCGACATCGCGCACCAGGAATTCGTCACGGTAGCGCGCACCGTCGCCGACATCGAGCACGCGCACGAGACCGGCCGGGTGGCGATCGTCTTCGCCCTGGAGGCGGCCACCCCGATCGAGAACGAGCTGGATCGCCTCGACATTCTCTACGGCTTCGGCGTCCGGCAGATGGGCCTGGTCTACTCCGAGTCCAACGCGCTGGGCTCGGGGCTCAAGGAGCCCGGCGACGGCGGGCTGACGATGCTGGGCGCGCGCGCCGTCGAGCGGATGAACAAGCTCGGCATCGCCGTGGACGTCTCGCACTCCAGCGACCGGACCTGCATGGACGCCTACGAGGTCTCGTCCAAGCCGGTGCTGATCACCCACGCCGGCGCGCGCACGGTCTGGGACACCCCGCGGATGAAGCCGGACGAGGTGATCGTCGGCTGCGCGCAGACCGGGGGCGTGATCGGGATCGAGGCGGCGCCGCACACCACGATCTCGGCCGACCACCCCGAGCACTCGCTCGAGTCGGTCATGGACCACTTCACCTACTGCGTCGACCTGGTCGGCATCGACCACGTCACCTTCGGCCCGGACACGCTGTTCGGCGACCACGTGGGCCTGCACGACGCGTTCGCCGCCAACTTCGCTCTGGACCAGCCTCGCCCGTTCCACAAGGTCGAGTACGTGGACGGCATCGAGAACCCGGCGGAGAACTACCACAACATCATCGGGTGGCTGGTCAGGCACGGGTACTCCGACGAGGACATCCAGAAGGTCGTCGGCGGCAACATCATGCGCGTGCTCCGCGAGATCTGGTGAGCTCCGCGGCCGAGCTGCGCCGGTTCGTCCACGCTTCGACCGGCGCGATGCTCGAGGACCTCGAGCAGTTCGTGCGGGTAGAGACCCCCAGCGACGACCGTCCGGCCCTCGACGCCGGCGCCGCCTGGGTGGAGCAGTGGATCGACCGCCGGCTCGGCCCGGGCTCGTCCCGGCGCCGCGTCCCGGGCGGCCCGCACGGGGACACGCTGGTGTTCCAGTGGGCGGGCGCCGGCGCCGGCGCCGGGGCGCCGCCGGTGTGCCTGCTGGGCCACTACGACACGGTGTGGCCGCTGGGGACCCTGGCGTCGATGCCCTTCACCGTCGACGGCGACGTGCTGCGGGGGCCAGGCGTCTTCGACATGAAGGCGGGCCTGGTGCAGGTGGTCTGGGCGCTGCGCGCTCTGGCCGAGACCGGCGGCGCACGGCCGCCGGTCCGGCTCGTGGTCAACGGCGACGAGGAGATCGGCAGCCCCGCCTCCCGACCAGACATCGAGGAGCAGTGCCGCGACGCGGCCGCCGTCCTGGTCTTCGAGCCGAGTGCCGACGGGGCACTGAAAACCGCCCGCAAGGGCATCGGCATGTTCGACGTCACCCTCACCGGCGTCGAGGCGCACGCCGGTCTCGACCCTGGTGCAGGGGCGAGTGCGATCTCCGCACTGGCCGAGTTCGTCCTCATGGCGCACGGCCTGGCAGACCCGGCTGCCGGTACCTCCGTCAACGTCGGCCTCGTCTCCGGAGGGAGCCGAGCCAACGTCACCGCCGCCACGGCCCGTGCCGGGATCGATGTCCGAGTGGCCACGGAACAGGAGGGAGCGCGCATCAACGCAGCGCTCACCGGGTGGCGGCCGTCGGACTCGGCTGTCCGGGTGCGGGTGGACGGCGGCTGGGTCCGGCCGGTCATGGTCCGCACGCCCGAGATCGGCAACCTCTTCCATCGAGCCGCGAGGATCGCCGAGGGGGTCGGGCTCGCGCTCACCGAGACGGCCGTCGGCGGAGCCGGCGACGGCAACTTCGCAGCCGCGCTGGGACGGCCGGTGCTGGACGGGCTCGGCGCGGTGGGCCATGGGGCGCACAGCCGCCAGGAGCACGCCACGATCTCCGGCCTCGTCGAGCGCACCGCTTTCACGGCCGCCTTGCTGTCCGCCTTGTCGTCGGAACAGGGCGAGATCTCGGCAGCCTGACGTGGGCGATCGTCCACGGCGCCGACTCATGCCGACCCGGAGGACGCGGGTTCGATTGTGCCCGCCGCCCGGTGGGGTGGGGGTCGACGCCGTGCGCCTGAGCAGGGAGGGCGCCGAGCCGGTGAGGCAGACTGCCGGGGTGCTACAGCTGTGCATCGCCCAGGACTCGGCTGCCGACGAGCTGCTCGGCCGCGACCCGCTCGCCCTGCTGATCGGGATGCTGCTGGACCAGCAGTTCCCGATGGAGCGCGCCTTCTCCGCGCCCCGCCTGCTCGCCGATCGGCTCGGCGTCGACCCCCTCGACGCCGCGCAGCTGGCGGCCATGGACCCGGACGTGCTCACCGCCGTCTTCCAGGGGCCGCCGGCGCTGCACCGCTACCCGGGGTCGATGGCCGGGCGTACCCAGGTCCTGTGCCGGCTCCTGGTGGAGCGCTACGACGGGCGCGCCGAGAACCTGTGGGCCGACGCCCCGGACGGGAAGGCGCTGCTGCGCCGGCTCAAGGAGCTCCCGGGCTTCGGCGCGCAGAAGGCCTCGATCTTCCTGGCCCTGCTCGGCAAGCAGTACGGGGTGACCCCAGCCGGCTGGCGGGAGGCCGCCGGGGCCTACGGCGACGAGGGTTCGACCCGGTCGGTCGCCGACATCACCGGTCCCGAGTCGCTCGCCGAGGTGCGCCGGTTCAAGCAGGAGCAGAAGGCGGCGGCGAAGAAGCAGGCCGACGCCGGCTGAGCGCGCACGCTCAGCCGGCCACGGAAGCGCTGACGCGGACGTCGACGATCCCGCTGACGGTGCGGGCGAGGGCGCGCAGGGCACGCTCCTCCGTCTCGGCCGACCCCTCGGGCGTCCCGCCGGTGCGGGTGATCGTCGCGAACCCGTCGGAGACCGTGACGTCCCAGTCGCCGGGCTCCCCGGTGTACTCCGCGACCAGGGCCAGGAGGTCGGCCCGCAGCTGGTCGTCGGGCCGCAGGAGGGTGCGCAGCAGGTCGCGGCGGCTGACGATGCCCACCAGCCGGCCGCGGTCGGTGACCGGCACGCTGCGCAGCCGCGCGTCCACGAACACCCGGGCGATGTCGGCGACGTCGGCGGTGGTCTCCACCGTGCGGACGTCGGGGGTCATGATGCCGCTGACCAGTGCCGGGGGAGGGCTGCCGTCCTCGTCGTCGCGGCGCACGTGCAGCCGCGGATCCCGGGGGAGCCGGCCGCGCAGCACGTCGGCCTCGGCGACGATGCCGAGCACCCGGCGCTCGCCGTCCACCACCGGCAGGGCCGCGAACCCGCGGTCGGCCAGCAGCGCGGCGGCCTCCTTCGCCGACGTGCCGGGTTCGACGGCGACCACCTCGGTGGTCATGACATCGCGAGCGCGCACGGGCTCTCCTCGGCGTCGGAGGCAGGTGGGGCGAGCCTAGGGCGTAGACGTCCCGCCCGGCCGCTCCCGGATCGGGACGACGGCCACCGGGCACGCCGCGCGGTGCAGCACCGCGTGGCTCGTCGACCCCAGCCGCGAGAGGCGCCCCCGGCGCCGGTGGCCGACGACGAGCAGCCCGGCGGACGCCGAGGCGTGCAGCAGGGCGGTGGCGGCCCGGTCGCGCGCCACCACCTCCTCGATCCGGACGCCGTGGTCGCCGCTCCGCCATCCGGCGAGCGCCTCGGAGAGCTGTCGCTGCTCCTCGGCCTCGATCGCGGTCCAGTCCACGAGCGGACCGAACCCGCCGACGGCCGACTCCATCGGAAGGTCCCGCCAGGCGTGCACGGCGCGGAGGTCGACGCCCCGCGTGGCGGCCTCGGCGACGGCGAAGGCCAGGACGGCGTCGTCCCCGGGTCGCCCCTCCACGCCGACGACCACGGGCAGTCCTGCGCCCGCGTGCGTCCCGGCCTCGTCGGGCAGGGCGATGACCGGGCACCCGGCGTGCTGGACCAGCGCGCCGGCGGTGGACCCGAGCAGCAGCCCGGGCAGCCCGCCGATGCCGCGGCGGCCGGTCACGATCAGGGCGGCCCCGGTCGACAGCGCCAGCAGGCCGTCGACC
>JBEPZM010000009.1:0-28161 GCA_041640835.1 Blastococcus sp.
CGCGTCCCCGAGCCGATCACCACGAGCTCGGCCGCGGCGACGGCGGCGTCGACCAGCACCGGCCACGACGCGGGCAGCCCGACCGGCGTGATGCCGCCGTAGGCCATCCCGCTCTCGGCGACCGCGACGTCCTGGGGGGCGAACGAGGCCTTCCGCGCGCCCAGGTGCCGGCGCACCAGCCCGTTGACGTCGGCCCGCGTCGTGGCCAGCACCAGGCAGGCGGCCAGCGACGTCTGACCGGCGCGGCGGGTGGCCACCACGACGCAGTTCGCCGACGCCGCGGCCGGCACGCCGTACGCCTCGGTGAAGGCGGCGGTGTCGGCGAGGTCGTCGTCGATCTCGGCCACCCAGGCCGGGCCGGTCAGCTGCGCGAGCGCGGCGACGACCGGCGCCCCGAGCAGCTCGGGGTGCTCGGCGGCGGGCAGCCAGGTGAGTGTTCCCAGGACGGGCGGGGTCGGAGCCACCCCCCGATCCTGCGCCAGGGCCGGCAGGGGCTGCCTCCGGGGGTCCGACAGTCCAGGATGGCTCCATGATCGGCCAGCTGCACTCCGTCGTCATCGATGCGCCCGACGCGCACGCCCTCGCGCGCTTCTACGCCGACCTGCTCGGGATGGAGGTGAAGGGCGAGCCCGGGGACAGGTGGGTGGTGATCACCGGCGCCGGCTACCGGATCGCCTTCCAGCAGGCACCGGACCTGCGGCCGCCGGACTGGCCCGATCCCGAGCGCCCCCAGCAGTTCCACCTCGACATCCGGGTCGCCGACATCGCCGAGGCGGAGCCGAAGGTGCTCGCCCTGGGCGCGCGGCGGCTGCCCGGCGCGGGCGGCGACTTCCGCGTGTACGCCGACCCGGTCGGCCACCCCTTCTGCCTGGTGTGGGACGCGTGACCGAGCAGCAGCCGGAGCGGGCCTTCGTCGGCGCCATGGGTTTCACCACCGCCGAGGTGAACGGCACCCGGGTCACCGGCAGCGCGCAGCTGGGCCCCGAGCACCACACCCCCTGGGGCGTCGTGCACGGCGGCGTCTACTGCGCGATCGTCGAGTCAGCGGCCAGCATCGGCGCGAGCACGGCGGTGCGGGAGCACGGCCAGTTCTCCGTGGGCGTGAACAACAGCACCGACTTCATCCGCTCGATGACCGAGGGTCGGGTCGACGTCGTCGCCGAACCGGTGCAGCAGGGCCGCACCCAGCAGCTCTGGCAGGTGACGCTCAGCCGCGCCGAGGACGGCAAGCTCGTCGCCCAGGGCCGGGTGCGGCTGCAGAACATCCCGCTGCCCGGCGCCTGACCCGCTCCGGTCAGCCGAGGACGGCGGGGTCGAGCACGACCTGGAACAGCGCGCGCGGATCCTGCAGCGTCGCCGGCGGCCGGGCGGCCGACCGCGGGACCACGCGGTCCCACCGGGCCGCCCGGCGGTGCGGCAGCAGCTCGCGGCCCTGGAACAGGTAGTCGCCGACGACCTCGCCGAGCAGCAGCCCCGCCCCGTGCTCGATGGGCAGCCCCACCGGGTCGCCGGGGCGCAGCTCGTCGAGGAACGTCGACAGCTGCCGCAGGTCCTTGGCCGGCCGGCGGCCGGAGATCTCCTTCGACAGGTCCCGCAGCTCCGCGGGGCCCAGCCCGGTGGCGTCCACGTCGATCCCCGACTGGGTGCCCAACCCGATCACGCCGGCGGCCAGGCAGGCGCCGAGCTCGTTGTGCGCCCGGGGGCGCACCACCCAGACCCGCGCCCCCTCGGCCTCCGGGCGCGCAGGCAGCTCGTCGGGGCCGGGCCACAGGTAGGGCAGGTCGTCGGGCTCGGGGCCGAACAGCTCGGCGAAGCGGGCGCGGTAGAAGTCCGGTTCCTTGGCCACCAGGTTGGACCGGTGGGAGCGGTGCAGCTCCTCGTTCCCCACCCAGGACGGGAGCAGCCCGGCCGCGGCCAGCTCGGACTGCGGCACGCCCACCACCTCGGGGGCGAACTCGCCGATCAGCGTCTCGGTGCTGTCGGCGAACCCCCGCTCGCGCCAGACGCGCACCATCGCCAGCCCGTAGCTGACCAGGGCCGGCGTCCGGCCGCGCCACATGGCGACCGCGGGGTGGCTCGCCCAGCCGTAGTCGGGCAGCTCGAGAGCGCGCAGGATCTGCAGCGTCTCGACCCGCTGCTTGCCCAGCCGCGGGGAGTCCAGCAGCCGCGCGCTCTCCTCGAAGTCGGCCACCGGCACGAAGGTCTGCATCGCTCCCATCCTGACCGAGCGGGGCCCTGCCCGCCGGATCAGCCGCCGAGCGAGCGCAGCGCCGTCTCCCAGCGGTCCCGCCGCTCCGCGTCGGACTGCTCCCACCACGCGGTGCCCCGCTCCCCCAGCCCGGTCTTGGCCAGCTGCACCCGGGCCCGGGCGGCGGCCACGGCGGCGTCGTCCCCCGCCTTCTTCGCCGTCCGCACCCCGGAGCGCCCCACGCCGAGGTGGTGCAGCAGCCTCTCGCGGACGTCGTCCGGCAGCGCCGGGTCCGCGGTCCGCCAGCGGCGGCCGTCGACGACGACGAACCGGCCGTCGTCGGTCCGCTCGACCTCGCGGGTCATCCGGCCAGGCGCGCGGCCAGCACCGGGAGCACCTCGCCGAGCGGCGCGTCCACCCGAACGTCGGCCTTCGCGTCGCCGCGGGTCGGGCCGACGTTGACGATGGCCACCGGGACGCCGAGCTTCGCGGCGTGCAGCACGAACCGGTAGCCGCTCATCACGGTCAGGGACGAGCCGAGCACGACGAGGCTGCCGGCGTCCTCCACCAGTGCGAAGCAGCCGTCGACGCGGTTCCGGGGCACGGTCTCGCCGAAGAAGACGACGTCGGGCTTGAGCAGGTCGGCACCGCAGGCCAGGCACTCGACCATCACGAAGCCGTCCAGCACCGCGTCGGGCAGCTCGGCGTCGCCGTCGGGGTTGATCTCGTCGACCCGCGGCCCGAAGTCCGGGTTGGCCGCCCGCAGCCGCTCGTCCAGCGCACCGCGGTCCGCGACGTCCCCGCAGCCCAGGCACACCGTGCGGTCCAGGCCGCCGTGCAGC
This sequence comes from Blastococcus sp., assembly GCA_041640835.1. Lineage (GTDB taxonomy): Bacteria > Actinomycetota > Actinomycetes > Mycobacteriales > Geodermatophilaceae > Blastococcus. The sequence continues at coordinate 3,031 of JBEPZM010000009.1, forward strand.
TCCACGACGTCCCGCGCGCCCCCGGCCTGGTGCAGGCCGTCGACGTTCTGGGTGATCAGCCCGCCCAGCAGCCCGGCCGCCTGCAGCCGGCCCACCGCGCGGTGCCCGTCGTTGGGCCGGGCCGCGCGCATCTGCCGCCACCCCACGAAGCTGCGCGCCCAGTACCGGTGCCGGCCGCGGGGATCGCGGGTGAAGGTCTGGTAGGTCATCGGGGTGTGCCGGCGCAGGCTCCCCGTGGCGCCCCGGTAGTCGGGGATCCCCGAGTCGGTCGAGAGGCCCGCGCCGGAGAGGACGACGGCGTCGCCGTCCCCCACCAGGTCGGCCAGGGCGTCGAGCGAGGCGGCGACGGCGGGTGGTGCGAGAGTCACCGGCCCATGGTCCCCGCCGATCGGCGTCCGCGCCCGGATCAGCCGGCGGCGAGCTCCGCGTCGAGGCGGTGCAGCAGGTCGACGTAGACCCGGCCCAGGCCCTTCGGCGCGAAGGTGCGCTCGAAGAAGCCGCCGATGCCGCCGGCGCCGTCCCACGTCGTGCGGATCTTCACCGTGGCTGCGCCGGCGCCCTCGGGCAGGACCGTCCAGGTGGTGACCATCGAGGAGTTCCGGTCGGTCTCCACCAGGGTGCCGATCGCGGGCTCCGTGACGTCGACCAGCTGGTCGCGGACCCGCTTGGAGGTGGCCGCGAACTTCCAGTGCACCGCCGTGCCGGCGCCGTGGCCGCCGCTCTCCACCCGGTACTCGCTGAACTGCACGGGCAGGATCCGCGGCCGGACCGTCTCGTAGTCGGCCAGCGCCTGGCTCACCTGCTCGGCGGAAGCGGAGATGATCTTCTCTGCGTGCACGACTACCTGGCTCATGCAGTCATCCTCCCGCGCACCCCCGCGCCGGGTTCAGGCGGTCGCCACCTCGCGCCGCGGGAACAGCCGGCGGAGCACGTCGGCCAGGGTGACCACTCCGACGACCGCCTCGCCGTCGACGACGACGGCGAGGTGGTTGCGGGTCTCGCGCATGGCCTTGAGCGCGGCGTGCACCGTGGTACCGGCGTCCAGGGTGAACACCGGCCGGGCGAACTCGGCCACCGGTGCGTCGTCGGCCGCGGCGAGGGTGTCGCGGACGTGCACCACCCCGGCGATCCGCTCGCCGTCGCGGATGAGGATCCGCAGGTGGCCGCTGCGCCGGGTGGCCGCGCGCACGTCGCCGGCGGTCCCGTCGACGGGCACCCACGTCAGCGCCGCCTCCGGGTCGACGAGCTCGCGCACCGTCAGCTGCTCCAGCTCCAGGACGCCCGCGATCTGCTCGGAGAAGCTCGCGTCCAGCGCCCCGACGTTCGCCGAGTGCTCGACCAGGTGCCGGAGCGCATCGGGGCTGTGCCCGACGGCCAACTCGTCGACGGCGTCCACGCCCACCCAGCGCAGCAGCCGGTTGGCCGCGGCGTTCAGCGCGCGCAGCAGCGGCCGGAAGAGCGCCATGAATGCCCGCATCGGTACCGCCAGGAGGGTGGCCGAGCGCTCGGGGTGGGCGATCGCCCACGACTTCGGGGCCATCTCGCCGACGACAAGGTGGATGAAGGTCACGATCAGCAGGGCGAGCACGAACGCCGCGACGTCGGCCGCCACCTCCGGGAGCCCCCAGTCGGTGAACAGCGGCGTCAACCAGTGGTGGACGGCGGGCTTGCTGATCGCGCCGAGCGCCAGCGTGGCGGCGGTGATGCCCAGCTGCGAACCGGCCAGCAGCAGCGTCAGCTCCGAGGAGTTGCGCAGCGCGGCGCGGGCGGCCCGGCTGGTCGGCGCGGCCTCCTCGAGCCGGTGCCGCTTGGCGGCGAGCGCGGCGAACTCCACGGCCACGAAGAACGCGCTCAGCGCGACGATGACGACCGTCGCGGTCACGACGACCCAGGGGCTGTCGCTCATCGGGTCGACTCCTCGGTGCCGGCGGCCGGCTCATCGGCGGGCGCGGTGCGGTCGGGCAGTTCCAGGCGCACACGGGAGGGGACGTGCCGCTCCACCTCGAGCACCTCGACGTGCAGGAGCCGGGGTTCCGGGTCGTCCTCGTGCACCAGGTCGCCCGGGTCCGGGGGCAGCTCGATGGCGAGGCGGGTGCCCGGCTCGGGCAGGGTGCCGGCGGCTGCGATGACCAGCCCGGCGATGGTCTCGTAGTCCCCGCGCGGGAGGTCGATGGCGAGTGCGCGCTCGACCTCGTCCACGTGCACGTCGCCGGACATCTCCCAGATGCCGTCGCCCTCGAGGGGCACGTAGCCGGGATCGTCGTCGTCGTGCTCGTCGGTGATCTCGCCGACGAGCTCCTCGGCGAGATCCTCGAGCGTGATCACGCCGGCGAAGCCGCCGTACTCGTCGATGACGCAGGCCATCTGGTTGCCCGAGTCGGCGAGCTCGCGCAGCGCGTCCGGGAGCGAGGTGAACGTGGAGACGACCAGGCACGGGCGGGCCATGGCGGTCACCGCCGCGTCGTCGGACGCCGTCGTCGTCAGAAGGTCGGCCAGGTGCACGACGGAGACGACGTCACCGGTCTCGGGATCGAGCACCGGGTAGCGCGAGTGGCCGTGGGCCATCAGCTCGCGCAGGTGCCCGATCGTGTCGGTGGTGGCGACCGTCCCCACCCGCGGGCGGGGGATCATCGCGTGCTCGACGTGCTGGTTCGGGAAGTCGAGGATCCGGTCCAGCATCATCGACAGCTCCGCGGGCAGGTTCCCGCTCTCCCGCGACTCCTCCAGGATGTGCTCGAGGTCGCGCGCGGTGGCGGCGTGCTCGACGTCGTGCACCGGCTCGATCTTCAGCGCCTTGAGCAGCAGGTTCGACGCCTGGTCGAAGACCCAGACCAGCCAGCCGAACACCTTCAGGTAGAGCACGGTGGACGTCGCCAGCCAGAGCGCGACCGGCTCGGGCCTGGCGATCGCGAGGTTCTTCGGGAACAGCTCGCCGAAGAGCATCTGCACCAGGGTCGAGAAGAGCAGGGCCAGCACCGCACCGATGCCGACGCTCACCCCCGAGGGGACGTCGACGCCCCCGAGCAGCCCGCCGATCGACTCACCGATCAGCGGCTCGGCCACGTAGCCGACCAGCAGGCCGGTGACGGTGATGCCCAGCTGGGCGCCCGAGAGCATGAACGAGGTGCGGCGGGTGACCGACAGGGCTCGCTTCGCCGCCGCGTTCCCCGCCTCGGAGCGCGCGGCCAGGGTCGAGCGGTCGACCGCCATGTAGGCGAACTCCTGGGCCACGAAGTACCCCGTGACCACCGTGATGCCGAGCACCACGAGCACGCCGAGCAGGAGGGACAGGAGATCGGTCACCGGCCACGCACCCCCTCAGCGGGGCAGGGAGTCGTGGCCTGGGGACTGTGACTTGTACTCATGTCTCTCTTCGACGAGGGCGCGGGCGCCGAAGGGCGCTCGCGGGGAGACAACGGGCGGATGCGGCGCCGCGTTCCGGGATCGGGGGAATCAGTGGGAATCGTCTCCGCCTCCGTGGAACCGGTGGACGACGGCGTGGCCCTTCCCCCGGCCGATCAGCCAGCGGTTGACCGGCACGGTGACGACGAACGCGACGGCGAGCGCGAACGCCAGCGAGCCCCAGAACAGCCAGCTGGTGAGCCCGGCCTCCATCGCGCCGGGCACCAGGAGCATCACCGCGTTGTCGACGATCTCCATGACGGTGATCGAGACGGTGTCCGCGGCCAGCGCGACCGGGATCGCCGCGCGCAGCGCCAGCCCGGACCGCAGGACCGGCCCGATGGTGAACGCATAGCCGAACACGAAGGCCAGCGCGACGGCCAGCGCGACGGTCGCCAGGTCCGACCAGCCCAGCGCCGTCCCGATGACCATGCCGAGCACCTCGCCGATCGCGCAGCCGGCGAGGCAGTGCAGCGTCGCGCTGACCGCCAGCCGGGTCAGGTCCCGGCCCGTCGGCCGGCCGTCGTGCGTCGTGTGGTCCATCGCTGCTCCTCCGGGGCCCGGACGGTACCGGGCCGGGAGCGGCGGCGCGGCCTCAGCGGGTCAGCGCGTAGCAGATCCAGCAGAGCGGCCACTCGTCACCGGCGTCGTCGGGCCAGCGCCAGTCGGCCGGGTCGAGCAGCACGACCGGCGCCGTGCACACCGCCCGGCCGACGAGGAAGCCCTCGCCGTCGACCGCGTGCAGCCGACCGGTCGGCATCTGCACCGGCTCGCCCGACCACAGCTGGGTGCCGAGGCCGTCGGCGCCCACGATCCATCCCGGCCGACCGGTCCCCCGACGGTCGGCCCCCTCGTCATGACCGGTCGTCACCGCCGCACCTCCGGTCGCCCATCACGCCACGCCCTGCGGACCCGCAGCAAGGAGCACGCGGGCGGACCTCGTCCCGCGGCTCGTGCGCCGCGCATCCCGGACCACCGGGCCGGGTACCGGGACGGCACGGACCCGGACGAGCGGGGCACCATGGCGCGGTCGCAGCGGATCGGGAACGGAGGGCGACATGGACGGCAGGGACACGGTCCAGCGGTTCGAGGTCGCCACCCACGACGTCCTCCGCGCGCACGAGTCCATCCGGGACACGTTCGCCGGCCACCGGCTGCTGATCCGGGGCAGCCAGGAGTGCTTCCGCTACCGGCAAGTGACGGCGACGGCCGGCGACCTCGCCGTCGACTCGCTGCTGCACACCCTGGGCGTGCGCGAGGAGGTCGATCCGATCGACGCGACCTGGGTCGGGCTGGTCGCCGGTGGCCGGTTCCAGGTGGGCCACGCGCGCGATCAGGTCAGCGGCTCGGCCGGCGAGGTGCTGCTCTTCCCCCAGGGCGTCGACTTCACCTGCGAGTGGCCGCTGGTGGACCTGCGGTTGGTCCGGCTGCCCACCCGCGAAGTCGCCCGTCGGGCCGCCGGGCGCGCCGGGGTGGACCCGGCGGAGTTCCGGTTCCACCGCCTGGCGCCGGTGTCCCCCGCGCTGGGCCGCTACTGCGCCAGCACCATCGGCTACGTGCACTCGCTGTTCGCGGGGTCCGGAACGACCATCGCCGAGCCCCTGGTGCAGGCTGCGGCCATCGACTCCATCGCGGCCGCCGTGCTGGCCGCGTTCCCGAACAGCGCGACGGACGACGAGGCGGGCCGGTCGGCCGACCACGGCGGGCCGGCGTCGGTTCGGCGGGCCGTCGAGCTCATCGAGGCCCGCGCGCACGAGTCGCTGACCCTGGGCGACATCGCCGAGGGCGCCCGCGTCGGACCGCGCGCGCTGCAGGAGGGCTTCCGCCGGCACCGCGGGATCTCGCCGATGGCCTACCTCCGCGGAACCCGCCTGGACCGGGCACACCGGGAGCTGCAGGCCGCCGACCCCACCGGGGACGTCACCGTGGCCTCCGTCGCCGCCCGCTGGGGCTTCCACCACCGCGGCCGGTTCGCCGAGGAGTACCGGCGCCGCTACGGGCGCACCCCGCAGCAGACCCTGCTGTCCTGACCGCCGCGGGCGCCGCTACCGGGCGGCGGTGATCGCGGCCTCGACCGGCTCGTACAGCTGCGCGGCCAGCGTCGCGCCGAGCCGGGCATCGGCCTCGATCACGAGGAAGGCACCGAAGCCGCCGTCCAGATCCAGCCACGGCACCGCCCCGTAGGCGCCGGGATCGGTGATGCGGCCGCTGTCGTCGCGGTCGACCCACCAGCCGAGGCCGTACCCCGACCCGGTCAGGGTCCTGCCGCCGTAGGAATCGATCCGGTCGGTGTGCATCCGCTCGACCGACTCCGGCTCCAGCACCTGCGTGTTCCCGCACCGGCCGTCGCGCAGCTGCATGAGGAGCAGCTCGGCGTAGTCGACCGGATCGATGTAGAGCCCGCCCTCCATGCTCGGGTTCTCGGTCGGCGACAGCACGCCGGGGTCACCGTCGAACTCCGCCGGGTAGCCGCCCAGGCCCTCGCCGATCTGGGTCCAGTGGTTGTTGTAGCCGAGCGAATCGACACCGCAGGGCTCGACGTAGGTCTCCTCGAGCAGCTCCGACCAGGGCTTGCCCGACACCGTCTCGGCCACGGCGCCGGCGATCTGCCACTGCACGCCGCCGTACCGCCACTCGGTGTCAGGGGCGACGATGTCGGCGTCGTCGTCGGGCGTCGTCCAGGCGGTGGTCGCGCACTCCTCGAGCTCCACCGTCGGCAGGAACTGGCAGACGTAGGGCCCGTAGCCCGGGTTGGGCAGGAGCCCCACGAGGCCGGAGCTGCTGGAGAGCAGTTGGGCGACGGTGACGTCCGGGTTGGCGCCCTCCGCCCAGTCGACGTACTCGGCGACCGGCTCGTCGAGGTCGAGCAGACCCTGGTCGGCGAGACGGACCAGCACCCCGGCGGTGACCATCTTCGACGCGGAGGCCACCAGCGACACCCGGTCGGCGTCGAACTCCCCGAAGTACTGCTCGTCGATGATCCCCTCGTCCTCGTCGACGATCACCAGGCCGGCGCCGTTCAGGCCCTGCTGGGCGACGAACGCCTCGATGATCGGCGCGACCGCCGAGAAGTCGTACTCCCGGGCGGGCGCCGTCGACGTAGCCCCGGAGGCCGAGGACTCCTCCGCGCCGGCGGCGTCGTCGGACGAGCACCCCGCGGCCGTCAGCGCTGCGAGCAGGGCGAGGACCCCGGCCGTGGACCGGAGGCGGGTGCGGGTGGAGATCACGGGGCGACTCTGCCGCGTTCCTGGTGCCCCCGGCAGGATTCGAACCTGCGACACACGGTTTAGGAAACCGATGCTCTATCCCCTGAGCTACGGGGGCCTCCGCGCGACGCACGCGCGCGGGACCGACGGCCCAGAGGCTATCGGTGGCGCTCCGGGAACCCCCGCCCGACCCGACTCGTCGTATCGAAGAGAGACGAACCAGTTCCCAGGCGTTACCGTTCTGTGGCACACGTCGAGCTCCGGCAACGGCGCCGGAGATGACGGAAGGTGGATCGGACATGGAGACCTCGGTGGTCGACGTCCCCGAGCGGGGACGTTTCGAGATCCGGCAGGGCGATCGCGTCGTCGGCCTCGCCAGCTACCACGTGGACAACGGCCAGATGACGTTGCCGCACACCGAGGTCGACCCGTCCGTGGGCGGCCAGGGCGTCGGGACGACGCTCGTCGCCGCCGTCCTCACCGCTGCCCGTGAGCGCGGCCTGACCGTGCTGCCCTACTGCTCCTTCGTGCGGCGGCACATCCTCCAGCACCCCGAGTTCCTCGACCTCGTCGCCGTCGACGACCGGCCGCACTTCGGCCTGGAGACCGTCGACCGCTGAGCCGGGCCCCGGTCGGGGATCCGGACGCGGCACCTACGCTGCGCGGATGCCCGAGGGCCACACCCTGTACCGCCTGGCGCGGGAGCAGTCCACGCTGTTCGCCGGTCGTCCGGTCCACGTCACCAGCCCGCAGGGCCGCTTCGAGGCGGGCGCGGCGCTGCTCGACGGCCGCGTGCTCGACGAAGTCTTCTCCTACGGCAAGCACCTGTTCGCCCGTTTCGGCGGCGACAACCTGCACGTGCACCTGGGCCTGTACGGCACCTACCTGACCGGACCCGGCACACCGCCCCCCGCCAAGGGCGCGCTGCGCATGCGCTGGGAGGCCAAGGGCCCCGACGGCACCGGCGTCTGGACCGACCTGCGCGGCCCCACCGCCTGCGAGGTGCTGCCCACCCCCGAGGTGACGACGATCCTGGACCGGCTCGGCCCCGACCCGCTGCGGCCGCGCGCCGACGGCGGCCGGGCGCACCGCCGGATCGCCGCCAGCCGCACCGCGGTCGGCGCCCTGCTCATGGACCAGTCGGTGCTCGCCGGCGTCGGCAACGTCTACCGGGCCGAGCTCCTGTTCCGGCACCGGGTCTCCCCGTTCCGCCCCGGACGGGCGGTGGACGACGCGCTGTGGGCGCAGATGTGGGCCGACCTGGTCACGCTGATGAGGTCCGGCGTCCGGATGGGCCGGATCGTCACCACCCGCCCCGAGCACCGGACCCGCCGCAGCGGCGCCGTGCGTCGGGAGGACGCCCACTACGTCTACCGCCGCACCGGGCTCCCGTGCCGGGTCTGCGGCACCGAGGTGCGCACCGAGGTCATGGTCGGCCGCAACCTGTACTGGTGCCCCACCTGCCAGGCCGTCTGACCAGGGGCGAAGGACTCCCCCCGGACGCGGGTCCGCAGGTACCGTCGGCGGGATGGCCAACGGGGGCACGTATCGCGGCAGGCTGCCCTCGGCGGCCGCCGTCGGGCTGGCCGCCGTCGTCATGGCGCTCGCCGGCCAGTCGCCCGCTGCCGCCGCGCCCACCGAGTTCGACCTCGCGCAGAGCCCGGTCGGCGTCGACATCTCGCACCCGCAGTGCGACGCCACCCTCCCGGACGCGCGGGCCTTCGCCATCGTCGGGGTCAACGGCGGGGTGGCCACCGAGGCCAACCCGTGCCTGGCCGAGCAGCTCGAGTGGGCCTGGGAGTCCAACGGGTCGGTGCCCGAGCAGCCGGTCGCCCAGGTGTACCTGAACACGGCCAACCCCGGGCAGGTGAGAGGCCTGGTCAGCACCTGGCCCTCGGCCGGCGACACCCCCTACGGCGAGTGCGACGGCGGGAACTCCATGGCGTGCTCGTGGCGGTACGGCTGGGAGCGCGCCCGGGACAGCGTCACCGACGTGTTCCAGCCGGCCGCCCGCGAGGCCGACGTCGACAGCTTCGTGTCGAGCTACCGGTGGTGGCTGGACGTCGAGACGATGAACACCTGGCAGGTCGGCTCCGACGAGGCCCGGGAGCGCAACCGCGCCGCCCTCGAGGGCGTGGCCGGCTACCTGGGCTTCCGGGGCGCCGAGGTCGGCCTGTACTCCACGAACCAGCAGTGGCGGGAGATCGTCGGCACCGTGCCCGACGACAGCCCGCTCGCCGGGCTGCCGAGCTGGCTGGCCGGGTCGGTCACCGCGGCCCAGGCCGTGGCGGCCTGCGAGCTGCCCCCGCTGGTGCCGCGCAGCCGGGTCGCGCTGACCCAGTACGTGCCCGACGACCTGGACCGGAACCACTCCTGCCGCTGAGGTCGCCGGGCGCGCCCGGTCGGGTCAGACGGCGCCCTTGCCGGCGTCGCCGGCGGGCACGGGGGTGAGCCGGCGGATGTCGGGAGCGGCGGCGAGGTTGCCGGCCAGGGCGGCGCCGAGGGTGGCCAGCGGCTCGGCCTTGCCGTGCGCCTTCATCGCGTCGGCGTCGGCCCAGCGCTCCACCATGACGAAGCTCCCGTCGGCCTCGTGGAGGGCGTAGAGCTCGCAGCCGGGCTCCTCGTGCACCTTCGGGATGGCGGCCAGGATCGCCTCCCGGACGGCGTCGGCGGCTTCGGGCTTGGGCGTCAGGGTGGCGACGACGACGATGGACATGGAGGGGCCTCCTCGAGCGACGGTGATCGGGAAACCGGGCGCGCGCTCTGGTGGAGTGCCCCCGGCCGGGTCAGGATGCCAGTCATGGTCGCCGACGGTTCCGCCGCTCCCCCGTCCGCGCGCCGTCCTCTCCGAGTGGCGATCATCGGCGCGGGGCCGGCGGGCATCTTCGCCGCCGACGCGCTCACCCGGCAGGACGACGTCCCGGTCTCCATCGACCTCATCGACCGGCTGCCCACGCCGTTCGGCCTGGTCCGGCACGGGATCGCGCCGGACCACCCCAAGATGCGGGCCATCCGGGAGACCCTGCACCGCAGCCTCGACCAGCCGCTGGTCCGCTTCGTCGGCAACGTCGACATCGGGGTCGACCTCTCGCTGGAGGAACTGCGCACCCACGTCGACGCGGTGATCTACACCTACGGGGCGGCGCTGGACCGCCGGCTCGGCATCGACGGCGAGGACCTGCCCGGCAGCCTCGCGGCCACCGACGTCGTCGCCTGGTACACCGGCCACCCCGACGCCGACCGCGAGCGGGTCGAGGCCGCGCTGGCCCTCGCCCGCTCGGTCGTCGTCGTCGGCGTCGGCAACGTCGCGCTGGACGTCGCCCGCGTGCTGGCCCGGGAACCCCAGGAGCTGGAGTCCACCGACATGCCGCAGCACGTCCTGGACGTGCTGGCCGCCGCCCCCGTGGAGCAGGTGACGATCCTGGGCCGCCGCGGCCCGGCGCAGGCCGCCTTCACCACCCAGGAGCTGCGCGAGCTCGACGACATGACCGCCGCGACCGTGCTCGTGGACCCCGTCGACCTGGAGCTCGACCCCGCGAGCGAGGAGCGTGCCGCCGCCGACCGCGTGGTCGGCCGCAACCTCGGGGTGCTGCGCGGCTGGGCCGGGCACGTGCTCGAGGCCGGCCGCACGCCGCTGCGGCTGCGCTTCTTCCGCCGCCCGGTGCGGCTGCTCGGCGAGGGCCGGGTGACCGGCATCGAGATCGAGCGCACCGCTGTCGACGGCGACGGCCGCGCGGTCGGCACCGGCGAGCTGGAGATCCTGCCGGCCGACCTGGTCGTCCGCTCCGTGGGCTACCGGGGCACCCCGCTGCCCGGGCTGCCGGTCGACGAGCGCAGCGGGACGGTGCCGCACGACGGCGTGGGCCGGGTGCAGCGCGACGGGCAGCCCTCGGCCGGCGAGTACGTCGCCGGCTGGATCAAGCGCGGGCCCAGCGGCGTCGTGGGCACCAACAAGCACGACGCCCGGGAGACCGTGGACGCGCTCCTCGCCGACGCCGCGGACGGCACGCTCGCCGTCCGGGGCGCCGTCGACGACCTGGTGGAGACGCTGCAGGCCCGCGGCGCCGAGCCGGTGCTGCTCGAGGACTGGCGGGCGATCGACGCCGCCGAGGTGGCGCTGGGCGCCAGCCACGGCCGGGCGCGCACGACGATGCACGAGCGCGAGGCCCTGCTGGCCGCCGTCCGGGCCGCCGTCCGCTGAGGCCGGGCTCCTTCCTCAGCCGCTGTTGCGCAGCGCGGTGGCGATGCCGTTGATGGTCAGCTGGATGTTGCGCCGGGTGAGCGCGTCGTCGTCCCCTCCGCGCCGGCGGCGCAGCATCTCGACCTGCAGGTGGTGCAGCGGCTCCAGGTAGGGGAAGCGGTTGCGGATCGACCGGGCCAGCGACGGGTTGTCGGCCAGCAGGTCGGCGTCGCCGGTGACGGACAGCAGCAGCCGGCAGGTGCGCTCGTGCTCCTCGGTGATCCGGTCGAACACCCGGGCCCGCAGCTCCTCGTCGGGCACCAGCCCGGCGTAGCGGGCGGCCACGCCCAGGTCGGTCTTGGCCAGGACCATCCCCATGTTCGACAGGGTCGTGCGGAAGAACGGCCACCGCCGGTGCAGCTCGCGCAGCTGCTCCAGCCGGGCGCCCGGATCCCCCGGCCCGTCCTCGAGCCACTCCTCGATCGCCGTCCCGGTCCCGTACCAGCCGGGCAGCATGATCCGGGTCTGCGACCAGCTGAACACCCACGGGATCGCCCGCAGGTCGGCGATCGAGTCGCCGGCCTTCCGCGACGGCGGCCGGCTCCCGATGTTCAGCTCGGCCAGCTCGCCGATCGGGGTGGCGGCGCGGAACCACTCGACGAAGCCGGGGGTCTCGTGGACCAGCGCCGAGTAGGCCGTCCGCGCCCGGGCGGCGAGGTCGTCCAGCACGGCGTAGGCGGCACCGGCGTCCTCGCCCAGGCCCTCGACGTCCAGCAGCGTCGACTCCAGGGTGGCCGCCAGCAGCGCCTCGAGGTTGCGCCGGGCGAGGTCGGCATCGGCGTACTTGGCCGCGATCACCTCGCCCTGCTCGGTGATCCGCAGGGAGCCGGCGACCGCCCCGGGCGGCTGGGCCCGGATCGCGTCGTAGCTGGGCCCGCCGCCGCGGCCGACGGTCCCGCCCCGGCCGTGGAAGAGCCGCAGCCGGACGCCCTCCCGCCGGGCCACCTCGACCAGGTCCAGCTCGGCCCGGTACAGCGCCCAGTTCGCGGCGAGGTAGCCGCCGTCCTTGTTGCTGTCGGAGTAGCCGAGCATCACCTCCTGCACCCCGCCCCGGCCGGCCAGCAGCGCCCGGTAGAGCGGCTGTCCGAGCAGCGCCGACAGCGTCGAGCCCGCCGCCTGCAGGTCGTCGATCGTCTCGAACAGCGGTGAGATGCCCACGGGGCAGGAGGGCCCGTCCTCGGCACCGGGATCGAGCAGGCCGACCTCCTTGAGCAGGACGGCGACCTCGAGCACGTCGCTCACCGACCCGCACATGCTGATCACGTAGTTCGGGATCACCCGCCCGCCGAGCAGCCCCACCTGCTCGGCGGCGGCGGCGAACACGTCGAGCTCCGCGCGGGTCCCCTCGGTCAGCTCCGCGTCCGGCCGGACCAGCGGGCGCCGCCGGGCGAGTTCGCCGGAGAGCAGCTCGACCCGCGCGTCCTCGTCCAGTGCGCCGTAGTCGTCGCACACCCCGGCCCACGCCAGCAGCTCCGCGACCACGGCCTCGTGGACGGCGGAGTTCTGCCGCAGGTCCAGCCCGCAGAGGTGGAACCCGAAGACCTCGACCGCCTCGCGCAGCCGCAGCAGCCGGTCGTCGGCCAGCATCCCGGCCCCGTGGCTGCGCAGCGAGGCGTCCAGCACGTCGAGGTCCCGGCGCAGCTCGTCGGGCGTCCGGTAGGGCGGCAGCTCGGCGTGCGGGGCGGCGCCCGGCAGCCGTCCCAGCACGACCAGCGCGGTGGCCGTCAGCCGGGCGGAGATGCCGAGCAGCGCCCGGCGGTAGGGCTCGTCGGCCCGGAACGGCGAGTCGTCGCGGGAGGCCTCGGCCAGCGAGTACAGCGCGGGGGTCGGGGTGATCAGCCGGTCGGACATGGACAGCTCGCGGTACAGCTCCGCGAGCTCGGCGAGGTGGTGACCCAGCGCCGTCTCCGCCTGCCTGCTCGTCGCCCGGCGCAACGCGTCGGCGGTGACGAACGGGTTGCCGTCGCGGTCCCCGCCGATCCAGGAACCGGGCAGCAGCATCGGCCGCGCCAGCAGTCCCGCGTCGGGCCAGCGCGCCCCGAGGGCCTGCCGCAGCTCGGCGTTGAGCGCGGGCACGACGTCGAACAGCGACAGCTCGTAGTAGCGCAGCGCCTCGTCGATCTCGTCCTGCAGCCGCAGCCGGGACAGCCGCAGCAGCGCCGTCTGCCAGAGGGTGAGCACCGCGCGCCGCAGCTCGGCCGACCACCGGTCGTCGACCTCGCCGTGCGCGGCCCGGTCCCGCTGCCGGATCAGGTCGCTGACCTGGCGCTGCACCTGGAAGACGGTCTTGCGCCGCACCTCGGTGGGATGCGCGGTGACCACCGGCGAGACCAGCGCACCGGCCAGCTCCCGGGCGACGACGTCGGGGTCGAGGTCCGCCCGGTCCAGCAGGACGAAGGTCGCGGCCAGGCTGCCCTGCTGCGGGGGCGAGCCCTCGCGCCGGTGGTGCCGGCGGCGCCGCTCGTGGTGGATGTCCTCGGCGAGGTTGGCCAGCACGGAGAAGTGGCTGAACGCGCGGATGACGTGGTTGGCCGACCGGACGTCCAGCCCGGCCAGCCGCGCGGCCAGCTCCTCCCGGCCGACCTGCGACCGGCGGAGCTCGAAGGCCTGCACCCGCGTGGACTCGACCAGCTCCAGCACGTCGGCGCCGGCCTGCTCGCCGATGACCTCGCCCAGGACGCGGCCCAGCAGGCGGATGTCCTCGCGCAACGGCTCGTCGTCGGCGCGTTCGTCGGAGTTCCCCGCGGCACCGTGGTGGCGCAGGTCCGCGACATCGACCGTGGCTTCTGACACACGGGCAGTATCCGTGCTGCCGGGGCCTCGCGGGAGCGGCCGGATCAGCCCATGTCGAGGCTGCGCAGGGTCTGCGCGGCCAGCTGGTCACCGGCCTCGGCGCCGAGCCGGAACTGCTCGACGGCGCCGTCGAGGTCACCGCGGTCGGCGAGCAGCACGGCGAGGTTCTGGTGGCAGTACACGTCGCCGGCGGCGATGCCGGCGCGGAAGGCCTCCTCGGCGGCCTCGTCGTCGCCGAGGTCCTCGCGGTAGAGGTTGCCCAGGGGCAGCCAGGACACCTGCTCGCCGAGCTTCGCGCCGCGCTCGAGCACCGACCGCGCCTCCGCGCCCCGGCCGCTCTCCCGCAGCAGGTGCGCCAGGTCGGTGCGGGCGGCCGGGAAGTGGTCGGCGCCGATCCGCAGGTCGTCCTCGAGGGCGGGGTCCAGCGTCGCGCAGAACCGCCAGCAGGCGACGACGGCGGCGGCCTCGGCGTCACCGGCGGCGGCGATCTCCTCGGCTACGGCCAGCGCCTCGTCGCGCTCGCCCTGCTCGCGGAGCAGGAAGGCCAGCTGCAGCCCGCCCTCGAGGTCGCCGGCGTCGACGGCGCCGCGGTAGGCGCGCATCGCACCGGCGAGGTCGCCGAGGTCCTCGAGCACGAGGCCCAGGTTGCGCCACGCGTCGGGCTCGCCGGCGGCCAGCGCCACCTCGTAGGCGTCGACGGCCTCGGCCCACCGGCCCTGCGCGGCGAGGGCGTTGCCCAGGTTGAAGGACGCGACGGTGTCACCGGCGTCGGCGGCCCGGCGGAAGCACTCCTCGGCGTCCGCGTGCCGGCCGGCGTCGGCGAGGTCGCAGCCGAGGTCGATCAACGCATCGGGATCCCCGGAGGCCTGCAGCCGCCGGAGGCGCCTGTCGAGGTCCTCGGTCATGCCAGCGATCTTCGCGGGCACCCCGCCTCCCCCGCGCCGCCCGCAGGGGTGACCTCACCCCAACGGGAGGGTTCCCGGGCAGGTCAGTCGCCGAACGCCTCCCGCCAGGCCGGCAGCAGCGTGCTCCGGGTCCACTCCAGGTAGGGCTCCTGCTGGTCGCCGCCGATCTGCACGAGGGCCAGGTGGGTGAAGCCGGCGTCGGCGTACTCCTTCGCCCCCTCGATCACCGCGGCGACGTCGTCCCCGCACGGGATGCTGCTCTCGACGTCCTCCTCGCGGACGAACTGGGCGGCCGCGTCGAAGGCGGTCGGCCCCGGCAGCTCGGCGTTGACCTTCCACCCGAAGCCGAACCAGCGGAACAGCGTGTGCGCCCGCGTGACGGCGGCGGCCTTGTCCGTGCCGAAGCTGATCGGCATCTGGGCGATCCGCGGCTTGCCGGCCCCGCCGGCGGCGTCGAACTCCTCGATCAGCTCCGGCTTGGGCTCGGTGGCGATGAGGGCGTCGGCGAGTTCTCCCGCGATGCGGGAGGCCTGCCTGCCGCCGGAGGCGACGCCGATGGGCACCCGCTTGTCCGGCAGATCCCAGAGCTTCGCCGACTCGACGTCGAAGTGCTCGCCGCGGAAGTTGGTGTAGCCCTCGCCGTCGAAGAGCTCCCGGATGATGTGGAGCCCCTCCATGAGCATCTCCTGCCGGACGTCGGCCGGCGGCCAGCCGGCGCCCACGACGTGCTCGTTGAGGTTCTCCCCGGCGCCCAGGCCGAGGGTGAACCGGCCGTCGGACAGGATCTGCAGGGTCGCCGCCTTCTGCGCCACGACCGCCGGGTGGTAGCGGAACGACGGGCAGGTCACGTAGGTCATCAGCGGGATGCGGCTGGTGGCCTGCGCCGCGGCGCCGAGCACCGTCCAGGCGTGCGGCGAGTGCCCCATCTCGTCCAGCCACGGGAAGTAGTGGTCGCTGCTCACCGAGAAGTCGAAGCCGACCTCCTCGGCGCCCACCACGTGGCGGACCAGCTCCTTCGGCCCGGCCTGCTCGGTCATCATCGTGTAGCCCAGCTGCATGCCCATGCCGCGCGGCTACCCGCAGGCCGGACCGGCAACCCCTCAGACGCGCTCGGCGGCCAGCGCCTCCCGCATCTTGATCTTCCCGCCCGTGCGGAGCAGGGCGCCGGAGTAGATGCGCCCGCCCAGCCGGACGACCAGCACGATGGCCAGCAGCATCAGGACGACCGCCAGCGCGATCTCCCACGGCGCCACCTCACCGGCGGCCTGCCGCACGGGCATGACCAGCGGTGACAGGCCCGGGACGTAGGAGGTCACCCGGGCCAGCAGGCCGCCGGGGTCCGACGCGGCCTGGATGCCGATGAAGAAGGCGACGATCAGCACCATCGACGTCGGCATCAGCACCGTCGCGAGGTCCTCCTGCCGGCTCACCAGCGACGCGGCGACGGCGAAGACTGCCGCGTACCAGGCGTAGCCCAGCACGAACCAGGCGATGACGATGGCGACGGTGCTGATCAGGTCACCGGGCACCTCGACGACGTCGAAGGCCAGTGCCGCGACGACCGCGACGACACCGATGGCCACGATCTGCCCGAGCGCGAGGACGCCCAGGCCGAGGATCTTCCCGGCGAGCAGCTGCCACGGACGCATGGTGGCCAGCAGCAGCTCGACCACCCGGCTGGACTTCTCCTCGACGACGCCCTGGGCGATGAACTGGCCGAACAGGATCAGCAGGCTGTACAGGATCACGACGCCGAAGATCGCGGCCGCGACCCGCTGCTCGTCGGCCGCGGCGTCGGCGTCCAGGGCGGTCACCGCGACCTCCGGCACGTCGAGCTCGGCGATCCCCGCGGCGGTGAGCTGCTCGGTGATCGCGACCTGCCCCACCGCGCCCTGGACGATCGCCTCGAGGGTGCCGCCGGCGGACTCGCGGACGAGCAGTTCGGCGTCGTCCCCGGCGAGCAGTGCGCCGTCGACCTCCTCGTCCTCGACCGCGGTGCGGGCGGCGGCCTCGTCGTCGAGCTCGACCACCTCGACGTCCACGTCCAGCGCCTCGCCCTGTGCCTCCAGGGCGGCGACCAGCGAGGCGTCGCCCCCGACGAGACCCACCCGGCTCTCCTCGTCACCGGAGCCGGTCACCACCTGGATGACCACCGCCGCGACGATCACCAGCAGGATCACGACCGAGCTGATGATGAAGCCCTTGTCGCGGATGCGGGTGGCCACCTCGCGGCCGGCGACCAGCCGCACCAGCTGGGCGCTGGACAGGTTCTGCGGGGCGGTCACGCCGCCACCTCCTCGGTGCTCGGCGCGGCGACGGCCTCGCGGAACAGCTCCACCAGGGTGGGCTGCTGCCAGGCGAAGTGCGTGACCCGCCCGGTGCGCAGCGCCGCGGCGAGCACCGCCTGGTCGTCGGCGCCGTCGGCAAGCTCCAGGACGGCGTCGCCGGCCTGGTCCGAGACCACCCGCACGCCGGGCAGCCCGTCGGCCCAGCGCGGGGCGGCGTCGGGGGTGACGACCCGCAGCAGCCGGCCGGCCTCCCGCCGGCGCAGCTCGTCGACGGTGCCGGTGGCGACCATCCGGCCGCGGGCGAGGATGCCGACGGAGTCGCACAGCCGCTCGACCAGGTCGAGCTGGTGGCTGGAGAAGACGACCGGGACGCCCTGGCGCACCTGCCCGAGCAGGGCGTCGGCCAGCGAGTCGACGCCGACGGGGTCCAGGCCGGAGAACGGCTCGTCGAGGATCAGCACCTCCGGCCGGCTGACCAGCGCGGCGGCCAGCTGCACCCGCTGCTGGTTGCCCAGCGACAGCTTCTCCACCTGCTCGTCGCGGCGGGCGCCCAGGCCCAGCAGCTCCACCCACTCGTCGGCGGCCCGGGAGGCGGCGGCCCCGTCGAGGCCGTGCAGCCGGGCGAAGTAGGCGACCTGCTCCCCGACCTTCATCTTCGGGTAGAGCCCGCGTTCCTCCGGCATGTAGCCCACGCGGCGGCGGGACGCCTGGTCCAGCGGCCGGCCGTTCCAGCGGACCTCCCCGGCGTCGGCCCGGACGAGACCCATGGCGATCCGCATGGTCGTCGTCTTGCCGGCGCCGTTGGACCCGCAGAACCCGAACATCGAGCCGGGAGCGACGGTGAACCCGACGCCCTCCAGGACCCGTACCTCGCCGAAGCTCTTGTGGAGCCCGTCGAACTCGAGCACCTGTCCTCCTGCCGTCGTCGCGTCGGTCCGTCCGACCGTATCGGTCGCGCGGACCGCCGACCTGCGGTGTCATCTGGCGATGAGCGAGCGGAACGGGATCGCGCAGCCGCCGGCGGGAGTGGGACTGGACGGGCTGGCGGCCGCGGCGGCCGGCTGCCGGGCCTGCGAGCTGTGGGAGCCGGCGACGCAGACAGTGTTCGGCGAGGGCCCGCCCACCGCCCGCATCGTGCTGGTCGGCGAGCAGCCCGGCGACCAGGAGGACCGGCAGGGCGAGCCGTTCGTCGGCCCGGCCGGGCGGTTGCTGGACCAGGCGCTGGCCGGGGCCGGCATCGACCGCGACGACGCCTACATCACGAACGCCGTGAAGCACTTCCGCTTCACGGCCAAGGGCAAGCGGCGCATCCACCAGACCCCGGGTGCCGAGCATCTGCGCGCGTGCGCCCCGTGGCTGGAGGCGGAGCTCGCCGTCCTGCGGCCCGAGGTGGTCGTCGCCCTGGGCGCGACGGCGGCCAAGGCGCTGATCGCGCCGTCCTTCCGGATCACCCAGGACCGCGGCCGGCTGCTGCCCTGGGCGCTGCCCGGCCTGCCGCCTCCCCCGGTGGCCGACGAGGCCGACGACGACGAGCCCGACGAGGCGGCGCCGTCCCAGACCTGGATCCTGGCGACGACGCACCCCTCGGCCGTCCTGCGCACACCGGACGACGCCCGCGACGCCGCCTTCGACGCCCTCGTCTCCGACCTGCAGGTGGTCGCCGCGGCCCTCGCCTGAGTCACACCGCCGTGCGGGAGGCCCGGAAGAGCCAGAACGACGGCACCAGGACCGCCACCAGCGCCATGGCCACCACGACGACGACGCCTCCGGACACCATCGCCACGCTCACCGACGCCGCGCTCGCCAGGGCACCGGCGCGCAGGTCGCCCAGCCGCGGCCCCCCGGCGACGACGACGATGAAGACGCCCTGCATCCGCCCGCGCATCTCCTCCGGCGCGGCCAGCTGCAGCATCGATGAGCGCAGCACCGCGCTGACCATGTCACCGGCGCCGGCCACCGCGAGGCAGAGCACCGCCAGCCACAGCGACTGCGCCCAGCCGAAGCCGATGATCGCCACGCCCCACACCGCGATCGCCGCCAGCACCACCGCGCCCTGCCGGTCGACCCGCGACACCCATCCCGAGGTGAGCCCCATGAGCAGCGCGCCGATCGAGACGCCGGCGAACAGCCAGCCCAGCGCGTTGGGCGAGTCGGCGAACCGGTTCTCCGAGAGCTCGGGGAACACCGCCTGGGGCCAGGCGAAGCACATGGCGATGATGTCGACGACGAAGGTCATCAGCAGCACCGGCTGGGTGCGCAGGAAGACGAAGCCCTCCCCCACGCCCCGGATCGCGGCACCGAGCCGGAGCGGCCCGGTGTCCCGGCCCGGCGGCAGCGACGGCAGCCCGCGCAGCAGCAGCGCGGCGGCCAGGAAGCCCAGCGCGTCGATCGCATAGGCGAGGAACAGCTCGCCGGCCCCGATGAGGACGCCGGCGAGCAGCGGCCCCGCGATGACCGCGGCCTGGCGCACTGTCATCGACAGCGCGTTCGCCGCGGGCACGCCGGCCGGCCCGACCAGCGCCGGGATGACCGCGCTGCGGGTGGGCTGGTTGACCGCGGCGAAGGCCGAGACGCAGGCGGTCAGCACCCACAGCACCGCCAGGTTGCCCTCGCCCGGCAGCAGCGCCTGCCCGGCCAGCAGCACGCTGGTCACCGCGGCACCGATCGAGGTGATGAGCATCAGCCGGCGGCGGTCCATCGAGTCGGCGATCGCACCACCGAGCAGGCCGAAGACGATCAGGGGCACCAGCGCGACGATCGAGGTCACGCCGACCATCAGCGAGTCGCCGGTGAGCGCGTAGACCTGGAACGGGACGGCGACCAGCGTCATCTGCTGGCCGATCATCGTCGCGGCCACGCCCCAGAACAGCCGCCGGTAGGCCGGGTTGCGCAGCGGCGTGGTGTCGATCGCCCAGGACCGCCGGGGTGGAGCGGGCTCGGTCGCCTCGACCGGCTCGGTCACGGAGCCAGTCGCTGGACGATCCAGCCGCCACCCTCCGCGTCGTCCCGGACGAACCGGATGCGGTCGTGCAGCCGGTCCGCGCCGCCCTGCCAGAACTCCACCCGCTCGGGCACGACCCGGTACCCGCCCCAGGCGGCCGGGCGCGGCACCTTCCCCTCGGGCGTCTGCTCGTCGAGCCGGCGCACCCGCTCCTCGAGCTCCTGCCGGGAGTCGACGACCGTCGACTGCACCGAGGCCGCCGCGGCCAGCTGCGACCCGCGCGGCCGCGGGTCCCACAGCGCGTCGGAGGCGGTCTCCCCGATGCGCTCCACCGCGCCGGTGATCCGCACCTGGCGCTGCAGCGCGTGCCAGGGGAAGACCAGCGCCGCCCGCGGGTTGGTGGCCAGCTGCGCGCCCTTGGTCGAGGCGTAGCTGGTGCCGAACACGACCCCGGCCTCGTCGTAGCCCTTCATCAGCACGATGCGCGCGTCGGGGGCGCCGTCGGCGTCGGCCGTCGCGACGACGACGGCGTTGGGCTCGGGGATCTCGGCGGCGACGGTGTCGGCGAACCAGCGGTCGAACTGCTCGACCCACGTCGGCGCGAGGTCCTCCTCGCGCAGCCGCCCGAGCGTGTAGTCGTTGCGCATGCGGGAGAGGTCGGGCACCTCGCCATGCTGACACCGTGCGGGCGGTCCGGCGCGGGAGGCCTCCCGGCGGGGTGGACGACGGCCCCACTTGCGCCCGGCGTGTCCCGACGGCCTAGGGTCGGAAGCAATCGTGCGGCATGACCCATGCGCGCACGGGTTCCGTGCGCAGAGGAGCATGCGAGATGGCCGACGACTTCGTACCCGGCCTGGAAGGCGTCATCGCCTTCGAGACGGAGATCGCAGAACCGGACAAGGACGGCGGCGCCCTGCGTTACCGCGGCGTCGACATCGAGGACCTCGTCGGCAAGGTGACGTTCGGCAACGTCTGGGCCTTGCTGGTCGATGGCAAGTTCGGGCCGGGCCTGCCGCCGGCCGAGCCGTTCCCGATCCCGGTGCACACCGGTGACGTGCGGGTGGACGTGCAGGCGGCGCTCGCCATGCTGACGCCCATCTGGGGCTACCGCCCGCTGCTGGACATCACCCACGACGAGGCCCGCGAGGAGCTCGCCCGGGCCGCCGTCATGGCGCTGTCCTACGTCGCCCAGTCCGCCCGCGGCATCGGCACCCCCGCCGTCCCGCAGAAGCGGGTGGACGAGGCCGCCACCATCGTCGAGCGGTTCATGATCCGCTGGCGCGGCGAGCCCGACCCCCGCCACGTCGCCGCGGTCGACGCGTACTGGACCTCCGCCGCCGAGCACGGCATGAACGCCTCGACGTTCACCGCCCGCGTCATCGCCTCCACCGGCGCCGACGTCGCCGCCTCGCTCTCCGGGGCGATCGGCGCCATGTCCGGCCCGCTGCACGGCGGCGCCCCCTCGCGCGTGCTGCACATGCTCGACGACGTCGAGAAGACCGGCGACGCCGAGAAGTACGTGAAGGGCCTCCTCGACCGCAAGGAGCGGTTGATGGGCTTCGGCCACCGCGTCTACCGCGCCGAGGACCCCCGCGCCCGCGTGCTCCGCCGTGCGTCCGAGGAGCTCGGCGCCCCGCGCTTCCAGGCCGCCCTGGCCCTGGAGCAGGCCGCCCTCAAGGAGCTGCGCGAGCGCCGCCCCGACCGGCCGGTCGAGACCAACGTGGAGTTCTGGGCGGCGATCGTCCTGGACTTCGCCGAGGTGCCCAGCCACATGTTCACCTCGATGTTCACCTGTGCCCGGACCGCCGGCTGGTGCGCGCACATCCTCGAGCAGAAGAAGACCGGCCGCCTCGTGCGGCCCTCGGCCCGCTACATCGGGCCCGACCCGCGCAAGCCCGCGGACGTCGAGGGCTGGGACACGATCCAGACCAAGACCACCACGCAGGTCGCCCCCGCCTGATCGGCAGAAGATCCCCCCTGCCCCCCGCCGCGCGCACGCTCGCGGCGGGGCCCTGCAGGGGGGCCGTCTGTCGTCAGGGCACCGTTCCCGCTCGTCGAAAGAGGCATTCCCCGGATGACCATCACCATCCCCGTCGAGCTCCTGCCCTCCGACGGGCGGTTCGGCTGCGGCCCGTCGAAGGTCCGCCCCGAGGCGCTGCAGGCCCTGGCGGCCGAGGGTGCCGCGATCATGGGCACCTCGCACCGCCAGGCACCGGTGAAGAACCTGGTCCGCTCGGTGCGCGAGGGGCTGCGCGAGCTGTTCGACGTGCCGGACGGCTACGAGGTCGTGCTGGGCAACGGCGGGACGACCGCCTTCTGGGACGCCGCCCTGTTCGGCCTCATCCGCGACCGTGCCGCCTTCGGCACCTACGGCGAGTTCTCCGCGAAGTTCGCCTCCGGCGCCAAGGAGGCCCCGTTCCTCGGTGAGCCGGTGATCGTCAAGGCCGAGCCGGGCACGCTGGCGCTGCCGACCGCCCAGGACGGCATCGACGCCTACGGCTGGGCGCACAACGAGACCTCCACCGGCGTCATGGCGCCGATCGAGCGCCCCGCGGGCACCGACGACGCGCTCGTGCTCATCGACGCCACCTCCGGCGCCGGCGGCCTGCCGGTCGACGTCTCGCAGACCGACGTCTACTACTTCGCCCCCCAGAAGTCCTTCGCCGCGGACGGCGGCCTGTGGGTGGCCCTCATGTCGGCCGACGCCCTCGAGCGGGTCGCCGAGATCAAGGCCTCCGGGCGCTGGATCCCCGGGTTCCTCGACCTGTCGATCGCCGTGGACAACTCCACCAAGGACCAGACCTACAACACCCCCGCGCTGGCGACGCTGTTCCTGCTGGACGACCAGATCCGGTGGCTGCTGTCGCTCGGTGGGCTCTCCGGCGCGGTGGGCCGCACCCGGGAGTCGTCCAGCCGGCTCTACTCCTGGGCGGAGAAGTCGCCCTACGCGACGCCGTTCGTGAGCAACCCGGACGAGCGCTCGTTCGTCGTCGGCACCATCGACTTCGCCGACTCGGTCGATGCCGCCGCCCTGGCGAAGACGCTGCGGGCCAACGGCGTCGTGGACGTCGAGCCCTACCGCAAGCTCGGCCGCAACCAGCTGCGCGTCGGCATGTTCCCCGCCGTCGACCCCGACGACGTCAGCGCGCTCACCGCCTGCATCGACCACGTGGTCGAGCGCCTCTAGCGCGTGATCCCGCCACGGAACGGCGCCGCCGCGCCGGACGGTCTGTTCGCGGCCGGCGGCGAGGCAGGACGGCTCATGGCCGCCCTGGACTGGTCGGCCACCCCCGTCGGCCCGGTGGAGAGCTGGCCGGCGAGCCTGCGCTTCGCCGTGCGCACGGTGCTCGTCTCCCGGTTCCCCATGGTGCTCACCTGGGGGCCGGAGTTCACCCAGTTCTACAACGACGCCTACACGCCCTTCATCGGCGCGAAGCACCCCGCGATCGGCGAGGACATCCGCAGCACGCTGGCCGAGGGCTGGAACGCGCTCGGCCCACCGATCGAGCACGCCATGAGCACGCTCGAGGCCTCCTGGCTGCCCGGCTTGCTGCTCCTCCTGGAGCGCGCCGGCTTCCGCGAGGAGACCTACTTCACCGTCTCCCACGCCCCCGCCTTCGACGACGACGGCCGCGTCGCCGGGATGCACGCGGTCTGCACCGAGGTCACCGCCGAGATCCTGGGCGCCCGACGGCAGGCGCTGCTGCACGAGCTCGCCACGGTCGGCGGCCACCTCGGTGCCGAGCACGACACCGTGACCGCCATGTGCCGGGCCCTGGAGGGCGACGCGCTGGACGTGCCCTACGCCGCGGTCTACCTCTCCACCCCCGGCGAGCCCGGGTTCTGCCGTGTCGCGGCGGTCGGGTGCGACGCGGAGCGGCTGCCGGGGACCGCGACCTCGGCTGCCGAACTGGCCGCCGTCGCCGACGCGCTCCAGGTGACCGGCGGGCCCTTCGGCGACCGGGTCACCGACGCCGTCGTCCTCCCGCTCACCGCCACCCGGGACGGCGAACCCCTGGGCCTCCTGCTGGCGGGGCGCAGCCCCAACCTGGCCCTGGACGCGGAGTACCGCACGTTCCACGAGCTGCTCGCCGCCCAGTTCGTCGCGGCCGTGGTCAACATCCGGGCCTTCGAGACCGAGCGGCTGCGGGCGGAGTCGCTGGCCGAGCTCGACCGCGCCAAGACCACGTTCTTCTCCGACGTGAGCCACGAGCTGCGGACGCCGCTGACCCTGCTGCTCGGCCCCATCGGCGACGTCCTCGCCGCTCCCGACGGCTCCCTGCCCGCCACCGCCCGGGAGCCGCTCGAGCTCGCCCTGCGCAACGGCCTGCGCCTCCAGCGCCTGGTCAACGACCTGCTCGACTTCGCCAGCATCGAGGCCGGCCGGGCCAGCCCGGTGCGCGTGGAGACCGACGTCGCGACCTTCACCGCCGAGCTCGCCGGGATCTTCCGCGCGGCCACCGAACGGGCCGGTCTGCGGCTGACCGTCGACTGCCCGCCGCCGGCCCGGCCCGCGCACGTGGACCCACGCATGTGGGAGAAGATCGTCGTCAACCTGCTCGCCAACGCGGTCAAGTACACGTTCGTCGGGGGCATCGAGGTCGCCCTGCGGTCGGACGACGACGGCTTCGCGCTCACCGTCCGCGACACCGGGGTGGGCATCGTCGCCGAGGAGCTGCCGCACCTGTTCGAGCGCTTCCACCGCGTGGCGGGCGCGACCGCCCGCACCCGGGAGGGCACCGGTATCGGGCTGGCCCTCGTGCACGAGCTGGCCGCGCTGCACGGCGGCACGGTGTCGGTGACCAGCGAGCCCGGCGTCGGCAGCACGTTCACCGTGGCGCTGCCCTACGGCGACTCGGACCTCGGCGCCGACGAGCAGCGCACGGCGGCTCGGCCCTCCGACGCCGCGCGGGGCGAGGCGGCGAGCTGGGAGTCGGACACGGCCCGCCCGGGCGCACCGGCCACCGGGCACCCCGGCGCCGCCAGCATCCTGGTCGTCGACGACAACGCCGACATGCGCAGCTACCTGGCCCGGCTGCTCGGCGCGCACTGGACGGTGCGCACGACCGCCAACGGCGAGGAGGCGCTGCAGGCCGTGGCCGAACGGCAGCCCGACGTCGTCCTGACCGACGTGATGATGCCGCGGGTGGACGGCTTCGAGCTGCTGCACGCCCTGCGCTCCGACACCGCCACCCGGCACATCCCGGTCATCATGCTGACCGCGCGGGCCGGCCAGGAGGCCTCGGTCGAGGGCCTGCACGCCGGCGCCGACGACTACCTGGCCAAGCCGTTCCGGGCCGACGAGCTCGTCGCCCGGGTGCGGGCCGTGCTCGAGCGCAGCACCGGGCGCACCGGC
>JBEPZM010000010.1:0-23797 GCA_041640835.1 Blastococcus sp.
CCTGCTCGGCGGCCTGTTCGGTGGCGCCGGGGGTGCCGCCCGGGCGCGCAGCCAGGCCGCCTCCGGCCCGGCCCGCGGCCAGGACGTCGAGACCGAGGCGACGCTCTCCTTCGAGGAGGCCGTCCTGGGCGTCACCGTGCCGCTGCGCATGCAGAGCCCGGGCAGCTGCCCGACCTGCTCGGGCAGCGGGGCGAAGCCGGGGACCAGCCCGCACACGTGCCCGGTGTGCCAGGGCGCCGGCGTCACCAGCCGCAGCCAGGGCGCGTTCGCGTTCTCCGAGCCCTGCCGCAACTGCCGGGGCAGCGGCTCCGTCGTCGACGACCCCTGCCCGACGTGCTCGGGCAGTGGCGTCACGAGCCAGACCAGGACGATCACCGTCCGCATCCCCAGCGGCGTCAAGGACGGGCAGCGCATCCGGCTGGCCGGCAAGGGCGCTCCGGGGCGGCGCGGCGGGCCGGCCGGCGACCTCTTCGTCGTCGTCCACGTGGCCGAGCACACGCTGTTCGGCCGCAAGGACCAGGATCTGACGCTCACCGTGCCGATCACCTTCGCCGAGGCGGCGCTGGGGACGACGCTCACCGTGCCGACGCTCGACGGCACCGTGTCGCTCAAGGTGCCGCCCGGCACCTCGAGCGGCCGGACGCTGCGGGTGCGCGGTCGCGGCGTGCCCGGCAAGGGCCGCACCGGCGACCTGCTGGTCACCCTCGACGTCGCGGTGCCCGTGCGCCTCACGCCGGCCCAGCGGGAGCTCATCGAGAACCTGGCCGCGGAGATGGACGAGGACCCGCGTCCGCAGATCACCGCGGTGCTCCGGGCGGGAGCCGAGCGATGACCGGCCCGGCCGACCCGGCACAGGGCGCGTCGCGCTCCGTCGCCGAGGACGCCCCGGTCTTCGTGATCTCCGTGGCCGCCGAGCTCGCCGGCATGCACGCGCAGACGCTGCGCCAGTACGACCGCCTCGGGCTGGTCAGCCCGGGGCGGACCCCCGGGGGCGGCCGCCGCTACAGCCCCCGGGACGTCGCGCTGCTCCGCGAGGTCCAGCGGCTGTCCCAGGAGGACGGCGTCAACCTCGCCGGGATCAAGCGGATCATCGAGCTCGAGTCGCAGGTCGAGGCGCTGCAGGCGCGGGTGCACGAGCTCCTGGACGAGCTCGAGCACAGCGAGCACCGCCGGATCGCCGCCGAGGCCGCGGTCGCGGCCGGGTACCGGGCCGAGCTGGTGCCGCAGCGACGGCCGGGCAACGCCCTCGTGGTGTGGCGCCCCCGGAGCGGTCGATGAGCGAGGTGGACGCGCACGAGGCCTTCGTCGCCCTGGAGCGGGAGATCGGGCTGCTGCTGCGCCGCTCGCGGGCCATGTCGGCCCGGCTGGCCGGGCAGCTGCACCCCGACCTGGACGGCGCCGCCTTCGGCCTGCTCGCCCTGCTGCAGGACACCGGCCCGCTGCGCGCCAGCGACCTGGTCGCCCGGCTGGGGCTGGACAAGAGCACGGTGAGCCGGCAGGTGGCCAGCCTCGTGGCCCTGGGCCTGGTGGACCGGAGCGCGGACCCCGACGACGGGCGCGCCCAGGTGCTCACGCCGTCGGCGGAGGGTGCCGCCCGGCTGGCGCAGATCCGCACGGCCCGCCGGGAGCGCTGGGAGGCCGACCTCGGCGACTGGCGGTCCTCCGACGTCGCCACGCTGGCGGAGCTGCTGCACCGGCTCAACCGGCTCGGCGAGGCGCGCGAACGCGAAGCCGGGGACGAGCCGACCGGCTGACGACACGGCGGGAAGACATGTGACGGTCGATTCGTTGCAGACAACAACCAACAGGTTTATGGTTGCACTCTGCACACGTCTCGATCGTCAGGAACTCCGCTCATGTCCATCAGTCCCGACACGCGGGACCGGCTGACCGCCAGCATCGCCCAGCTCATCCGCACGGGCCGCCACGTCAGCACGCGCGCCGCCGCCCAGCTCTACGGCGAGCTCCCCTCCTACGGCTGGACGCTCCTGCTGCCCCTCGAGCAGGACGGCGACCAGCGCTGCAGCGCCCTCGCCGCGCGCGCCGGGATCGACGTCTCCGTGGCCAGCCGGCAGCTCGCCGTCCTCGAGCGGTCCGGGTACGTCGAGCGCCACCCCGACCCCCGGGACGGGCGGGCCAGCCTGCTCCGGATCACGGCGCAGGGCACCGAGGCGCTCGCCGCCACGCGTGCCATGCGCGCCGACTGGGCACTCGCCGCGCTGTCCGGCTGGGACGAGCACGACGCCCGCCGGCTCACCGACCTGCTCGACCGCCTGCGGGCCGACATCGAGGTGGCCGTCCCGGCCTCGCCCCTCGCCGGCCGCCAGCCGACGGGAGCCGGCCGATGACCCGCACCCGTCGCGCCCCCGGAACCCACGAACGTTCTTCCCAGCAGCCCAGGAGACCCATGACCAGCACCGTCGACCGGCCGGCCGCGGAGGCGACCGTCGAGCAGCAGGGGCGCATGACGCACCAGCAGATCCTGTCGGCGCTGTCCGGGATGATGCTCGCGATGTTCGTGGCGTTCCTGTCGGGGACGATCGTCTCCAACGCGCTGCCCACGATCATCACCGACCTGCAGGGGTCGCAGGGCCAGTACACCTGGATCGTCACGGCCACCCTGCTGTCGTCGACCGCCTCGACGCCCATCTGGG
The DNA here is from genome assembly GCA_041640835.1 of Blastococcus sp. Classification (GTDB taxonomy): domain Bacteria; phylum Actinomycetota; class Actinomycetes; order Mycobacteriales; family Geodermatophilaceae; genus Blastococcus. The sequence goes on from JBEPZM010000010.1 coordinate 2,655, forward strand.
GCAAGCTCGCCGACCTGTTCAGCAAGAAGCTGCTGCTGCAGCTGGCCATCACCGTGTTCATCGTCGGCTCGATGCTCGCCGGGCTCTCGCAGTCGGTGGAGACGCTCATCGCCTGGCGCGTCCTCCAGGGGCTGGGCCTCGGCGGACTGCAGGCCCTCGTGCAGATCGCGATGGCCGCCATGATCAGCCCGCGCGAGCGCGGTCGGTACTCCGGCCTGCTCGGCAGCGTCATGGCCGTGGCCACGGTCGGCGGGCCGCTGATCGGCGGCCTGCTGGTGGACACCCCCTGGCTGGGCTGGCGCTGGTGCTTCTACGTGGTCGTCCCCTTCGCGGTGGCCGCGCTGATCCTGCTCCAGCGGACGCTGCACCTGCCCGTGACCAAGCGGGAGGTGCACATCGACTACATGGGCGCGGCGTTCCTGACCGCCGGTGTCTCCACGCTGCTCATCTGGGTCACCCTGGCCGGCAACAGCTTCGCCTGGGCCTCCACCGAGACGGCGTTCTACGTCGGCGGCGGCGTCCTCGCGATCGTCGCCTTCCTGGTCACCGAGATGCGGGCCAAGGAGCCGATCGTCCCGCTGCGGCTGTTCCGCGACCGCACCACGACGCTGGCCATCGCCGCGAGCGCGGCGATCGGCGTCGCGATGTTCGGGTCGACTGTCTTCCTGGGCCAGTACCTGCAGATCTCGCGCGGCTACTCGCCGACGGCGGCCGGCCTGCTCACCGTGCCGATGGTGGGCGGGATCCTGCTCTCCTCGACCGGCTCCGGGCTGCTGATCACCCGGACCGGGCGCTGGAAGCGCTTCCTGGTCGGCGGCTCGCTGCTGGTGGTCACCGGATTCGCGCTGCTCTCCACCCTCGACCACGAGACGCCCATCGTGGCGATGTGCTGCTACCTGTTCGTCCTCGGCGTCGGCATCGGGGCGACCATGCAGAACCTGGTCCTCGCCGTGCAGAACACGGTGGCCGCCAAGGACCTCGGTGCGGCCAGTTCGGCCGTGGCCTTCTTCCGCAGCCTCGGCGGGACTGTCGGCGTCTCGGTGCTGGGCGCGGTGCTCTCCTCCCGCGTCGGCAACCTCATCGCCGACGGCCTGGCCGGCGTGCCGGGTGCGGCGGAGGCGGCGTCGTCCGGCGACGTCGGCCTGGCGAACCTGTCGGATGCACCCGCCGCCATCCAGACGCTGATCCGCGCCTCCTACGGCGACGCGACCGGCCGGATCTTCCTGGTGTCGGCTGTCGTCGCGGTGGTGGCCGTGGGCGCGATCCTGCTCATCCGGGAGATCGCGCTCGGTACCGAGAGCGGCGAGGAGCGGCTGCAGCGCGAGCAGGACGACGCGCAGGCCGCCGAGCCGGCCGAGGCCCAGGCGAAGTAGCGACGACGACAGCGGCCCGCGTCCCCTGGAGGGATGCGGGCCGCTGTCGTCCGTGCCGTCAGTCGAGCGAGGCGTCGAGGGTGATCTCGGTGCCGGCGAGCGCCTTGCTGACCGGGCAGCCCGCCTTGGCCTCCTGGGCAGCCTTCTCGAATCCCGCCGCGTCCAGGCCCTCGACCCGGCCGCGCACGGTCAGCTTGATCCCGGTGATCATGAAGCCGCCGCGTTCCTTGTCCGGGCCGAAGTCGACGTCTGCGGTGACGTCGAGGCTCTGCGGTGTGCCGCCGGCCTTGGCGATCCCGCCGGAGAACGCCATCGCGTAGCAGGACGCGTGCGCGGCGGCGATCAGCTCTTCGGGACTGGTGGTCCCGTCTGCCGCGTCCGAGGTCCGCTTCGGCCACGAGACGTCGAAGGTGCCCAATCCGGAGCTGGCCAGTTCGGTCCGGCCCGAACCCTCCTGCAGGGTTCCGGTCCAGGCGGTGCGTGCGGTGCGAGTGGGCATGTCACTTCTTCCGTGCCGGGCGCCGCCCGCTCCTGGACGGCGCGTCGCCCCGGCCCCTACCCGGTGCGGAGTCGACGCAGTCAGCAGACGGCTTCCCCGCCGTTGACCCGCTCGATGAGCACCTGCAGCCGGCCCTTGAGCTCGTCGAACTCGCTGCTGTCGAAGCCGATGGCGCCGATCATCTCCTCGGAGATGGCGATGGCCTTGTCCTGCAGGGCGCGCCCGGCGTCGGTCAGCGCGATGGCGACCGAGCGCTCGTCCTCGACGCGACGGTGGCGGGTGACCAGCCCGGCGGCGGTGAGCCGCTTGAGCAGGGGGGAGAGCGTGCCGCTGTCCAGCGCGAGCCGCGAGCCCAGCTGCCCGACGGTCTGGTGGTCCTCTTCCCAGAGCAGCATCATGACCAGGTACTGCGGATAGGTCAGCCCGATGGCCTCGAGCATCGGCCGGTACCGGGCCGTCACCGCCCGCGAGGCCGCGTACAGCGCGAAGCAGAGCTGGTCGTCGAGCGCCACGCTCGGCGCCGGCAGGGCGGTCATGGGTCGAGTCTAGGGCGCGCGGCGGCGCTGACCAGGGGTCCGCGTGGTCAGGTTCGCGGAACGGCATGCCGACGGAGCGGCGGGTGGACTCGACAGGGTTGAGTGGAACAGACTCAACTCCGCGCTCGTTGCAGAGAACGACCCGCGAGGCCGCCGGTCCCGGCGGCCCGTGCACGACGAGACGAGAGGACGCGCGCCGCGACCATGGAGAGCAAGCTGACCACCCGTTCGCAGGAGGCCATCGCCGCCGCACAGCGGCTCGCGGTCGCCCGTGGCCAGGCCGAGCTCCAGCCGCTGCACCTGCTGGCGGCGCTGCTCGAGCAGGACGACGGCATCGCCGGCCCGCTGCTGAAGGCCGTCGGGGCCGACGCCGCCGACGTCCGCGCCAAGGCCGAGGCGGCCGTGCGACGGCTGCCCAGCGTCAGCGGTGCCACCGTGCCCGCGCCGTCACCCACGCGTGAGTTCCTCCGCGTGATGAACGACGCCGGCGAGCAGGCCGGTGCCCTCGGCGACGAGTACATCTCCACCGAGCACCTGCTGGTCGGTCTGGCCGGTTCGACCGGCGAGGCCGGCACGGTGCTGACCAGCGCCGGCGCCACGCGGGACACCCTGCTGGCGGCGTTCCGGACCGTCCGCGGGACGCGCAAGGTCACCACCCCCGACCCGGAGGGCACCTTCCAGGCGCTCGAGAAGTACGCCGTCGACCTCACCGCGCGGGCGCGCGAGGGCAAGATGGACCCGGTCATCGGCCGGGACACCGAGATCCGCCGCGTGGTGCAGGTGCTGTCCCGGCGGACCAAGAACAACCCGGTGCTCATCGGCGAGCCCGGCGTCGGCAAGACCGCGATCGTGGAGGGCCTGGCCCAGCGCATGGTCGCCGGCGACGTGCCGGAGAGCCTCAAGGGCAAGCGCCTCATGTCGCTGGACCTGAGCTCGATGGTCGCCGGGGCGAAGTACCGCGGCGAGTTCGAGGAGCGGCTCAAGGCCGTCCTCCAGGAGATCACCGACTCCGAGGGGCAGATCGTCACCTTCATCGACGAGCTGCACACCCTGGTCGGCGCCGGTGCCAGCGGCGAGGGCGCCATGGACGCCGGCAACATGATCAAGCCGATGCTGGCCCGCGGTGAGCTCCGGATGGTCGGCGCGACGACGCTGGACGAGTTCCGCGAGCACATCGAGAAGGATCCGGCCCTGGAGCGCCGCTTCCAGCAGGTCTTCGTCGGGGAGCCCAGCGTCGAGGACACCATCGGCATCCTGCGCGGGCTCAAGGAGCGCTACGAGGTGCACCACGGTGTCCGGATCACCGACACCGCCGTCGTCGCCGCCGCCACCCTCTCGGACCGCTACGTCACGGCGCGGTTCCTGCCGGACAAGGCGATCGACCTGGTCGACGAGGCCGCCAGCCGGCTCCGCATGGAGATCGACAGCCGGCCGGTCGAGGTCGACGAGGTCGAGCGCGCCGTGCGCCGCCTCGAGATCGAGGAGATGGCGCTGTCCAAGGAGGACGACCCGTCCTCGGTCGAGCGCCTGGCGGCGCTGCGCGCCGACCTGGCCGACAAGCGCCAGGAGCTGGCGGAGCTGACCGCCCGCTGGCAGCAGGACAAGACCGACATCGGCCGGATCCAGGCGATCAAGGAGGAGCTGGAGCGGCTGCGGCTCGAGGCCGAGCGGGCCGAGCGGGACGGCGACCTGGCCCGCGTCGCCGAGCTCCGGTACGGCCGCCTCCCGCAGCTGGAGAAGTCCCTCACCGAGGCCGAGGCATCGGTCGAGAGCGGCGATTCCATGCTCAAGGAGGAGGTCGGCCCCGACGACATCGCGGAGGTCGTCCAGGCGTGGACCGGCATCCCCGCCGGCCGGCTGCTCGAGGGCGAGACGCAGAAGCTGCTGCGCATGGAGGACGAGCTGGGCAGGCGGGTGGTCGGGCAGACGGACGCCGTCCGAGCCGTCTCGGATGCCGTCCGCCGGGCGAGGTCCGGCGTCGCCGACCCCCACCGCCCCACCGGCTCGTTCCTCTTCCTCGGCCCGACCGGCGTCGGCAAGACCGAGCTGGCCAAGGCGCTGGCGGAGTTCCTGTTCGACGACGAGCGGGCGATGGTCCGGATCGACATGAGCGAGTACTCGGAGAAGCACTCCGTGGCCCGGCTGGTCGGCGCCCCGCCCGGCTACGTCGGCTACGAGGCCGGCGGCCAGCTCACCGAGGCGGTGCGGCGGCGCCCGTACACCGTCGTCCTCTTCGACGAGGTGGAGAAGGCCCACCAGGACGTCTTCGACGTGCTGCTCCAGGTGCTCGACGACGGCCGGCTCACCGATGGCCAGGGGCGGACCGTCGACTTCCGCAACACGATCCTGATCCTGACCTCGAACCTCGGCTCCCAGCTGATCGCCGACCAGTCGGTGGCCGAGGACCGGCGCCGAGACGCGGTGATGGACGTCGTCCGCACCCACTTCAAGCCGGAGTTCCTCAACCGGCTGGACGACATCGTGGTGTTCCGCGCCCTCGGCAGCGAGGAGCTGACCGGGATCGTCGACATCCAGGTCGACGTCCTGGCCCGGCGGCTCGCCGCGCGGCGGCTCACGCTCCGCGTGACGGACGCCGCGAAGGAGTGGCTGGCCCTCAACGGCTTCGACCCCGTCTACGGCGCCCGTCCGCTGCGCCGGCTGGTGCAGTCGGCGATCGGCGACCAGCTCGCCCGGGCGTTGCTCTCCGGCGACATCCGGGACGGCGACGAGGTCGTCGTCGACTGGCCGGCCGACGTGTCCGAGGGCGACGCCGGGCTGAGCGTCACCCGCGGCTGACCCGAGCGGCCCGTCGGATCCCCCCGTGGTCCGGCGGGCCCGGGCGCGGGCCATGATCAGGGCGCACACCGAGGCGGGGAGGCAGCACATGACGTCCGAGCAGGGCGGCCGGTACGGCGAGCCCGAGGGCGGTCAGGGCGAGCCCCCGCCGCAGGGCTGGAACGCCCCGCCTCCACCGCCGCAGGGCTGGAACGCGCCGCCTCCACCGCCGCAGGGCTGGAACGCGCCGCCTCCACCGCCGCAGGGCTGGAACGCACCGCCCCCTCCGGGCTGGCAGCCGCCGGGGCAGCAGTGGCAGGGCTACGGCGGCTACGTGCCGCCGCCCCCGCCCGGCTCGCCCGAGCCTCCGCTGACCGTGCGGGCGGGGATCGGCGCCTTCGTGGCGACCGTGGTCCTCAACCTGGTCGCGGCCGTGGTCATGTACGCCAACTACGACACGGTCCTCGACGAGGCGATCGCGCAGGCAGGTATGGGCCTGTCCGGCGAGGAACGCCGGATCGCGGAGGACGTCGCCGAGATCGTCGTGCAGTTCAGCTTCGTCGTCAGCGTGATCTTCGCGGCGGTCTTCCTGCTGTTCGTCTGGTTCGCCTGGCGCGGGCGCAACTGGGCCCGCGTCGTGCTCTGGGTCTTCGGCGGGCTCTCGGTGCTCAGCGGCTCCGCCGGCATGGGGGGCGGCGGAACGGGGGTCGGCTACCTGGACGGCCTGAGCGTGTTCGTCCTGCTGCTCACCCTCGCCGGGGTCGTGCTGCTGGCGCTCCGGGCCAGCAACGAGTGGTACCGCTACATGGGCTGGGTGCGCCGGTACGGCCCGCGCCGCTGATCAGGCGGCCGGGGCCGCGCCGGCCATCCAGTCGCGCGTCGTGCGCGCCATCAGGCTGGCCAGCGCGGCGACCGAGAGCACGAGCAGCAGCAGCGACGCCACGCTCACCCCGCCGGTCGCCAGGACGCTGACGAGGGTCAGCGCGGCGAGCAGGCCGCAGGCGGCCACCCCGGCCCAGCGTGCCCAGCTCCGCCGCCGCGGCACGAACACCGCCGCGAGCACCAGGACCAGCCCGAGGATCAGGTAGGGCACCAGGGACAGCAGGACGAACTGCTCGGCCTCGTCGCGGGTGACGTCGTCGGTCTCGTCCACGATCCGGTCGACGGCGACGTCGAAACCGAAACCGAGCAGCGCGGCGTTCGCCAGCAGCAGCAGTGCCAGGACCGCCATGACCCCGACGGCGACCCGCACCGAGGGAGGCATGACCGTCGCGGGCTCGGCGCCGGCGGCGGGAGTGGGCTTCGTCACGCCCCCCAGCGTGGCAGACGGAGCGGCGCCGGTCGGGGAGATCACCCGGTCGGGCACCCGACGATGATGCGCCGCATGCATCCCGATCGGCCCGGCGCACGAAGACTGGGCGTGACGACGACGCTGCCGGTTCCGGACCCCGTCGCCCCCGCCGACCGACGTCGGCAGCCGTGGCCGCTCGCCGCGCTGGCCGGGCTGCTCGCGGCGGCGGTCGCCCTGGGGGTGGCCGAACTGGTCGCCGGGCTCGTCGGCCCCCGGTCCTCGCCGGTCATCGCCGTCGGGGACGCCGCCATCGCCCTGGTCCCCGAGTCGGTCAAGGCGTTCGCGATCCGGACCTTCGGGGAGGACGACAAGGTCGCCCTGGTCGTCGGGACACTGCTGGTCGTCGCTGCCTATGCGGTGCTGGTCGGCCTGGTCGGGCTGCGGAACCGCCGGCTCGGCGTCCTGGGCGTGCTGCTCTTCGGCGCCGTCGGCGTCCTGGCGGCGCTGACCCGACCGGCGGGCGACGCCCTGGACGCCCTGCCCTCCCTGGCCGCCGCGGCAGCCGGGAGCGCTGCCCTCCTGGCGCTGCTCGCGCCGCTCGGTCGTCAGGAGCCGGACACCGCACCCGAACGGCCGGGGGAGGCGAAGCTGGTCGACCGCCGCCGGTTCTTCGTCACCGGCGCGGTCGCCCTCGGCGCCGCCGCCGTCACCGGCGGCGGTGGCCGCCTGCTCCAGCGCCGGACCGAGGTCACGAGCCTCCGGGCCGGCGTCGAGCTGCCCGTGCCGGCCTCCCCGGCGGCCGCGCTGCCCCCAGGGGCGGACCTCGCCGCCGAGGTGGAGGGCCTGACCCCGCTGGTCACGCGCAACGGCGATTTCTACCGGATCGACACCGCGCTGATCGCCCCGCGGATCCGGCCGGCCGACTACCGGCTCGAGCTGGCCGGCATGTTCGACTCCCCGCGCAGCTACACGCTCGCCGACCTGCTGGGGCGGCCCGACGTGATCGAGCGGGACATCACGCTCACCTGTGTCTCCAACGAGGTGGGCGGCGTGCTCGCCGGCAGCGCCCGCTGGCTCGGCGTCCCCCTGGCCGCCCTGCTGCGGGAGAACGGCATCCGCCCCGGCAGCGACCAGCTGCTGTGCCGGTCCGAGGACGGCATGACGATCGGCGCCCCGACGCGCAGCGCCCTGGAGGTCGAGGACGCGATGCTGGCCTTCGGGATGAACGGCGAGCCGCTGCCCGTCGTCCACGGCTTCCCGGTGCGGATGATCATCCCCGGGCTCTACGGCTACGTGTCCGCCTGCAAGTGGCTGACCCGCATCGAGGCGACGACGTTCGACGCCGTCGACGCCTTCTGGATCGAGCGGGACTGGGCGGTCGAGGGGCCGATCAGGATCGCCTCGCGCATCGACACCCCGGAGATGCTGCGCGAGTTCCCGGCCGGCCGGCGAGCGATCGCCGGCGTCGCCTGGGCGCAGACCCGCGGGATCGCTGCGGTCGAGGTCCGCGTGGACGACGAGGACTGGGTGGAGGCCCGGCTGTCCCCGGCGATCGACGCCGACGTCTGGCGCCAGTGGGTGCTGCCCTACGACTTCGCACCCGGCCGGCACGTCCTCACCGTCCGGGCCACGAGCACCGACGGCGAGGTCCAGACCGAGCAGCGCGCCGCACCCTTCCCGGCCGGCGCCAGCGGCTGGCACTCGATCGAGGTCATCGCCGGCTGAGCGACGGGCACCGGTCGTTCAGCCGCGTCACCTGCCGTCCAGCCGCGCTGTGACGCGGCTGAACGGTCCGCCGGACGGCTGGACCCGGTGACACCGCCGTCAGTTCCCGGCCGTGGCTAGGGTCGTCCGCATGACGGCTGCCTCGCTCCCCGACCGTGACCGCCTGCTCGAGCTCATCGTCGACCTCGCGGTGGTGCACGGGAAGGTGACGCTCTCCTCGGGGCGCGAGGCCGACTGGTACATCGACATGCGCCGGCTCACGCTGCACCACGAGGGCGCCCCGCTGGTCGGGCGCGTCATGCGGCAGCTCACCGGCGACCTGCGCTACGACGTCGTCGGCGGGCTGACCCTGGGCGCGGACCCGGTGGCGACGGCGATGCTGCACGCCGCGGCGGCGGGGGAGGGCTTCCTCGACGCCTGCGTCGTCCGCAAGGAGGGCAAGGCGCACGGCCTGCAGCGGCGGATCGAGGGCCCGGACGTCGAGGGCCGCGCCGTCCTGGTCGTCGAGGACGTCTCCACCACCGGCGGCAGCCCGCTCACCGCGGCGCAGGCCCTGCAGGAGGCCGGCGCCGAGGTGCTCGCCGTCGCGGTGATCGTCGACCGCGGGGCGCGCGCGGCGGTCGAGGCCGCGGGCTTCGAGTACCGCGCCGCCTACGAGCTCTCCGACCTCGGCCTCGCCTGACCCCCGCGGCCTGAGGCCCTACCGTGTGACGGTGACCACTTCCTGGGTGACCGATCTGCAGGCCGCGCTCGGTGCGGACAGCGTGCTCACCGATCCGGACGTCACCGCCGGGTACGCCCGCGACGCCGCGATGATGGCGCCCGCGGGGACGCCGGCCGCCGTCGTCCTCCCGCGGAGCACCGCCGACGTCGTCGAGGTCATGCGGATCGCGACCCGGCACGGCGTCCCGGTCGTGCCGCGCGGCGCCGGGTCCGGGCTGGCGGGCGCCAGCAACGCCGTGGACGGCGCGATCACCCTGGTCATGACGCGCATGGACGCCGTCCTGGAGGTCTCGGCCGCCGACCGGCTCGCCGTCGTCCAGCCGGGCGTGGTCAACAAGACGCTGCGCGACGCCGTCGCCGGTTTCGGCCTGTTCTATCCGCCGGACCCCTCCAGCTACGACTGGTGCACGATCGGCGGGAACCTCTCGACCAACTCCGGCGGCCTGTGCTGCGTGAAGTACGGCGTCACCACCGACTACGTGATGGGCCTGGAGGCCGTGCTCGCCGACGGGCGGGTGCTGCGCACGGGACGGCGCACCGTGAAGGGCGTCGCCGGCTACGACCTGCCCCGGCTGTTCGTGGGCTCCGAGGGGACACTCGGCGTCATCACCGAGGCGACGCTCGCGCTGCGCCCGGCCCCGCACCGCCCGGTCACCCTCGCCGCCTCCTTCGGGACGACGGCGCAGACCGGCCAGGTGGTGGAGCGCGTCGTCACGAGCGGGCTGGTCCCGAGCCTGCTCGAGGTCATGGACAACACCTGCATCTGCGCGGTCGACGACCTGCTCAGGGCCGAGCTCGACCGGGGCGCGCACTCGCTGCTGGTGGCGCAGTCGGACGCCGGGGGCGAGGCCGCGGCGGCCGAGATCGAGGCGCTGGCCGCGATCTGCCGCGAGGCGGGTGCGGAGTTGGTGCACACCACCGACGACCCGGCCGAGGGCGACCTGCTGCTGCAGGCACGGCGCATGGCGCTGCCGGCGCTGGCCGCGTTGCGCAGCGGCATGCTCGTCGACGACGTCGCCGTGCCGCGCTCCCGGATCGCCGAGTTCCTCGACGGCTGCGACGCCATCGCCCGCCGACGAGCGGTGGTCATCGGTGTCACCGGGCACGCCGGCGACGGCAACATGCACCCCTGCATCTCCTTCGACGGGGCCGACGCCGACGAGCGGGACCGGGCCTACGCCGCCTTCGACGACATCCTGGAGCTCGGCCTCGGCATGGGCGGCACGATCACCGGCGAGCACGGGGTCGGCGCCATCAAGGTCGACTGGCTGGAGCGCGAGATCGGGCCGGTGGCCCTCGACGTGCACCGTGCGATCAAGGACGCGCTCGACCCGGACGGCCTGCTCAACCCGGGCAAGGTCTTCCGCCGGGCGTCCGTGCGCGACCTCGCGGCGGTCACGGAGCTCGCCGGGCGCTGAGCCGGTCAGGCGGGGTGGCGCACCGAGAGCCGGACGGCGTCGAGCCACATGGCCTGGGACGGCCAGAGCGACCCGGCAGCCTCCTCGAGCGGAACCCACCGGAACGCGAAGCGGTGCTCCACGACGTCGCCACCGGACCGCTCCGCCCATTCCCAGCGCTCGTCGCGCGGTGGACGGGGGAGCGCCAGGTGGAAGGCGTGCTGGACCTGTTCCTCGAGCCCGGCCGGCACCGTGCCCGCCTCCGACCGGTGCCAGACCTCGCCGAGCTTCCGGACGACGACGGCGGACCCGATGCCGGACTCCTCGGCGAGCTCCCGCAGGACGGCCTCCTCGGCGGACTCGCCGTCGTGGATGCCACCGCCCGGAACCTGCGTCCCCGCGTCCACGTCGACGTGCTCGAACACCAGGAGCCGTCCGCGCGGGTCCGTCACGAAGGCGACCGCCCGCTGGTAGCAGTCCGAGTGCCACGCGGCCATGACCGTCAGCCGTCGCGGCGCGCGGTCAGCTGCCAGAAGCGCGCCGTCCGCCGGTACGGCTCGCGTTCGCACAGCAGCAGCTCGAGCTCCAGCAGTCGCGCGTAGAAGTCCGGCTCGGACTTGCGCTCGTCGTCGGCGATCAGGTCCATCAGGCAGCGGATGCCGAACCGGTGCTCGACGGTGCACCCGGCCGCGGCCAGCGGCCCTTCGACCTCGTCCGCCTCCAGGCGCCGCATCGGGTGGTCGAACGTCTCGCCGTGCACGGTGGGGGAGTCGAGGACGGCGCGGGCACGCACCGGGTCCAGCCGGCGGACCGCCGCCGACAGCACGTCCATCGCCGGGTTCGGCGCCATCACCGACACCACCCCGCCGGGCCGCGCCAGTGACGCCAGGAAGCGCACGGTCGCCGGGACGTCGGCCCGGTACTGCAGCACGTTGTGGCAGAGGACGACGTCGAAGGTGCCCAGGGACAGGTCGCCGGCGCCCGGGACGAGGTCGTCCAGATCGGCGCGCACCACCCGGACGGCAACGCCCCGGCTCGCAGCGGCCTCCTGCGCCTGCGCGAGGAGTTCCGGCGCGACGTCCAGCACCGTGACGTCGTGCCCGTCCCCGGCCAGCGGCAGGCTGTCGGCTCCGTCGCCGCCACCGACGTCGATCACCCGCAGCGGCCCCGGGAGGGCCGACAGCGCCCGCGCGGTCGTCTCCCGGACCACGGCGTAGCGCAGCCGGCCCCACGGCGAGGTCTGCCACGAGGCCCATGCGCCGGCGCGGCCGTCGAAGACGCCGGCCGTCGTTCCCCCGTCGGACATCGGGTGACCGTACGAGAGTCCGTGCTGCTCCGGCGGGAACCGCGTCATCGCGGCAGCAGCCGGCGCGGGGTGACACGCTGTGGCCGTGAGCACCGATCGGCTGGTCGTCATCGGCGGGGACGCCGCCGGGATGTCCGCGGCGGCCCAGGCGCGCCGCCTGCGGCCCGAGGGCGACCTCGACATCGTCGTCCTCGAGCAGGGGCCGGACGTCTCGTACTCCGCCTGCGGCATCCCGTACTGGATCGGCGGCCAGGTCCCCGACCGCGACGCCCTCATCGCCCGCACCCCGGAGCGCTTCGAGGCCGACGGCATCACCGTGCACACGCACGTCCGCGCCGAGGCGATCGACCTCGAGGCGGGCAAGGTCGCAGCCTCCGACGGGCGGACCTACGGCTACGACAACCTCGTGGTCGCCACCGGCGGCCGTCCCGCCCGACCGCCGGTGCCCGGGCTGGACGCCGACGGCGTCTTCGGCGTGCACCGGCTGGCCGACGGCGCCGACATCCGCGCGGCGATCGCCGCGGGCGCGAAGAACGCCGTCGTCCTCGGCGGTGGGTACATCGGCCTGGAGATGGCGGAGGTCCTGCTCGCCCGTGGGCTGTCGGTGACGATGGTCCTCGCCGATCCGCTGCCGATGGCCCAGCTCGACGACGACATGGGCGAGCGGATCTGCGCCGCGATGACGGCGATGGGCATCGACGTCCAGCCGGACCAGCCGGTGCGCGAGATCGAGCTGGGCACCGACGGCCAGGTCCGCGCCGTGCGCACCGACTCCAGCAGCTACGACGCCGACCTCGTCGTCCTCGGGCTCGGCATGGGGCCGGAGACGACGCTGGCGCGTGAGGCCGGCCTGCAGCTCGGCGTCACCGGCGGCATCGACGTCGCGCACACCCAGCGCAGCCGCTCGCACCCCGAGGTGCTGGCCGCCGGCGACTGCGCGCAGACGTTCCACCGCCTCACCGGCGAGGCGATCCACGTCGCGCTGGGCACCCACGCCAACAAGCAGGGCCGGGTCGCGGGCTCGGTGGTCGGCGGGCGGCCGGCCCGCTTCGCCGGCGTCCTCGGGACGGCGGCGACCAAGGTCGGCGACCTCGAGGTGGCGCGCACGGGCCTGTGCACCACGCAGGCGGAGGAGGCCGGCTTCGACCACCGCACCGAGACGATCGAGGCGACCACCCGCGCCGGCTACTACCCCGGCGCCGAGCCGATCGCGGTCAAGATCATCACCGAGCGCGGCTCCGGGCTGCTGCTGGGCGGGCAGGTCGTCGGCGGGCCGGGCAGCGGCAAGCGGATCGACGTCCTGGCCACCGCGATCTGGGCCGGCATGACCGCCGAGGAGCTGGCCGGCTCCGACCTGTCCTACGCCCCGCCGCTCTCGCCCACCTACGACCCGGTGATCGTCGCCGCGCGCGTCGCCAGCCGGATCGAGACGGGCTGAGCGTGAGCGGGCCGACGGACACCGGACCGGCAGCGACCGAGGTCCGCGACGCGGACTGGTACGGCGAGGACCTCTCCGGCCGGGAGCACACCGGCGTGCGGTTCTCCGGCGTCGACCTGACCGAGGCCACCGGTGAGGGCGCGGTCTTCACCGACTGCACCTTCGTCGACTGCAAGTTCAACGCCACGCGCTTCACCGACGCCGCCTTCGTTAACTGCTCGTTCACCGGCTGCGCGTTCTTCCAGGCTGAGTTCGTCGCGTGCAAGGTCGTCGGCAGCCGCTTCCAGCGGTGCACCTTCGACCTCATGCGCGTGGACGGCGGGGACTGGTCGTTCGTCCTCCTCCCGGGCGCCGACCTCGCCCGGGCCACGTTCGCCGGCACCCGCATGCGGGAAGCGGACCTCACCGGAGTGCGCGCCGCCGGGGCCACGCTGCGCGGGCTGGACCTGTCCGCCGCCGAGCTGTCGGGCATCGACCTGAGCGGCGCCGACCTGCGCGGCAGCGACCTGAGTGCGCTCGACCCGCGCGACGCCGAGCTGGCCGGCGCGCAGGTCGACGTCACCCAGGCGGTCGTACTCGTCACCACCCTGGGGTTGCGAGTCGGCCCCGACGCCCCGGAGTAGCCGGCTCCCGGGATACTGGGCCGGAGCAGCGCAGGACGTCGACACGAGGAGTGCCCCGCATGCCCATCGCGACCCCCGAGGTCTACGCCGACATGATCAGTCGGGCCAAGGAGAGCGGGTTCGCCTACCCGGCGATCAACTGCACCTCCTCGGAGACGATCAACGCGGCCCTGCGTGGCTTCGCCGATGCCGGCAGCGACGGGATCATCCAGTTCTCCACCGGCGGTGCGGAGTTCGGCTCGGGCACCAAGGTGAAGGACATGGTCACCGGGGCGGTGGCCCTGGCCGAGTTCGCCCACGTCGTCGCCGAGAGGTACCCGGTCAACGTCGCGCTGCACACCGACCACTGCCCCAAGGACAAGCTCGACGGCTACGTCCGCCCGCTGATCGCGCTGTCCAAGGACCGCGTGGACTCCGGCCAGGAGCCGCTGTTCCAGTCGCACATGTGGGACGGCTCGGCCATCGAGCTCGGCGAGAACCTCGACATCGCCGAGGAGCTGATGGAGAAGTCCGCGGCGGCCAAGCTCGTGCTCGAGCTGGAGATCGGCATCGTCGGCGGCGAGGAGGACGGCGTCGTCGCCGAGATCAACGAGAAGCTCTACACCGCCGACGGCGACTTCCTGCGTACCGCGCAGCAGCTCGGCCTGGGGGAGCGCGGCGTCTATCTGCTCGCCGCCACCTTCGGCAACGTGCACGGCGTCTACAAGCCGGGCAACGTCAAGCTCCGGCCCGAGATCCTCAAGCAGGGTCAGGACGTCGTCGCGAAGGAGTTCGGCCTCGGTGACGGCGCCAAGCCGTTCAACCTGGTGTTCCACGGCGGGTCCGGCTCCGCGGAGTCCGAGATCCGTGAGGCCCTCTCGTACGGCGTCGTGAAGATGAACGTCGACACCGACACTCAGTACGCGTTCACCCGCCCGGTCGCGGCGCACATGTTCAGCAAGTACGACGGCGTGCTGAAGATCGACGGCGAGGTCGGCGACAAGAAGGCCTACGACCCGCGCAGCTACCTCAAGGCCGCCGAGGCCGGCATGGCCGCCCGTGTCGTGGAGGCGTGCGAGCACCTGCTCTCCGCCGGTCAGTCGCAGGGCGCCTGACCATGACGCACTCCCACAACCTGCTCGGCGAGCCCGACCCCACGCTGCTGCCGGCGAACCCGGAGGCCGACGGCGAGCTCGCCGCCGGCACGCCGGCCGCCGAGGTCGCCGCGCACCACCCCACGGTGAGCGCCGCCTGGGCTGCGCTGGCCGAGGAGGCGCTGAACCGCACCGAGCGGCAGCTCCCCGACACCATCGAGGCCTACGCCTACGCCCGGACCGGCTACCACCGCGGTCTGGACGCGCTTCGCCGCAACGGCTGGAAGGGCTTCGGCCCGGTGCCGTGGGCGCACGAGCCCAACCGCGGCTTCCTGCGCTGCGTCACGGTCCTGGCCGCGGCGGCCGGGGCGATCGGCGAGCACGACGAGCAGGAGCGCTGCACGCAGCTGCTCCGGGACTGCGACCCCACGCTCGCCCCGTGACGGTGGGTAACAGGTACTGAGGACGCGTACGCGCCGCTGACCAGCGGTTTCTTGAATCATCGCCGTCGTTCTGGTGGTGGCAGGCATCCTCGCCATCGTCCGCAAGCAGATGCTGTGGGGGATCGTCCTGATCGTCGTCGGGCTGCTGGTCGGCCCGGGCGGGGTGAGCGTCTTCAACTGAGCGTGCCCCGGGCCCCCGTTGCGGGGGCTCGGGGGCACCCGTTCGGCGTCAGCGGTCGCCGAGCTCCGGATGCAGTGCGGTCAGGGCGTCGCTGAGCACCCGCAGCTCGTCGCCGCCGGCCATGAGCGCGGTGAGCCCGTCGGCGTCGACGTCGTCGCGGGTCAGGTTGCCGGCCACCTGACCGCCGGCCAGCAGCAGGAACCGGTCCCCGATGAGGTGGGCGTACCGCGTGTTGTTGGTGATGACCACGACCGCGAGCCCCTGCGCGCGGGCGTCCAGGATGGTCTGCCCGAACAACGTCTGGCGGCCCACGGTCATCGGCGTCGTCGGCTCGTCGATGACCAGCGCGCGGGCGCCGAAGTGCACGGCCCGGGCCACCGCGAGGCTCTGCCGCTCCCCGGCCTGGAGGCGGCTGGCGGGCTGGTCGGGATCCACGTCCGGGACGCCGACCCGCGCCATGGCCCGCGCGGTGGTCGCGCGCGCCGACTCCAGGTCCAGCCGGCGCAGCGGCCACACGCCGCGGGTCGGCTCGGCGCCCAGGAAGAAGTTGCGCCACACCGAGAGCAGCGGGGCGACGGCGAGGTCCTCCCACACCGTCGCGATGCCGGCCGCCCGCGCGGCCCGGGGCGAGCGGAACCGCACCGCCGTCCCGTCCACCAGGAGCTCGCCCTCGTCGTGCCGGCGCAGCCCTGACAGCAGGGCCACCAGCGTCGACTTGCCCGACCCGTTCTCGCCGAGCACGCAGCTGATCTGGCCGGCGGGGAAGGTCGCGGTCACCCGCGACAGCGCCGGCACGCTGCCGTGCCGCACCGTCACCCCGCGCAGCGCGAGGCCGCGCGTTCCGTCGTCGCTCACGAGCGGGGCACCCCCTTCAACCGGTGCCCGACCACCGCGTTGGCGACCAGCGCCACCACCAGCAGGACCCCGAGCAGCGCCTGGAACCACGGCGGGTCCCAGCCGGCCAGGGTGATCCCCTGGCGGACGACGGCGTAGAGCAGCGCCCCGATCGAGGCGCCTAGCGCGGAGCCGTAGCCGCCGGCGAGCAGGCAGCCGCCGAGGACGGCGACCACGATGAAGTCGATGCCGGTCGCCAGCCCGGCGCTGCCGACCTGCACGCCCGCGAACCGGACCAGGCCCAGCGTGCCGATCAGCCAGCCGGCGGTGGCGCTCAGGCAGAACAGCGCCACGGTCGTCCGGCGTACAGGGACGCCGAGCTCGCGCGCCGCCGTCCGGGCGCCGCCGCTGGCGAAGACGGCGTTGCCGAACTTCGTGCGCCACAGCACCCAGGTCGCCACCGCGGTCACCCCCAGCCACCACAGCAGCGAGACGCGGAACCGCCCGTCGCCGAGCTGCGCGGTGGAGCCGAACAGCGTCGCCGCCGACGACCAGCCGGGGGCCTCGTCGAGCCCGCTGATCCGCCCGGACCCGGCGATGGCCCGCACGCCGGCCAGCGTCGTCCCCTGCAGGACGAGGAACGTCGCGAGGGTGACCAGGAAGCTGGGCAGCCCGGTGTTGACGACCAGCACCCCGTTGACGACGCCGACCAGCAGCGCGCACGCCAGCGAGGCGAGCAGCGCCGGCCACGTGCCCCAGCCGGCGTGCCCCACCAGCAGGGCGGTGACCGCCGCGCTGGACATGGCCAGCACGCCCACCGACAGGTCGAACTGGCCCGCGACCAGCAGCAGGGCGACCGCGACGCCGCCGATGCCCAGCGTGGCCGCCACGTCCAGGACGCCGGCCAGTCCCCGGGCGCTGAGCAGCTCGGGTGCCTCCAAGGCGAAGAACGCCAGCACGAGCGCCAGCGCGACGAGGGCCGGCAGGCTGGGCCGGGTGAGCGCCCGCTCCAGCACCCAGCGGCCCCGGGCGGGCCGCGGCGTCGCGGCGCGGGTGAGGCCGGGCGCGGACAGGCGGTCGGCCATCACCGGCAGCAGCCGGCGGGACGGGGGGACGACGGCAGCGGAGCCTCCTCGACGAGCGTGCGCCCAGTGTCCACGACGCCCCCGGCCACCCGCGCGGCGCTCCTAGGGGTGCAGCAGCCAGCGGACCCGGTCGTCGGCGAACCAGGTCCACCGCTGGACGGGCCGCGGGTACCGCACGCCGTCCCGGACGATCCGCGCCGGATCGGAGGCCACCTGCAGCGCCCGGCCGCTGGTCCGGCGGGTGGGGCGCAGCGGCTGGGTCATGACGGTGACGGCGATGGTGTCGACGGCGGTCCAGTCGGGTCGCACGTCGATGCGGGTGATCTCGCCGTCGGCCACGCGGATGTCGTCGTGGTGCGCCTGCAGCCCCAGCCGGCGGCTCAGCGAGCGACGGCCGTCGCCGTCGGCCTCGATGCGGCCGTGGTGCAGCAGCACCCCGCCGTGGTCGTCCCGGACCAGGGACAGCTCCCGGGGCCCGCCCGTGCCGATGCCGAGGTCACGGGCCAGGCCGGTGGAGTCCTTGTCCGCGGCGGGTTCCCACGACACCGGGACGTCCGCCGTCCGCCCTGCCTTGAGCAGCACGCCGAGGGCCGCGGACAGCCCCGCGACCGGTCCGCGGACCAGCACCGACGTGGCGTCCGCCGCCCCCGCCACGGAGGCCGCGCGCGGGGCCTCCCCGGCTCCCAGCCGCCGCAGATCCAGCTCCACCGAACCCATGCGGATACCCTGCCACCCGACCGGTTCCGCAGCCCCGACGCACCCGAGGAGACCTTTCCCCATGCCCGCAGTCGTGCTGATCGGCGCCCAGTGGGGCGACGAGGGCAAGGGAAAGGCCACCGACCTGCTCGGTGGGCGCGTCCCCTACGTCGTCCGCTACCAGGGTGGCAACAACGCAGGCCACACCGTGATCACGCCGGACGGCGAGAAGTACGCCCTGCACCTGATCCCGTCGGGGATCCTGACGCCCGGCTGCACGCCGGTCATCGGCAACGGCGTCGTCATCGACCCCGAGGTGCTCATCGGCGAACTCGCCGGGCTGGAGGAGCGGGGCGTGGACACCTCGCGCCTGACCATCTCCTCGGACGCGCACCTGATCATGCCGCACCACCGCGCCCTCGACAAAGTCACCGAGCGCTTCCTGGGCAAGCGGAAGATCGGCACCACCGGCCGCGGCATCGGCCCCGCCTACGGCGACAAGGTCGCCCGCACCGGCATCCGCGTGCAGGACCTGCTCGACCTCTCGATCCTGCGGCAGAAGCTCGAGGGCACGCTGCAGGAGAAGAACCAGATCCTGGTCAAGGTCTACAACCGCAAGGCCATCGACGTCGACGAGGTCGTGGAGGAGTACGCCGGCTACGCCGAGCAGATCAAGCACCGCATCGCCGACACCCGGCTGATGCTGGGCAAGGCGCTCGACGCCGGCGAGTGGGTGCTGCTGGAGGGCTCGCAGGGCACCCTGCTCGACGTCGACCACGGCACCTATCCCTTCGTCACGTCGTCCAACCCGACGGCGGGCGGCGCCGCGGTCGGCGCGGGGATCGGCCCCACCCGGATCGACCGGGTGGTCGGCATCCTCAAGGCGTACACGACCCGGGTGGGCTCCGGCCCGTTCCCGACCGAGCTGTTCGACCAGTGGGGCGAGTACCTGCGCAAGCAGGGCGGCGAGGTCGGCGTCACGACCGGCCGCGACCGGCGCTGCGGCTGGTTCGACGCCGTCGTCGCCCGGTACGCCAGCCGGGTCAACGGCATCACCGACTACTTCCTCACCAAGCTCGACGTGCTCTCGGGTCTGGACACGGTGCCGATCTGCGTGGCCTACGAGATCGACGGCGTGCGGCACGACGAGATGCCCATGACGCAGACCGACTTCCACCACGCGAAGCCGATCTACGAGGAGATGCCTGGCTGGTTCGAGGACATCCGGCACTGCCGCACGTTCGACGAGCTGCCGGCGAACGCGCAGGCGTACGTGCGGCGGCTCGAGGAGCTCGCCGGCGCGCGGATCAGCGTGATCGGCGTGGGCCCCGGCCGCGACGAGAACGTCGTCATCCACGATCTGATCGGCTGAGGTCCGGGGTCGGACGGTCCGTCGTCCTCCGCCGACTCGTCTGACCCGCTGGCCCCTCGGACCCCGCGGTTCCGCGTCGCTGCAGGTCAGAGTGCTGTAGTCGCTCTACTTTCTGCTTTCCGTGCGCACTCCCGTGCACGTTGTGCAGGAGGAGCGTGTGCTGTGAATCGTCGTCGATCCATGACGGCTGTGCTGGGGGTGGCGGCGGTCGTCTCCGCCGTCCTCCCGATGTCGATGGCAGGGGCCGCCGGAGCGGCCATCGTCAACGGCGACTTCGAGACCGATCCGCTCGGTGCCGAGGTCGTCACCGGGTGGACCTTCGCGAACGGGATCGTGGACCTCGGGGTCACGACGCTCGGCGGCTGCGTGTCGAAGGACACCAGCTCGTACACGACCCTGCGCGACTACGCCGACCAGGCCTCGGCCGTGCTGGGGACCGTCCCGGTGGGCGCCGACGACGAGGTGTTCCTGCCGGGCACGACCACCCCGGTGTGGCTCGACCCGTCCGGCGTACGGACGTCGGCGGACACGGCGGGCGCCCTCCAGCTCTTCTACGGGCTGGTCGAGTACGACGAGGGCGACGGCGAGGTGTGGTCGTCCACGGGGTTCTACGTCGTGACCGGCGACGGCGCGATCGAGATCGACCAGATGGGCGACTGGATGTTCTCCGAGGCCTTCTACGAGGACGTCTACCCGCTCTACGCCTCGGTCCCCGACCCCTCGGTGCGGGCGGACGGCGTCCCGCCGGTCACCGACCTCGACTACTGGGACGGAGAGCCGACCTTCACGGCGGAGATCGTCGACCCGGCCAACGACGACGGCGGGTTCGAGTTCGGACGGATGAGCAGCGCCGAGCCGGAGCTGAGCCCGTGGCCCACGTCGCAGGCACTCCGCCTCTCCAGCAACCTGAGCGCCGGGGACGAGGGCTACGTCGCGCACGGGCCCGCAGCCGTCAGTGAACCGTTCACCACGGCCGGTCCCCGCACCATCAAGCTCGACTGGGCAGCCTTCGGGGCCTCGGACGACTTCCACGTCCTCGGCTACGCGCTGAACACCCAGACCTGCGCCCAGACCGAGGTGCTCGACGCCACGGGCCAGCAGAGCGACTGGCAGACCTCGTCGGTCGCGCTGCCCGCCGCGGGCACGTACCGCTTCGTCTTCGTCGCCGGCACCTACGACCAGTCCTGGGGCGGCGCCGCGGGCGCGCGCCTGTACGTGGACAACGTCCGGGCGCTGCCGGTGATCGCCGGCACCGGGCTCGACGTGCAGCCGATGTTCGGTACCGGTGACCCGGTCGCCTCGGCGCCGCTCCAGCTGACCGGTGGCGGCCTCAAGCCCAACTCCGCCTGGACCGCCGAGCTGCACTCGACGCCGGTCGTCCTGGCCACCGGCACCACCGACGCCGACGGCAACTTCTGGCTGCTCAGCAGCCTGCCGGCCTCGGTCGAGCCGGGGAAGCACCAGATCATCCTCAGTGGCATCGCACCGGACGGATCGGCGATGTCGAGCATGGTCTGGATCACCGTGACCGCCTCGGGCACGCTCGGGTACGTCTCCGCGGTGGCCGAGGAGGGCAGCGTCCCGGCGTCCCCGGTCGCCGGAGGTGGCTCGACCACGGGCGCTCAGCCGGTGGCGGCCGGAGCCCTGCCGGTTGCCGGCACCCCCGCCTCGGTCGCGGGCGTGCGCCTGGCGAACACCGGGTTCGAGTCGGTGACCTGGCTGGCGCTCGGCGCCGGTCTGGTGACCGCGGGCGCCGGCGTCCTCGGCGCGAGC
>JBEPZM010000010.1:23807-27084 GCA_041640835.1 Blastococcus sp.
GGAGGAGCTCAGCGCTCCTCCGGCCGCCTCGTGTCGTCGTGGCCCGGGTGACGGCCGCCGTCAGGCGACGGCGGCCTGGCGGCTGCGGGTGCGCAGCGCGGTGACTGCGTGGTCGGGCGAGTCGGTGATCAGCCCGTCGAGCCCGAGGTCCAGCAGGTGCCGCGCCTCGGCGAAGGCGTCCCCGAGGGCGCCGGGCTCGCTGCCGCGACGCAGGGCCTCGGGCAGGAACACGTTCTCCGCCCGCAGCGTCCAGCAGAACACCGACAGCGCGGCGCGGTGGGCCTCCTCGACCAGCGGGCAGCGGGCGCCCCCGGTCGTCGCGGCGTCGGCGAGGATCCGTTCCCGGCTCGGCGCGATGCCCTGGGCGTAGGTGGAGATCTCGCGCAGCCCGGCGCGGGTGACCATCTGGTCGAACCGGGGGGTGTCCGCGACCAGCTGGATCAGCCGCGGGCCCCGCTCGCCGAGCAGCGCCCGCAGGTCGCGCAGCAGCCGGGGGTCGAAGGCCTGCACCAGCACGGGGCCGGTGACGTCCGCGACGCCCAGCCGGCGCAGCTCCTCGGCGGTCAGCTCCGCCAGGGTGGGGCCGTCGCCGTCGGGCCAGGTGACCGTCTTGAGCTCGATCAGCACCTGGATGGTCCGCTCCGGCGTCGAACGGCGGACGGCCAGCTCGACGACCTCGGCGAGGGTGAGGATGCCGAAGGAGCCGTCGTAGGCGGTGTTCAGCGGACGCAGCTCCGGCATCCGCTCGACCGCCCCGAGGGTGCGCAGCTCGGCGAGGGTGAAGTCCTCGGTGAACCAGCCGGTGACCGGCTTCCCGTACACCTCGCGGGTGGTGCGGCGGTCGGCGAACTCGGGGTGGTCGGCGACGTCGGTGGAGAGCGACAGCTCGCTCTCGTGCCGGACGACCAGGACGCCGTCGCGGCTGACCACGACGTCGGGCTCGATGAGGTCGGCACCCTGGTCGATCGCGAGCTCGAAGCTCGCGGTCGTGTGCTCGGGCCGGTAGGCGGGGGCACCACGGTGCCCGATGACAGCGGGACGGGGAAGGCGGGTCACGGGCGGCATGGCCAGCGACTCGGTCGCGTGCATGGGTTCCATGCCACCTCACGGAGGTGGCTGGAGGGCGAACTGCGGGGAACGTGTTGCGCACGACTGGACGCACAGCGCGCTGACCAGGGGAGGTGCATACCCGTAGTGACGCAGATCTCGTCCTGGGATGACGTGAAGGCGTGGCGACCGCCGGATCCCGGTCGTCACGCCGATCCCGCACGCCCCGCGGGTGGTCTCCCGCCCCTCCGGTGCGGCCCCGGAAATCGGATGACACCCCACCCGGCGGCCGCCCACCATGGTCGGCGTGACCTCACTCCCGTCGCTCGGCTGGCGCCCCGAGCTCGCCGGGCAGTTGCCCGCCGGGACGGTGCCGGCGCGCGTGGCGCGGGTCGACCGCGGGCGGCTGGGCGTGCTCACCGGCGACGGCGAGCGGCGCGTGCACCTCGGGGCCGGCCTCTACGCCGATCCGGCGCTGGGTGGCCCCGCGGTGGGGGACTGGGTGGCGCTGCGCAACGAACTCGCCGTCGCCGTGCTCCCGCGCCGCAGCGCGTTCACGCGCACGGTCGCCGGTCGCACGTCGGCCGCCCAGGTCGTCGCCGCCAACGTCGACGTCGTCCTGGTGGTGGACGCGCTCGCCGGGCCGTCGCGGCTGCGCCGGGTGGAGCGCTACCTGGCGGTGGCCTGGAGCAGCGGCGCGACGCCGGTCGTCGTCCTGACCAAGGCCGATCTCTGCGACGACGTCGGCGCGGCGGTGGCCCAGGTGGCCGAGGACGCGCTCGGCGTCGACGTGCTGGCGGTGAGCGCCGTGACGGGGGAGGGGCTGGACGCCGTCCGCGCGCTGCTGGCGCCCGGGTGCACCGCGGCCATGGTGGGGCCGTCGGGGGTCGGGAAGTCCAGCCTCGCCAACGCGCTGGCCGGCCGGGAGCTGGCCGCCACCCGGGAGATCCGCGAGGACGGGCGAGGGCGGCACACCACCACGGCCCGCGAGCTGCACCTGCTCCCCGGCGGCGCGCTGCTCGTCGACACCCCCGGGATGCGGGAACTGGCCCTCTACGACGACGCGGACGGCGTGGCCGCGGCGTTCGCCGACGTCACCGAGCTCGCGGAGGACTGCCGGTTCCGGGACTGCGCGCACCGCACCGAGCCCGGCTGCGCGGTCGCCGCGGCCCTCGACGACGGTCGCCTCGACCCGGCGCGGTTCGCCGGCTGGCGGAAGCTGCAGGCCGAGGCGCACCGCCAGCTCCTGCGCGTCGACGCCCGGGCCCGCGCCGAGGAGCGGGCCCGCCTGCGGGCGCTGCACCGCTCGCTGCGCGACCAGCCGATCAGGTCGCGGTGACGTCCCGTCGGTAGCGTTCGCCCCGTGCGCGTGCTCGTGATCGGCTCCGGTGCCCGGGAGCACGCCCTGTGCGTGGCTCTGACGTCCGACCCCGCCGTCGAGGCGCTGGCCTGCGCGCCGGGCAACGCGGGCACCCGCGCGCTGGCCGAGCCTTTCCCGCTCGACGTCCGCGACCCGGACGCGATCGCGGCCCTGGCCCGGTCGTGGCGGGCCGACCTCGTCGTCGTCGGCCCGGAGGTGCCCCTGGTCGCCGGCGCGGCCGACGCCGTCCGGGACGCCGGCATCGCCTGCTTCGGCCCGTCCGAGCAGGCCGCGCAGCTGGAGGGCAGCAAGTCCTTCGCCAAGCACGTCATGACCTCGGCCGGGGTGCCGACCGCGCAGGCCTGGCCGGTCGGCGGCGCCGCCGAGCTGGAGACCGCGCTCGACGAGGTCGCCGCCCTCACCGGCGGGGCGCCCTACGTGGTGAAGGACGACGGCCTGGCGGCCGGCAAGGGCGTGCTGGTCACGCCGGACCGGGACGCCGCCGTCGCCCACGGGCGCGCGGTGCTCGACGCCGGGGGCGCGGTGCTGGTCGAGGAGTACCTCGACGGCCCCGAGGTGTCGCTGTTCGCCGTCACCGACGGGACCACGGTGCTGCCGCTCGTGCCCGCCCAGGACTTCAAGCGGCGCGACGACGGCGACGGCGGGCCGAACACCGGGGGCATGGGTGCCTACGCGCCGCTGCCGTGGGCGCCGGCCGGCCTGGTCGACGAGGTGCTGGCGACCGTGCTGCAGCCGACCGTCGACGAGATGGCCCGCCGCGGCGAGCCGTTCAGCGGCCTGCTCTACGCGGGCCTGGCGCTCACCTCCCGGGGCGTCCGGGTGGTCGAGTTCAACGCCCGTTTCGGCGAC
>JBEPZM010000011.1:0-25364 GCA_041640835.1 Blastococcus sp.
GGGCGGGGGTGGCGGCGCCGAGGCGGACGCCCGGGTCGGTGCCCGCCCGGCCGCGACCGTCGCGAGCTGGGCCCGGGCGGCAGCTGCCGTGGTGCGCTGGGCCGGATCCTTCGTGAGCAGGCCGCGCAGCACCGGCTCGAGCGGTCCGGCGCGCAGCATCGGGGCCGGGTGCTCCGACACGACGCTCATCAGCGTGGCCATCGAGTCACCGGCGTCGAACGGTGGGCGACCCTCCACGGCCGCATAGAGTGTCGCGCCCAGCGACCAGAGGTCGACGGGGGGACGCGGCTCGTCGCCGTGCGCACGCTCCGGCGCCATGTAGGACGGCGAGCCGATCAGCGCTCCCTGCGTCGTCAGGCTGGAGTCACCGGTGGTGGTCGCGATGCCGAAGTCGGTGAGGCAGCCGGAGCCGTCGGGGCCCACGAGGACGTTGGCCGGCTTCACGTCGCGGTGCACGATGCCGAGGGCGTGCGCCGCCTCCAGGGCCTCGAGGACGTGCAACCCGATGCGGGCCACGTCGACCGGCGGCAGCGGCCCGCGCGCCTCGATGACCTCCTGCAGGCTGCGGGCGGACACGTGCTTCATCACCAGCCAGGGCTTGCCGCCCTCCTCCACCACGTCGTAGACCGTGGTGACGTGCGGGTGGTCCAGCTGCCCGGCGGCCCGGGCCTCCCGCATCGTGCGCTCGCGCAGGACGGCGCGCTCCTGCTCGGTCACGTGCAACGGGAAGGTGACCTCCTTGACCGCCACCTGGCGCTCGAGGACGAGGTCGGTCGCCAGCCACACGGTGCCCATGCCGCCCTGGCCGAGCACCTGCTCGAGCGAGTACCGGCCACCGACGACGTGGGTCTGGGGTCCGGTGTCAGCGCTCATGGCTCCTTGCTACCCAGGCCCGCCACGATGGACCCTTCGGAAGGTCAGGAGCGAAAGGGCCGGAGCGGAACCACGGGGGCGGGAAGCATCGTGGGGGAGTCGTGTCGTGGTGGGTGTGGGTGGCCGTCGCCTGGGTGGTGCTCGCCGCGGCGGTCGGCGTCCTGATCGGCCTGGCCATCCGCGCCGCTGACCGGCGCGAGCTCCGGGCAGACCGGCCCGCCGAGCCCGACGCCGCCCCCGAGGACGACGGCAGCTGAGCCGGGCGTCAGCCGTCGCGCAGTTCGCGGCGGAGGATCTTGCCGGTCACCGTCTTGGGCAGTTCGTCGACGAGGACGACGCTGCGCGGGTACTTGTAGGCGGCCATCCGCTCCTTGCAGTGCGCGATCAGCTCGTCGGCGGTGACCGTCGCGCCGGGCTTCAGGCTGACGAACGCCTTCACGGTCTCGCCGCGCTTCTCGTCGGGGACGCCGACGACCGCCGCCTCCCGGACGCCGGGGTGCTCGGCGAGGACGTCCTCGACCTCGCGTGGCCACACCTTGTAGCCCGACGCGTTGATCATGTCCTTCTTGCGGTCGACGATGAACACCCAGCCGTCGGGGTTCATGAAGCCCACGTCACCGCTCTTCAGCGCCCCGCCGGGCAGGTTCGCCGCCGTCTCGTCCGGCTTGCCCCAGTAGCCGGCGACCACCTGCGGCCCGTCGGCCACGATCTCCCCGATCTCGCCCAGGGGCAGGTCGTTGCCGTCGTCGTCCTGGATGCGGACGATCGTGTTCGGCGCCGGCACGCCCACCGACAGCGCACCGGACGTCGGATCGACCGGCGAGGCGGAGCCGAACGGCGTGACCGTCATGGGCGAGGTCGTCTCGGTCAGCCCGTAGGCGTTGTGCACCTGCTTGCCCGTCGCCTCCAGGAACCCCTTCTCGGCCGTCGGCGAGATGGCCGCGCCGCCGGAGTAGATCGAGGTGAACGAGGCGAAGTGGTCCTTCGTGAACCCCGGCGCGTTGAGCAGCGCGCTGAACGCGGTGATCGCACCGATGGTGAAGGCCGGCCGGTGCTCGACGAAGGCGTCGAGCACCACCTGAGGCTCGAACCGGTAGGCGAGCACCAGCGGTGCGGGGGTCAGCATGCTCACCGCGACGTGGCCGATCAGCCCGGTGATGTGGAACAGCGGGGCGACGCCGAAGATGGCGCCGTCCCGGCCGGCGTGCACCCAGTCGCGGTAGACCTGGGCGGTGAAGACGACGTTCCGGTGGGTGTTCATCGCGCCCTTGGGCACCCCGGTCGTGCCCGAGGTGTAGGTCAGGAACGCGACGTCGTCGGGGCCGAGGTCGACCGGCGGCGGCGTCGTCCCGCGGTGCTGGGCGACGAACTCGCTGAAGTCCGTCGTCCCCTCGTGCCGCTGCCGGACGGCGCCGGCGAACAGCCGCTCGTCGTGCCTCGTCTGGAACTCCAGCTCGCTGGTGGTGAGCACCAGCCGCACGTCGGTGTCCCCGACGACCTCCTGCGCGACCTCCCCGTACAGCGACTCCAGGGAGACCAGCACCGTCGCGCCGGAGTCCTTGAGCAGGTAGGACAGCTCGCGCACCCGGCTCATCGGGTTGATCGACACCATGACGCCGCCGGCCTTCCAGGCCGCCACCATGGAGATGACGAACTGCGGCACGTTCTGCAGGTAGACCGCCAGCCGGTCGCCCGGGGCGAAGCCGGAGGCGAGCAGCCCCGCGGCGAGCCCGTCGCTGAGCTCGTCCAGCTCCTGCCGGGTGAGGACGCCGTCGAAGTACCGCAGCGCGACCGCGGAGGGATCCTTCGCCACCCCGGCGCGGAACATGTCGAGGGCGTCGTCGAACTCGATGTCGTAGTCGGCCGGCTGGTCGCCGTAGAGCGCCAGCCAGGGCCGCTGGTCGTAGTCGCTCACCGGGCGCCTACTTGATGACGACGGGGTTGACCGGGGTGCCGGCGGCCTTGGCCACCTTGAGCGGGGCGGCGACGTAGAGGAACTCGTACCGCTTGTCCTCGGCGCAGTCGGCGGCCAGCTTCTCGAGGTCGGCGATCTCGGTGAGGGTCACGCCGAGGTTGCGCATGAGGGCGCTGTGCAGGACCAGGGCGACGCCGTTGTTCGGGTCGAAGGTGACCTCGTTGGCGATGGTGTCGGTGACCAGATTGGGGATCTCCATGTCCTGGAACCACTGCACCAGCTCGGGGCTGTAGACCAGGCCGGGCTCGTTGAAGCCCTCGTAGAACGCGTCGCCCTGCTCGTGGAACTGCTGCAGGAAGTTGGTGCGGATGACCAGGATGTCCCACTTCCGGAGCTCCACGCCCTGGGCGCGTGCGCACTCCTGCAGGTCCTCGTGGGTGAAGGTCTCGCCCTTGTCGAGGGTCTCCTTGCCGCGGAACCGCGCCATGTCGAGCAGCACCGCCCGGCCGACGATGCCGCGCTCGGCGATCGGCAGCACGCTCGCCTTCTCCAGGCCGCCGACGGTGGTGCGGGCGTCGAAGCCGTTCCAGATCTTGCCGTCGTACCAGAGGTGGCCCAGCGCGTCGTACTGCGTGGAGCCCTGCAGGTAGGCGTCGATCTTGTCGTCGGCGTAGTGCAGGCCGCCTGGGAACGCCGCGCCCTTGCCGCCCTCGTCCCAGTCGCTCTCGTCGAGGACCTGGGTGCGGACGGCGGGCGTGCGCCCGGGCCACACGGGGTCGCCCTTCGGGTCGCCGATGAGCCGCTGGAGGGTGAACACCTTGCCCGCGCTGACCAGGCGGACGGCGGCGAGCACCTGCTCGGCGCCGAGGTAGTTCAGCGAGCCGACCTCGTCGTCGTCGCCCCACTTGCCCCAGTTCGTCGGGGCGTCCTTCAGCAGCTCGGTGAGGGCGGGAGCAGTCGGGGTCGAGTCGGTCACGGGGGCCTCCGGGAGTGGGTGGGCGGGTCGACCCGGACTATTCGCCGGTGTGGTGCCGATCACAACCATCTGCCACATTCGGTGCAGCGCTCCGCACCCGCCGACGCCGAGAGGGTCCGCCATGAGCACGTTGCAGCCTGCCGATCCCGAGTCCGTCTTCACGTACGGCGCTCCCCAGCTGAAGTTCGGGAAGGGCGCCTCGGACGAGATCGGCTTCGACCTCAGCCGCTACGGGGTGGAGCGCGTGCTGGTGGTCACCGACCCCGGGCTGTCGGCCACCGGCATCCCGCAGCGGGTCGCCGAGCAGATGGCGCAGTTCGGCATCGAGGCGCGGGTGTTCGACGGCGTGCACGTCGAACCGACCGACCAGAGCCTGATCGCGGCGATCGAGGAGGCCCGCTCGACCGGGCCGTGGGACGCCTTCGTCGCGGTCGGCGGGGGATCGAGCATCGACACCGCCAAGGCGATCAACCTGCTCACCACGAACCCCGGCGAGCTCATGGACTACGTCAACGTGCCGGTCGGCAAGGGGCAGGCGCCGCCCAACGCGCTCAAGCCGCTGGTCGCCGTCCCGACCACGACGGGCACCGGTGCGGAGAGCACGACGATCTGCGTGATGGACGTGATCTCGGCGCGGGTGAAGACCGGGATCAGCCACGCCCGGCTGCGGCCGACCCTCGCGGTGATCGACCCGGTGCTCACTCTCACCCAGCCGCCGGGGGTGACCGCCGCCTCGGGCATGGACATCCTCTGCCACGCCCTGGAGAGCTACACCGCGCGCTGGTACACGACCTACGAGCACAAGACGCCCGACCAGCGGGTGCCGTACTGCGGCTCCAACCCGATCTCGGACATGTGGTCGGAGAAGGCGCTGTCGCTGCTGGCCGGCTCGTTCCGCCGGGCGGTGCGGCACGGGGACGACGAGCAGGCGCGGGCGGACATGGCGATGGCCGCGACCTTCGCCGGCATGGGCTTCGGCAACGCCGGGGTGCACATCCCGCACGCCAACGCCTATCCGATCGCCGGGCAGGTGAAGGAGTTCCACCCCAAGGACTACCCGCCCGGTGAGGCGATGGTGCCGCACGGGATGTCGGTGGCCCTGACCGCGCCGGAGGCCTTCCGGTTCACCTTCGACGCCTCGCCGGAGCGGCACGTGCGGGTGGCGCAGCTGCTGGCCCCGAACGCCGGCCAGCCGACGGAGCCCGCGGAGTTCCTGCCGACCGTGCTCGCCGACCTGATGCGCGACATCGACATCCCCAACGGGGTCGGTGCCGTCGGGTTCGACGAGGGGGACATCCCCGACCTGGTCGAGGGCACGATGAAGCAGCAGCGGCTGCTGGCGACCTGCCCGAAGGAGGTCACCGAGGACGACATCGCCGGCATCTTCCGCCGGTCGATGTCGCTGTGGTGATCAGCCTGCCCGGACGACGCTCTTGGTGACCTGGGCGGCGGCGACGACCTCGCCGTCGACGCTGGCCTCGGCGCGCAGGAACGCGACCGAGCGGCCGCGGCGCAGCACGGTGCCGGTGAGGTCGACCCGCGCACCGGCCCGCACGGGCCGCATCAGCGAGACCGTCAGGTCGTGGGTCACCGCGTGCTCCTCGTCGGACAGCGACGGCAGCAGGGCGAGGAACGCGGCGACGTCCATCAGCGTGTAGATCACGCCGCCGTGCAGGACCCCGACCTGGTTCTGCGCCGGCTGGTCGACCGGGAACCAGATGCCCGCGGAGGGATCGGCGGCATCGCGGAGCTGCATCCCCAGGAACCGGTGCAGCGGGATGTCGAGCACCGCCTGCACGCGGGCGGGGAGAACGATGTCGGACGGCATGCCGCACATCCTCGTCGGAGCGTCCGCGGGGCGGGGAGTGCGGTACAACTCTCCCCCCACACGTACGGAGGTCAGATGTCCCGTCCAGGTGGACACAGGCTCGTGCTGGGGTTCTCCGCGTGCGTGATCGCCCTGGTGCCGGCGTGCGGGGGTGACGCCGATGGCGACGCCTCGGTGGCCCCCGGCCCACCGGCGGAGTTCGCGGCGACGGCGGAGGTCGACCGGGCGATGCAGGTCGTGGCCGGGGACGGCGCGGCGTGGATCCTGTCCGAGGAGGACGGCGGCGCCTCGGTCCTCCGGCTCGACCACACCGGGGAGCTGACCGAGGTCGCGCGGCTGACGGGTCAGCGGCACGAGCTGGCGTCCTATGGCGACGGCGTCGTCGTGGCGCGCGTCAGGTGCGACGGCGACGACTGCCAGGACACCGTGGCCGAGGTCCGGGTGCTGGACCGGGCAGGGGAGACCGTGGCCGAGGAGGAGATCGCGCGGAGGGAGGGGGCTCCCTACTGCGAGTCGGGCACCTGCGACTCGGTCGACATCCTCGGGGTGGACGGGGACGTGGTCTGGCTGGAGACCTCCGACATCCTGCCGTTCACCGACGAGAGGTTCGTGTCCTGGGACGCGAGCACGGGGGAGACGACCTCCGGCCGTCCGCAGGACCAGGGGGAGGACTGGCGCCCGTCGCCGTCCCGGAACCTGGACCTGGACCAGTACCGGCGGCCACCGAGCCTGGACGTCGCGCCCGAGCCCGTCGCGGCCGGTCAGGACGACCAGGTGTTCGTGCTCGAGAGCGATGGGGTCATCCGCCGGTACGTCGGGCTCGTGCCCGACGAGACGATCGACGTACCTGCGGACATCTTCTTCCAGCCGTTCGACGGCACTCGTGGCTTGTTCTTCGACAAGAGCCCCACGGTCGTCGTGGGCTGCATCCAGCACGAGTGGCCCGTTGCCCAGTGCTGGATCAGCTCGCCGTGAGGAGCGCCGGCCCCCGGTGGGTGGGGCTGAGTGCCATCGCCGGTGCGCTCGCCCTGATGGTGGGGTGCACGGCGGGCGCGAGTGATGCGGAGGAACCGGCGACCGCACCCGGTGCGCCGAGTGAGTTCGCGGCGACCTTCGACGTCGAGTCGCCGCTGGGCCTCGTCGCGGGGGACGGCCAGGCGTGGGTCCTGAGGTCGGACGACGCCGGCGCTGCGCTGTCGCGGGTCGATCACACCGGCCGGTCCACCGACGTCGTCCGCCTGCGCGGTCAGTCCTTCGCCCTGGCGCCCTACGGGGACGGCGTCGTTGTCACGCGCCTCGCCTGTGCCGCCGAGGAGTGCGAGGAGACAGCGGTGAAGGTGCTGGCCGTGGACGCCGCGGGCGCGACGGTCGCCGAGGGGGAGTTCGCCCGCGAGTTCGGCGGACTCGACGGCAGCGGCGAGGGCCGCGGGAGCGACCTGCTCGGCCTCCAGGACGACGTCGTCCGGGTCTACACCGGTGGGCAGCTGATCGGGTACGACCTCACGACCGGGCGGACCACGACCGCCGAGACGGCGACGCCGGGTGCGGTCACCTGCATGCTGGCCGACGGGCTCCACGCGCTCGTGGTGGTCGACGAGGACTACTTCGCCGACGAGATCTTCATCCCAGCCTTTGGCCCCGGTCCGGTGTTCGACGTGGAGATCCAGCGGTTGGTGGACGACACGTGGGTGCCGGTGCCGGACTCCCGTCGAGGCCTGACCTACGACGAGATCTACTGGCAGTCCTGCACGGGTGGTGGCGTCCAGGCGGGCGGGGGCTCCGACCCGAGTCCGGTGTGGTCGTCCGGCTCCGGGTGGGTGGAGAGAGGGCCGTACCGGAGGTACCTCGACCTGGCGACGGCGCCCGAACCGACAACGCGAGGTTCGGCGGGCCAGCTGTTCGTCCTGGAGAGCGCCGGGGTCGTCCGCCGGTGGTTCGCCGGACCCGACGGGCCGATGAGCTCGGAGGTCCTGGAGGTGCCGGCCGACCTCTTCGTGCAGCTCTACGAGCCGCAGGTGCGGTTGATGTTCGATGCGAGCGACACGGTCGTCACCGGGTGCGTCCAGCGGCAGCAGGACCTGCAGACGGCCCGCTGCTGGCTCGGCTCGCGCTGAGCGGACGGCGGGCTCGAGGCGGTCCTCCCGCTCGAGCCCGCCGTCGCGCCCCACCGCCTACTTGAGGTCGTCGCGCAGGAAGCGCAGCCACCCGGGCACGAGCAGGACGACGGCCCACACGAGGACGCCGAGGACCGCCACCGGCAGCGAGTGGACCTCGGCGCCGGGCGCGACGTCGCCGGCCAGGCGGGTGGTCATGTCGCCCTCGAACGTCGCGTACACGTAGCGGCTGACGTCGGGCACGAGGACCAGGATCCCGGGCAGGACCAGCACGAAGGTCAGCGTCACGGTGAGGGCGCCGCCGATCGAACGGGTCAGCAGGCCCAGCCCGAAGGCGATGACCGACACCGTGATCGCCGCCGGCACGTTGGCGAGCAGGACCTGCGCGAGGTCACCCCGGTCGAGGTCGATGCCCTGCTGCCTCGTCACGACGTCGACGAGGCCGCCGGCTGCGGCCGCGGCGGCAAGGGCGAGCGCGGCGACGGCGAGGACGAGGACCGTCAGCTTCGCGAGGAGCACGCGGGTCCGGTCGGCCTGGGCGGTCAGCGTGCGCTGCAGCGTCCCGGACCCGAACTCCAGCGTCGCGGCCCACGAACCCAGGACGATGGCCGCGACCTCGGTGAGCAGGCTGGTCACGGTGCTCATCACGCTGATGAAGCCGGCCCCGTCGTCGCGGGGGAAGACGTCGAGCATCGCGCCGGTCACCACGACACCGGCGAGGACTGCGACCGCCGTCCAGCGCGGGAGGCTCAGCAGCCGCAGCTTCAGGAACTCCGCGTTCACGAGCCGGCCTCGCTCTCGGCGTGGTCGCCGCCGGTGATCTCGAGGAAGGCCTCCTCGAGGCTGGCGTGCTGGTTCTGCAGTCCCCGGAGGTAGATGCCCTGCTGCGCGAGCGCGCGGGTCAGCTCGGCGGGGTCGTCCACCGTCCGCGCCAGGACGATGTCGCCGTCGTCGACGGAGACCTGCCCCAGGCCGAGTCCGGTGAGGGTGGCGACCGCACGCTCGAGCGAGTCCGGCGCGACCTGGATCCGGTGGCCGCCGACCGTGGACCTGGACCGGATCTCGTCCAGGGTGCCCTGCGCGACGAGATGGCCCTTCTGCATGAGGACGGCGTAGTCGCAGGTCGACTCGATCTCGGTGAGCCGGTGGGTGCACACCAGGGTGGTGATGCCGCGTCCAGGCAGTTCCTTGATGAGGTTGCGGATCTCGACGGAGCCGGCCGGGTCGAGCCCGTTGGTGGGCTCGTCCAGCACCACGATCTTCGGGTCACCGACGAGGGCCAGGGCGATACCGACGCGCTGCCGCATGCCGAGGGAGAAGTCGCCCACCGGGTCGTCGAGCCGGCCGGCGAGCCCGACGCGGTTCAGCAGGCCCCGGACCTCGGCATCGTCGGCGGAGTACCCGGTGGCGGCCACCCGGATCCGTAGGTTGTCGATCGGGCTGAGCCGCTTGTACAGCGGCGGGGCCTCGATGATCGTGCCCACGCGCTTCACGGCGTCGGCGAAGCCGCGGTCGCCCTTGGCCTTGCCGAGCACGCGGGCACGGCCCGACGTCGCGGAGTACAGGCCCAGCAGCACGCGCATGGCCGTGGACTTGCCGGAGCCGTTCGGGCCGAGCATCCCGACGACGGTTCCCTCCGGGACGCTGAAGGACAGGTCGGAGAGCACGGTGCGCTTCCCGAACCTCTTGGTCACCTGCTCGAACTCGATGGGAGGCGCGGCGGAGGACCCCGCCGTCACCACTGCTGCACGCTTCTGCTCACCAGAGAACCTTTCGACGTCAGGACAGAACTCTTCGGGACGAACCACGCCGGCGGATGCGCGGTCGGTGCGGAGCCCGGCCCCGAGCTGGTCGGCTCAGGGCGTGGTCCCGGGGCGTGGGGGATCGGCAGCGGCACGGACGAGCGCCTGCCCCGACGCGATCTGCAGCTCCTCACGCGTGCGCACGCGCGCACCGGACAGGGAGACGTCGACTCCTGAGTGCACCGACCGTGCCGCGGCACCTGCCCGGACCGCGGCGGCCCGCTCACCGACCGCCAGGTGGTCGGCCGCCGCCCACCGGCGCAGGTCCAGCTCGGGGCCGTCCGCGGAGTAGACAGTCGCCGCGGGCCCGGCAGCGCTCGGGTGCGTCGTCATGGGCCGACAGTGCCGCACCGGGATGAATGGCGCGCGTCCTACCGGTGACGGGGACGTTCGTGCCATCGACCGCGCCGGCACCCGGTGGGGCGGGTGGGGCTCGAACCCACGACCCAGGGATTATGAGTCCCATGCTCTGACCAGCTGAGCTACCGCCCCCGCGCCGCTGACCTGCACAGACGATCGCGGCAAGTGGAGTCTACGGGGGCGAGGGTCCACCAAGGGTCCACCGGCGACGAGTAGGGGACTGGACAGCTCAGTAGACCAGTGCGACGCTTCTGCCTTATGGCGACCACAGCGACGCAGGTGAAGCGGGCGGCGAGCACCCCGGTGCAGTACGGCAACCTCTCTCACCGCGCTCGCGACGTGATCCGCTGGTGGTTCGGCGGCCCGGTGACCATCGCCGGGTACGTCCGCTACTGGTTCGACGACGGGGTCTGGCGCGGAGACTCCTGCGGATGCCCTGACGACCGCTGCATCGGCCACCACCACGACCAGCCCGACGACTGCCACTGCCTCGAGGCCACCCTCGGCGAGTACGCCGTCTGGACGCAGGGATGCCCCGGCTGCGGGCTCGTCGTGCCTCGCCACACCGGCACCCGGCGGTTCGATCGCAACCGGCTCGTCCTCGTCAGCCACCACGACCGGTGCGTCTCGACCGCCGTGGACGAAGCGGACGCAAGCCGTGGCCGGTGACGGCATCGAGCGCCGCCTCCTCTCGGACGGGAAGACCAAGGTCTTCAGCGTGCGCTGGCGCCAGGACGGCAGCCGGCGGCGCCGGCAGTTCGCCGCCTACGCCGACGCCGTCACGTTCCGAGGCCTCCTCGTGGCCAACGGCTGGCGCGAGCCCACCTGGCCGCCCGGGACAGCCACTCCACCCGCGGCCGAAGCGCCGGCGGCGCCCGCCCAAGCCATCCAGCCGCCCGGACCTTCCGCCGGCGTCGGCTTCGTCGAGTTCGGGCGACGACACATCGCCGCCCTCACCGGCATCGGCGAGGGCCACCGCACACGCCTACTGCGCGACCTCGCGCTCCACATGGCACCCGTCCTCGACCGGCCGCTCGAGGCCATCGACGAACTCCTCGTCCGAGAGTGGGTCCGCGGGTTCGAGACCGGCACCCACCCCTGGCTGGCCGGGCGGTGCAAGCGCTGCAGCGCGACCGACCTCATGCCCGGCGCCCCGCCCGGGCAGGCTCGCTGCGCCTCCTGCGGGCTCGACCGGCCCACCGGCCCCCGCGCCGCGACCACCGTCCGCCGGCTTCTCGTCCAGGCCGGCGCCATCCAGGAGGCAGCCGTCATCGACGGCCACGCGGGCCGCAACCCCTTCCGTCGCGTCAAGGTCGGCCGCACCGACCGTGACGAGCACGAGGAGATGGTCTGCCTCACCCACCCCGAGTGGCAGCTCCTCCGCGACTGCCTGCCCGAAGGCCTCCCACGCGACCTCGCCACCGTCCTCGTCGGGACGGGCCTGCGCTGGGGGGAAGCCACCGCACTGCGGGTGAGCGACGTCGACGTCCTCGCATCGCCGGCCGTGCTCCGCGTCGCCCAGGCATGGAAGGACGACGGCCAGGGCGGCTACTACCTCGGCCCGCCCAAGTCGAGGAAGTCCCGTCGCCGCATCGACTTCGGCCCCTCGACCGTGGACGGCTTCGTTGGTCACGTCATGGGCAAGCAGCTCGACGACCTGGTGTTCACCACCGTCCGGGGACGGCCCGTGCGGCACTCCAACTTCTACAACCGCATCTGGCAGCCGGCGCTCGATCGAGCCGTCGCGCGCGGCCTCCGCCGCCGGCCGCGGATCCACGACCTCCGACACACCCACGCCAGCTGGCTCATCGCCGACGGGGTCTCGGTGCACCGCGTGCAGCAGCGCCTCGGCCACGAGTCCATCACCACCACCGAGCGCTACCTGCACGTCCTCCCGGTCGCCGACTCCGGCGACGTTGCCGTGCTCGAGCGCGCGATGGGAGCTTCCCTCCGATGATCCGTCCGCTGGAACCGGTACGTTCCCGGCTCATGCGCCGCACTGCCGTCGGTCCCGTCGTCCTAGCCGCCTCGACCGTCCTGCTGGTGGGATGTGGCGGCGGGATACGCGACGACTTGTCGTCCCGAGACCAGGAGTTGTGCGAGATCGTCATGGATGGAGACGAGGCCATCGGCTACCTGTCCGGCGAGGTCGACGAGCTGATCGAGAACGACGGCGCCTTCTCATCGGAGGGTGACGCCTACTCCTTCACCCAGGTGCCCGTCCTCCGATCTGAGCGCGAGCTCAGCTCCCGCATCGCTAACTACGACGAGCCCGACTCTGCCGGGTACATCGACGACCCCGAGCTCCTGGACAGCGCCAAGGACGTCCGCGACGTGCTGTTCGACCTACAGCTGGCTGCAGACGACGGCGGCTCGGTCGACATGGACGTCCTGGACGAT
The DNA here is from genome assembly GCA_041640835.1 of Blastococcus sp. Classification (GTDB taxonomy): domain Bacteria; phylum Actinomycetota; class Actinomycetes; order Mycobacteriales; family Geodermatophilaceae; genus Blastococcus. The sequence continues at coordinate 12,269 of JBEPZM010000011.1, forward strand.
GCCAAGGAAGCGATCGACGACATGACGGCGGTCTGCACCGGCTGACAGAGCGCCCAGGCGCAGTTCTCATTCGCTACGGTGCCGTCACCCAACGGGGACGGGAGCGGTCATGGATGAGGTCGACGTGCAGCAGGCGCTGCTCGAGCACGCCCAGCGACAGACGAAGGCGCTGGAGAACATGAACATCGTCCTGATGTTCTTCCTCGTCGTGGCGCTGATCGGCGTGGGCGTCTCCGTCATCTCCGCCGTGAGCTGACCGGTGGCAGGCGCATGGGACCAGGAGCGGGAGCGCACCGAGAAGTTCCGCGAGGAGCAGCTGGACTGGCTGCACCAGCAGCACGAGCAGATGATCCGACAGACGCTCCTCCTGAAGGAGATCGCCGGCGCCGCTCGGTTCTTCCACATCCTGGGCGTCATCTGGGTCATCCTGACCGTGCTCGGTTTCATCTACCTGGCCACGCAGGGCGCGGGCTGACGGCCCCTGGAACGACAGAGGAGAGCCCCACCCGGCCCGAAGGCTGGGTGAGGCTCTCTGCTGTCGCCGGTGACCAAGCCGGCCGGTGCGGGCCTCCCGCGAAGAAGGCCACCCAGTGTGGGACTGGGGTACGACAGAACGGCCCCGCTTCCCTGGCTGGGAGGCGGGGGCCGTGTCGGTGGCGCTGCGTCCGGCCGGCTACCGGACCGAGCGGGTGGCGGGGTGACGTAGCCGCCGGCAGGTGACCTCGCCGACGACGTCCAGGGTGGCAGAAGTCCGGGCCCGGGTTCTGAACTGTCCACAGGCGAGGGAGTGACAGATGGGATGGGCGAGCGCTGCCCAGGCGACGCTTAGCTCTTGTCGGTCGGGTACACGGCGTGGTTCGCGTCCCACCAGAGGACGTAGAACGTGTCGTCCTCCGGCACGCGCAGACCCCAGAGGCGTCCTGGGCCGTTCAGCCGGAACCGGAAGAGCTCGTCAGGAAGAACCTCGGCCAGGTGTCCGAGCTCTCCCAGCCGCCGCTGCGCCGCGTCGCACAGCGTGTCGATGGCCTGCGCGTGGTGCTTCCGGAGTCGGTTTCGCGCGCCGGCCTGCTGCGCCTCGATCTCGGTCCAGGACAGGCCTTCCATCTGCCGCATGAAGTCCAGGACAGTCAGCGCCTCGGGAGCGGAGAACCAGATCCAGTCTCCGGCGTAGGAATGGTCGGCCCAGACCCAGGAGAACTTCGGCCGACCGCCTTGCCGTTCGGCAGGAGGACGTGCGCGCGGCGCGAAGCCCGCCAGCGTCCCCAGCCGGTTCGCCTGTGCGCGAGGCTCGTTCCCCCGCGTCTTACCGGCTCCTGCAGGCGCTTTGGGTCGGCCGCGGGGGCTCACATGCCGCGGGGTAGGTCACGGACCAGCACAGCGTTCTCGTCCGCGTCGAGGGCAGCGTAGAAGTCCTGCATCACCTGGAGGTCGATGGGGTCATCGCTGCGATCCGTAGACGAGAGCCCCGCGCGAGCAGCTCGCCACGGATCCTCGTCGTGCGTGAGCTGACTCAGCGTGCGACCGGACAGCTCGCCGTAGGTGTCGAGGACAGCGTCGATGGTCCCCTGCTCGGCCTTGCTCAGCTGGTGCGGGTCACCTTTCGCCCAGGGCGCCGTCAGCGTGAACCTCCCACGGTGCTGCTGGAAGATGTCCCGCACGACCGGGCCGTTGGCCCACGCCTCGATGGGGGCGTCGAACAGCGGCTCCTCAGCCCACACGAGGTGCCAGGCCTGGCTGTAGTAGACGAGCTTCTGCAGCTTCATCGCCGACATCGAGCCCTGCCGCTGGAGGATGTACGCGGCGACGTCCTGGACGTCGGCCATGCGCCCCCCTGGTTATCCACAGCTACTCCCGGGGTTTTCCCCAAGTGGTCACCACTCTAGAGGGTGTACTGGTGGCCCGTACACCCGACTCGCTCTTCGAGCAAGAGGGCTGTACTGGGCCCGCCGGAAGCGCCCCAGCGGCGACTGGCTGCACACCGACCGGTCGCGGGTCATCTGCACCCAGAGGGGGTCGCGGTTAGGGTCCGGACGACGGGGCCCCGGCGTCCGCTGCAACGGACCCGGGGCGTGGCCGACCAGGCAAGGGGCCGACGTGGGCAAGGGGAGTCGGAACCGTGCCGCACGCCGGGCCGCCGGGCGCTGGGTCGAGAAGGAGAGCCAGGATCTCCAGGCGACCTGCGCGCAGTGCGGCCTGACCTACGAGACCGGGGCCCGGATCACCACCGAGGTCAACGAGGTCAAGGGGGAAATCCGGTTCGCCTTCACCGAGGACCAGCGGGTCTGCCCGAGCTGCGGCCGACGGAATCAAGGCGTGGGGAGGCACATCACGCATTTCGAAGTCGTCCAGGAGGGCGCCCGCCTGGTGGCGCGGCTGCCGCGCCAGCAGCTGGCCGGGTTGCTCACCGACGTCATGCAGGTGCAGAGCGGCGCGACTACGCCCGAGCAGCTCGCGGCGGTGGCGACGGACGACACGATCCGGCGTTTCTGGGATCTCTTCCCGCGCAAGAGGAGCGAGCTCTACGCGTTCGTCGCGATGATCGCGACGGTGCTCACACTCCTCCTGCAGGCCCTGCCTCAGGACGAGGGAGCGACACCAGAGCAGCTCGAGCAGATCCTCGAGACAGTGATGCGGGAGGCAAGGGAAGCTGCGACCGCAGATCCGCCCGCAGGTCTCGTGCCGCCAGCACCATCAGCGCCGTTACCAGCGTCAGAAGCACCGCCACCCCCCGACCCGGCGACGTCACCGTGATGCCGAGCATGGCCCCCCAAGACGCCCACCCCATGCAGTGGTAGACCAGCGTTCGCGTGGACATCAGACGTGCTTGTTGGCGAAGGCGACCATCGCCCCGGTGTTGCTGGCGATCGCGCCGGTCGAGTGCCCGCCAGTGGCGTTGACCCGCACGTACTCGGCCGCGTAGGGCTGCACGACGGCCTCGAACTGGTTCCAGTTGTCGGCCGGGACGATCGCGGTGTCGTCGGTGGCGACGAGCACCCACATGGGGAGGCCACGGAAGGCGTACCCCGGCTTGAGCTGGGGGTCGTGCCCGGAGGTCTTGGCGGTGTAGTCGGAGCCGTCCCCGGCGATGCCGTAGGCGGTCCGGATGGTGCCGGTGAAGGCGGCGTTGGCGTGGCTGGCGGCCAGGTTGGTGCCGGGCACGGTTCCGACCCAGCAGGCGATGCCGGGGATGCGGCGCTCGGCGAGGGTCAGCAGGGATTCCAGGCCGCCCATGCTGTTGCCGTAGAGCACGACCGGGCCGAGGGTGAACCGGTCGCGCAAGTAGCGGTAGGCGTCGACGTAGGCGTCCAGGCCGGGCTGCGCGCCCCAGGTGCTGACGCCTGGGGAGTAGGCCGCGGAGACGACGACGTACCCGGCGTTGAGGAAGGCGTCGGCCACGGCCTTGCCGTTGGCGTTGCTGGCGAAGTGCGTCTCGTCGGAGCCGTTGCCGTGGAAGGCCAGCAGGACAGGTGAGGGCACGCGGGAGTCGAAGCCAGCGGGCAGGGCGACACGGATGCCGGTGTTCCCGATGGACGTCCAGGCGACGGTCCGGGCGACGCCCTCCACACCCAGGCGGGGAGCGACGGTCGCGGTCGCCTGGCGCGCACCCAGTGCCCCGATGGACGAGCCCGTGAGCTGGTTCGTGTCGCTGTTGAAGATGTAGAGCGTCTGGATGTTGAACCCGGCGCGGGGGAACTTCACGCGCTGCTCGATCGACCCGTCCACTTTCGTGGCCACGATGGAGATGTACGCGGCGTCCACGGTGACGGTCACGATGTGCGGGCCGTCGGTGGTCGCGCCTTGCCCGAGGTCGGCTACGGCGCCCTCGTTCATCGACTGCGTCACGTTGCCGCCGTTGCGCAGGTAGATCCCCTTGGCGTTGCCTGCCCCGACGGCAGGGACCGCCCCGGCGGCGTCCTTGCTGACGCCGATGATGACGCCGCCGCCGCCGCCCCCAGCACGGTTGAAGTTGATGACGGCGCGACCGGTGCCGGTGGTGCCCAGCGGCCAGGCGCGGGTCGCGCCCGAGCTCCCCGCGCTGCCATTGGCGTAGACCTTGCCGCCGTTGATCTGAAGGCCCGGCGTGGCCGCGAGCGTCCAGCCCGACAGGTTGGCCCACGTCTCGACGAACACGGGCGCGTCCTCGTAGGCGACGCGGGCCGCTGCGAGCGACTTCTGCCGGTCCGAGGCGGCAAGGTCAGCGAGGCGGCGCAGATTCAGCGCGTCGTCCACCCGCCCGAAGGCCCCCCTGAGCGCGAGCGCGAACGGGCCGAAGCCCGGCACCCGCTCGGCCATCTCGTGGCCCAGCGCGTCGGAGGAGCTGGCCGGCGGGGGCGTGTCGGGGGTGCTGTCGAACAGCACCCAGGCGCCGGTCGCGAGAAGTGCCTTCGTCGTCGGCGAGGTCGACTCCGCCCAGTGCTTCCGGCCGGTGCCGACTTCCTCGTAGATCGCGATCGACATCGTGGTCCCTTCGGGGGTGGGGATGGGCAGCGCCGCGGGCCGGTGACGGCGGGGGCGAGTCAGGCAGTGGAACGGGCCCGGCTGGAGCGCGGGGCCGGGTGGCTACTGGAACCGGTCGACCGCGTGCTGGCCGGCCGGGTCGGCAGCCAGGGACTCCCGCTCCAGCGCGGTGATGACCTTCGCCGGCGCCATGCCCGTGCCAAGGAGCTGGCGGGCGCGGTCGATCAGGCCGGGGAACAGCGCGGCGATCACCGCGAGGTCGTCGACGGTGGCCGTGGACCAGACGTCGGCGCGGGTCTTCCGGCCCTGGTAGTAGGGCGCGGCGATCGCCAGGACGGCGAGGCCGACGCCGACCCAGCGGTCGACGACGCCGGGCAGGGTGAGACCCAGCGAGGCGAGCAGCAGCACGATCTGCACGTAGTAGGCGCGCAGCCGCGCCGGCTCGGTGTAGCGCAGCTGGTTCAGGGCGGCCTTCAGCTTGTCCATCGTGGTCCTCTCCTGGGGCCGCTGGCTCAGCAGAGCAGCGGGAGTGCGCAGAGCAGGGCGCCGATCGGGCCCCGGCCGGGGGCCTGCTCGGGTGCGGCTGGTGGGGCGGGCGGCTGGCTCGGGCTCGAGCTGGGCGGAAGGCCCGGCAGCGGATCCGCGGGCGACGACGGGCGCGCCTCTGCCGGCGTCGGCGACGGCACCTCGGGGTCGTCTGCCGCCCGGGCGGGCGACGGCGCGCTCGTCCCTGCATCTAGAGGTGACGGCGTCGCTGCCGTGGGCTGCTGCGGCGTGCCGAGCCCCGGAGAAGCACCCGGCCCACAGGAGTACTTGCCTCGGGGGACGTCGAGCAGCGGGGACGGCGGCAGCTGGTCGAGCAGATCGCAGATGCCATCGCGGATCTCGCCCTGCAGCCGCTCGGTCTCCCGGTCGCGGTACTCGCCTCGGCCGGCCACGTACTCCTCGAGGGCTGCGAGCCGGCGCTCGACTTCCACCGCGCGGGCGTTGGCCGCCTCGGCGCTGCGCCAGGACACGAGCGTCGAGACCAGCGAGAGCGCGACGGCCAGGCCGGCGCACATGAACGCGATGTACCGAACGGTGCGCACCGTCCACCAGGTCGGCCGGTGGGCGGGCGCGACGGGGATGCTGTCGTCGGGGATCGGGGGTTGCTCGTCCAGATGCCAGCTCATCACGTCTCACTCGGGTGGTCGGTGGGCGGGATGGCCTTGGAGACGACCCCGGCGGCCGCCATCTCGTCGCGGAGAGCCCACGAGTAGGCCCGCCACCGGTCGGCCCGGTACTCCGCGCGTTCCTTCGCGGCGCGCTCGTCCGCGGCTTCGCGCTCGGACGCGGCCGCCGCCTCCTTGTAGGCGCCGGTCAAGTCGCGGTAGCCGGTCTGCACGTAGTTCTTCGACTGGGCCCGGGCGATGAGGACGCCGCCCACGCCACCACCACCGAGCAGCAGCCCTCCGAGAGTGATGAGCAGGGGCACCAGGTTGCTGTCGGTGGCTGCGGCGGCCGCGAGGATGGGCCCGACGGGCACGCCTACTCCTGTCCGTGCTGGGATGCCTCCGGAGCAGGCAAGGAGATGGGCTTGGCCAGCAGGACCAGCAGCCAGATCGCTGCGAGCCCCCACGGCTTGGACAGGGCCGGCCACACGATCTGCCCGTCGGTGACGGCCCACGAGGCGATGAACGATCCGCCGACGACGAGGTACAGGCAGAACCCGCCGGACAGCACCCAGGCCAGCAGAATCCCGGGCCGGGCCAGCGCGTAGACGAGGATGAGCGCGGTCGCGATGTAGATGAGTCCCATCGCCTCGGGCCCGGGGAAGGCGCGGAACACCGCCCAGCTCGGCGTCTGCACCGCGCTGTCACCGCCGTAGACGAGGCCGGCGCCGTCGAAGAGCGCGACGCCGGCCAGGACGAACCCGACGGCGCGGGCGGTGATCACCCGGACTGCCGGGCTGGCCTGGGTGCTCGCTGACACCGTCACGGAGAGCGGGTCGTCAGCTGACGACGGGCGTCAGGGCGACGGCGATCGGGCGCGCCTGCGCCGGGTCGGGCCGGCCCCGGTTGGTCACCTCGACGAACGACGTCGCCGAGCAGGGGATCTCGATGTTGTGGGTCTCGCCGACGAACAGCTCCCACTCCTTCTCGCCCTTGCCCAGCGGGTGGCCGGCGAACAGGCCGACCGCGCGGCCGGGGGACACCTGCTTGCCGTAGACCGTCTGCCCGATCACGGAGTCGGAGACCACGTTGATGCGGTACTGGCGGCCCGACGGGACGGGGATGCGGACGGTCTGACCGGGGTCGATCTGCGTGAACATGTCGAAGTCCTCCACGGGGATGGGCGGGGATGGGCGGGGCGGAGCGATGGGCGCCTGGGTGCCGCCGTCGAGCTCGGCGCGCACGAAGGCCAGCAGCTCGGCGTAGGGGAAGTTCGCGCCAGGGTCGGAGTGGGTGGTGCCGCCCTTGGCCAGCCGGATGTCGTTGTGCGTGCACAGGCCGTGCTCGTTGCGGGCGACCTGGACCAGCGACAGCCAGCGCGCCGCCGAGCGGGCCGCGGCCAGCGAGCCGGTGATCGCGATCAGGTCGTCGGCGATGTGCGGGGCGGCGTTGCGCAGCATCTGCAGCTGCGCGGGCTCCCGCCACTTCGCCGCCGACCACGAGGCCCGGCCGCAGAACTCGTACGCGATGCCGTAGCTGTTGCCGCCCGGGCCGGCGTGGTAGGCCACCCGGTCGCGCTTCACGCCCTCGCAGATGGAGTCCTGGTCCACGATCTTGTGCGTCGACGTGCCCGCCTTCGGTCCTCCGAACCAGTTGGGGCCGGCCAGCGACTCCGCGATCGCCGGCGTGTTCTCCGACTCGGTGCTGTGCACGACGACGAACGCCGGCGCCGGGCGCTTGAACAGCGCCCCGAAGGCCTTCGCCGGGATCCACTTCAGCGGCAGCTTCACCGGTCAGCCCTCCCGGCCGGCCACGATGCGCGCGGCCTCGGCCTCGGCCGCGGCGAGCACGTCGTCGGGGATTGCGTGCGGCTCCCCGTCGGCGTAGCTGGCGGCGTACTCGTCGGCGCTGAGGTTCCGCACGACGCCCGCCGGGGTGGACACCTCGGCGTCGGGTGCGTCCTGATGCAGCGGAAGGAACACGGCGTACCTCCGGGCATGGGTGTGGCCCGGCCGCCGGACGGCGGTCGGGTGGTGGGCGCGCGGTGAGCTACTTGGCGCTGGGCTTCTTGCGGGTCCGCGCGGGTGCGGCCGGGCGCGCTCGACCAGCCGGAGGCGGGGAGGGCCGGACGCCGGCGCTCGCAACCTGGGCCTCGAGTTCGGCGTTCCGGGCGAGCAGCTGCTCGAGGGCGATGTCTTTCAGGACGCCCTCGACGTAGGGCGCGACCACCGGGTGCGAGCGGAGGCGGTTCACGACCTCGTTCGCGTCGTAGTCGAACTTCATCGGCTGCGGAGCAGGGGTGTCCTCGGTGGTCACGCGTTCCTCGTCTCGTAGTAGTCGGCCAGGGACTCGACGCCCATGACGTTGCCGGTGCAGCCGAACGGGGCGCCCTCGCGCTCCTCGACGCAGAGGTCGAGCTGGCGGAGGCGGAACGGGTCGTCGGGGTCGCGGCCGGTGATCTTCGTGGCGATCTGCGCCCGGCCGTTGTCCAGGTCGGCCCCGCACCGGTCGCAGTGGTACTTGCCGTCTGCTCGCAGGCTCACTTCTTCGGGCCGCCCTTCTTGTTGAGCTCCTGGACGGCGGCGGTGAGCAGCAGCAGCCAGCGCAGCACGCTGATGTTCAGCTCGGAGCCGTCCTCGCCGCCCGAGTGCACGAACTCCGGCATCTCCTGCGCCAGGACGCCGATCTCTTCGGGCCCGTCTTCCTCGATGACGGCGACCATCACGCCGCTGTCGTTCAACACAGGCCGGTCGCCGGAGTGCTTGCGCCGGAACACGCGGCCCTTGACCTGGTCGAGCAGCGCCAGGGCGTCGGCGACGGGTGCATCGCGGATGTCGTGCTTGCCGCGGGCGTCGGAGTTGATGTCGAAGGCGGAGGCCCGGACCGGTAGGAACCCGTTGTCGAAGATGTTCCGGACCTCGAAGGCGTAGCCGCCGGAGGTGACGAACTTCAGGATGGCACCCCAGCCGTCGGGGGCGATCATGCTCATCTTGGGCGACTCGGTCGCGCCGCCGTCGGTGAAGGTGGTCTTAGCCCCGGAGGCCAGCCGGTGCTCGACGGCCCCGGTGAACAGGTTGAAGGTCCACCACCGGTCGATCGCGCCCAGGTTGCCGCCGCGGATCTGCAGGGCATTGACGTCGAGCAGGATGCGGTAGTCGGTCACGCCCATCGCCCGGTTCGTGGTCTGGATGATCGACCACCGGTCCTGGTAGGCGAAGTCGTGGATCTTGGAGTGGTAGGACGCCCACTCGGCCTGGTTGTAGACGATGCTGTTCCAGTAGGCCGGGGCGCCGGCGATCGTCAACCCCAGCTGCAGGCCCTCGCCGCCGATCCCAGATTCGTTCGACGACCGCAGGTAGCTGGTCGCCCCGTTCGGGGCGAGGAGCCGGATCGAACTCTCGTGGCCGGCGCCGCCGACGATGACGCGGCGGGTGTTCGCCTGCCCGGTGCGCAGCTCGCCGGTGAGCAGGTTGGTGACGCCGTCGATGTGCACGGTCAGCACACCGGAGGCGTTGAACGCCTGGAAGCCGAGGGGGTTGAGTTCGCTGCGCTGCCCGGTGTTCGCCGTCGCGATCCGCCCGCCGACGATCAGGTCGAACGTTCCGTTGCCGCCGACCAGCTTCCCGACGGTGAGCGAGGCGAGCACCTGGTCGCCGTAGGTGACCGGCTCCCACGAGTCGCCGTCCCACTCCCACGAGCCAGTGATGACGCGGCTCGTGTTGTCCCGCCGCATCCACGGGTCGCCCACCGCGGTGCCGACCTCAGTGGTGGGCGCGTTGGGGGAGTACCAGAACTTGTTCTTCCCGTTCGCCGCGTCCATGGCGATCGTGATGTTCTCGGTGACGTAGCCGGCCAGCTCGCGCTCGCCGACTGCACCCTCGGCGATCCGCTGGGGGCGAAGCACCGGGGTGTTGCCCTGCAGCTCCACCACGACGTCGTCGTCGACCGCCGGCAGGAAGTGCTCGCCGCCGAACAGGCCCGGCAGGTCTCGGGCGCCGGGCACGGCGACGGTGAACGTCTTCGTGGCGGCGTCGACGGCGGTGACCGTCAGCTCCCGCACCGACGGCACCCGGAGGCGCAGCTCGCGGAGTTCCTCGCGGACGTTCTCCAGCTCGAGGATCACCTCGTCGGACATCATGCGGAGAGCTCCTCGACCGGGTAGTTGCGGCCGCTGCGCGCCAGCCGGGAGCTGCGGCAGCGCACCGACATCGGCGCGCCATCGCCGTCCCCGACCTGCAGCGGCATGTCGAGCTCGTCGACGACCAGCCCGCGGTGGAACAGCCCGAGCCGCGGCCGGTAGAGGGTGACGACCTCCTCGACGTACTGGCCGGCGTCGGGCGGCCCGGCGAACGAGTACGTCTCGGTGCGGCCGAGCTCGTAGTCCAGGCGCGCGACGGCGGCCTGCATGGCCTGGTCGACGGAGTGGAAGTGCTGGTTGACCAGCGTCGGGGCCGGGCGGCTGCCGTAGCGGCCCTTCGCGTAGGTCCGCGATGTCGGGTCGAGGTCCGAGGCGACGGCGCGGATCCGCCCGTCCGGGGACTCGGCGATCACGACGTTGAAGATGGTGTCGGTGTCGACCTTCTTCTTCACCGCCGTCAGCTGACCGGCGCTCTCGCTGTAGGAGGCGACCGGGTCATCGGACTGGGGGCCGGCCATCGCGAACACGCACTGGCCGGTGCGGTCGTGGAACAGCGTGCCGCCCACCGACGCGGCGAGCTCGCGGGCGGCGTCCCACACGTTCGTCGTCGAGGGGTACAGCAGCGGGCCGCAGGTGAAGCCGGTGCGCATCGACAGCACGGTCAGCCCTGGGTTCCGGGTGGACAGCAGCATCTGCACGGCGATCTCGATCGGGGTGCCACGCGGGATGGTCAGCGCGTTGAGCATCTGCCCCTGGTAGATCAGCGCGCGGTCCTGGCCGGTGAGCCGGATCGTGAGCCCGTCGGGGGTGTCGTCCAGCTCGTGTCCGGTCAGTCCGAACACGCCCAGCGGCGCGTACTCCTTCACGCGCTGCCCGAGCGGCCCGTGCTCCACGCCCCGGTAGGGGGCGATCTCGCACTCGTCGGCGTTGAGCAGGTCACCGACGTCGCCGCGGCCCAGCGCGCCGGTCGGGTCGACCAGGGCGCAGTCCACGCTGGCTCGCACCGAGCTCCGCGACGTCGTCGACACCTCGCCGCCGGTCGCCTTCAGCGTGTAGGCCCAGGCCCCGCCGTGCAGGATCTCGACCTTCGTGGCCACGGTGTGCCCGCCGCGGGCGGTCCGCTCCCGCTCAGCGGCCGGCGACCACCACCACATCAGCGGGCCCTCGTCGGCGGGGCGACCTCGACCAGCGGGATCGTCACGACGTGGCTGTGCCGGAGCGGGGTGTTTTCGCCGGCGAGCGGCTCCTCCCGCTGCTGGGAGTAGGAGATGGTGCCGAGGATCCGGCAGTAGACGGCCTCGCCGAAGGGGTCGCGCAGCAGGAGCACGCTGGCGCTGCGCTTGAGCGCGCGGAACTTCTCGAACTCGGGGCGTCCGTTGAGGTCCAGCGTCAGGTTCTGGTGACGGGCCTTCGGCTCGCCGTCGACCAGCACGACCGGGAACACGTCGTCGATCTCGTCGTCGCCGCTGAGGGTGTCGAACTCGCCGCCGCCGGCCCGCTCGTCCCAGCCCATCTCGCCGACCACGATGACCTCACCGCCGAGCGCCGGGTCGGCGGTGGAGGTCAGCACGTAGGTGCGGGTCTGCAGCGAGGCGGGAGCCGTGTTCGACGGGGGCGAGGCGATCGCCGGGTCGAGGGCGTACTGCACGGCCCGGTACAGCCGGTCGCGGCCCATCGGCAGATCCCAGTCGGTCGCCGACGTCGTCGCCGCCCGGGGGACAGCTTCCGCGCCCCGCACCACGGCCCAGGACAGGGCCGCGTCGTCGGAGAACTCGAACCGCACCAGGTTCGCCAGGCCGGAGACCGGGGTGGACGCCGACAGGGCCGCCGAGTACGTGGCCTCCGACGGGGTGACCACCAGGTTCGTCGGGGGAGCGGGCAGCACGACGGCCTGCAGCCAGGCGCGGGAGCGCCACGGCGACCACAGGTTCGAGGTGTCCTTCACCCGCACGAACTCGACGTAGTTCCCGTTGTCCAGGTCGACCGGGCAGCGGATGCCGCGGGTGGCCGGATCCTTCCCGGTGCGGAAGGCGACCGAGTCCCACAGGAACAGCCACGGGTTGCTCGCCACGCTGGGGTTGGCGGTCACGAAGGCCTGCCGGAAGACCGCGACCTCCCACTCGGCCTGCGAGTCCGTTTCGGCGTCGGACATCGCCCACGACAGCATCGGCCGCGTCGTGTCCGTGACCGTGGCGGCGGGGGACTTCGGGTCGAAGCCGCCGGGGATCACGTCGGGGGCGGTGGACGCCTCCCAGACGTACTCCTGGCCGAAGGACCACACCTGCAGCAGCCGGGTCGGGTCGTCCTTCTGGAGCACCGCCAGGCGGCGGGCACGGTCGGCGCCGACGAGGTAGGGGCCGTTGATGGCCAGCTCTGCGACGCCGAAGGCGTGCGTGCCGCCGTAGAGGTCGAGCTTGTAGCCCGACGGCGGGTTGCCGGTGCGTGCCCAGTCGGTGATCGCGAAGTCGCGGACGACGTTCTGTCCGCGCCAGTAGGGGCCCTGGGGGGCGAGGACGGCGGAGTAGTCGTGGTGGATGCCGCCGGAGAAGTCCAGGGTGTAGGCGCGCATGTCGCCGTCCCAGGACATCTCCAGCTTGACCGCGACGAGGCTGTCCCAGCGGTGCCCAGAGCGGAACGGCCCGGGTGCACCGCCGAAGGCGTGCAGGGTGCCGTAGCCGTCGAGGGCGACACCGCGGCCCGGGTGGTACGGATCCCACGCCCAGTCGACGTAGATCCCGATCGGCCAGTAGGGCACGCCGGTCACGATCATGTTCGGGCCCTGCCACCAGTCGGGCTTGCTGGTGGCGATGTTCGGGGCGCCACCGAACGGCCAGAAGCCGCCCTGCTTGTCGAAGGTGTAGCCGGCCAGCTCGTCGCCGGTCCAGTCGGTGACGTGCACGGCGACTGCGACAGCGTCGGGGCGGTCGACCCACAGCATGTTGTCGAGCGCGGGTGGGCAGTTGTGCGAGTCGATGCGGCCGTTGGCGTGCAGCGTCACCCACTGCGTGCGGTCGTCGGGGTTGACCCGCAGGTCGACGACCTGGATGACGGCCATCAGCGACGACTCCTCGTCTTCCGTGCGAGCTTGGCGTTGCCCTCGGCGACGACGGCTCCAGCCTCTTCACGGACCACCGCCCGGATCTGGCGGCCGTCGAGGAACACCTGCACGCGACTTCCTCCCACCGCCACCGACACGGGCGCACTGGGGACGCCGCCGGTGATTAACCCGCCGGCCGCGTAGTGGCCGGCGGCCGCGGCGGCCCGGCTGCCGGCGAGGGCAGCCAGCGACGCCCGGGACTGGCGTGCGGCCAGGGCGGAGAACTCCTGCGCGGCCGCGGCCCAGTCGCCC
>JBEPZM010000012.1:0-25175 GCA_041640835.1 Blastococcus sp.
CTTCGGCGGCGCGACGACCGCCACGCCCTGCGACGGGTTGACGGTGACGTCGGCGAACAGCCCGGCGACCGAGCGGGCCGGCGTCCACTTCTGCGCCCCGTGGCGCAACACCATGTCGTCGGGGCCGAGCCGGCCCTCGCGGCTGAGGCGGCGCAGCTCGTCCAGCGGCAGCGGGCCGACCTTCTTCTTCTCCTGCACGACGAACCAGCTGGCCGTCGCGTCGGCGGCGGCGGGCGGGATGGGGCTGCTCCTCGCTCCGGTGCACGAAGCCGCCCCCGCGCGGCGCATGGCGATCGCGGGCGCCGCGCTGGACCTGGCGGCCGGCCGGACCATGGAGTCGGGCATGGGGGTGACGGCGGAGCCGCTGCACGAGGGCCGCGCCGGCGCGCTGCTGCGGGCGGCGAAGGGCCTGACCGCAGCGGGAGCGCTGCTCGCAGTCGTGGGACGGCGTCGGCGGGACGTCTCGGGGGTGGCCGGTGTCGCCCTGCTGGCCGGCTCGGTCTGCACCCGCTTCGGCATCTTCCACGCCGGCCAGGAGTCAGCCCGGGACCCCCGGTACACCGTCGTGCCGCAGCAGGACCGGGTCCGGTAGCCGGGAATGCCGGAGACACCGCTGTTCGTGATCATCACGCACTGGCTGAACGTGCTGTTCCTGCTGCTCATGGCCCGATCCGGGATGGAGGTCCTCTCCGCCTTCCCGAAGCTCTACTGGCGGGACGACTGCCCGCCCGGCCGCGAGTGGGCGCGGTTCTCCACGAAGATGTACGGCGCGGACTCCCGCCGCATGTGGTCGGGGGAGGACGAGGAGGAGTCCTGGTCGCCGGTGATCGCCCTGCCCGGTCGGAAGAACCTGGGAATCGGACGCCACTGGCACTTCGGCACCGTGCCGTTCTGGGTGCTCACCGGGCTCGTCTACATCACGCTGCTGTTCGTCTCCGGCTGGTGGCGTTACCTGGTGCCCACGCAGTGGCACGTCCTGCCCGACAGCATCGAGGCCGTCGGCACGTACCTGCACTTCGAGCTGCCCGAGCCGATCCCGGGGGAGCCGTACGAACCCGCCCAGAAGCTCGCCTACTTCGTGGTGATCTTCCTGCTGGCGCCGTTCCAGATCGCCACGGGCGCAGCCATGTCCCCCGCAGTGCTGAGCCGGTTCCCCTGGTACGGCCGGCTCTTCGGCGGCAAGCAGGGCGCCCGCAGCCTGCACTTCCTCGGTCTCCTCGCGTTCTTCGGCTTCGTGCTGCTGCACACGTTCCTGGTGGTGATCCACAGCCTGCCCAAGGAGCTGACGATCATCACCTTGGGCAGCGAACGGGACGACCACGGGCTGGGGCTCGCCATCGGCCTCGGAATCATCGCCGTGATCGTCGTGACCCAGGTCGTCGCGACCGTCTTCTCGCTCCGCCACAAGCGCCGGACGCAGCACCTGCTCGGCGTCGTCGTCGATCCCCTCGAGCGGCTGTTGTCCCGTGGTGCCCGGTCCCGCCAGCGCTACCGCCGACGCACGATCTCCCCGTACTTCCGGGTCAACGGCTATCCACCGACCGACCCCGACTACGAGGCCATGGCGGCGGACGGCTTCGCCGGCTACCGCCTCGCCGTCGGGGGACTGGTCGAGCACCCCGTGTCGCTGACCCTGGCCGAACTGCAGGAACTCGGCGTCCGGTCGCAGACGACGGAGCACAACTGCATCCAGGGGTGGACCGCGGTGGCCGAGTGGAGCGGGGTACCCCTGTCCCGGGTGCTGGAGGTCGTGAAGCCGCTCCCGCAGGCGCGGTACCTGGTCTTCTACGCCATGGACGACAAGGGCGTGACCGACGAGCACGCCGACCGCTACGGGTACTTCTACGGCAGCCTCGCGATCGAGCTGGCCGTTGACCCTCAGACGATCCTCGCGGTCGGCATGAACGGCGTCCCGCTCCCGGTCGAGCACGGAGCGCCCGTCCGGCTGCGGGCCGAGACCCAGCTCGGCTTCAAGATGGTGAAGTGGCTGCGGGGGATCGAGTTCGTCGATGACCTCGGCGCCATCGGTCAGGGGCAGGGCGGCTGGCGTGAGGACTTCCAGCAGTACTCGACCCACGCCGGCATCTGAGCGCCCGGCGGGTCACCCCTTGCCGGCGACGTACTCCTCCGGGTCCTTGTCGCGGAGCGGGATGCCCGCGTAGTGCTTGGCCTCGTAGGTCAGGAACTGCACAGCGATGTCGTGCCGGGTCTGCAGGTCCGCGTGGTGGCGGAAATCGAGCAGGTCCTCGCGTTCCTCCTCGCCCATGTGGTCGTCGTTGGCCTTGCGGGCCTCCCAGACAGCGGTCCACCAGCCCTCCGTGCCCACCTCGTGATCGTGGGTCGCACGGACGCCGTCGCGGATCTCGTTGTGGTCCTTGACCGCGTCCTGCACCTCGTCGTCGACGTCGCCGTCCGGGTTGCCCCTGCCCAGCTCGAGCAGCCTGGGGTAGAAGAACCGCTCCTCCGCCTCGGCATGCACCTCCAGGAGGACCTCCAGCCGGGCCCACAGGGCGGTCAGGCCCTCGATGTCGTCGCGCGGCAGCTCATCGAGGACGGCGAACATCCGCCGCTGCTGATGGTGCTGTTCGAGGATGACGTCGGTGATGTCCATGGGAGGAGGGGTGCCCCGTCGACCAGCCGGTAATCCGTCGACGCGGTGGTCACCGTCCCGGCGGGCCGGACGCGCGACGCCGGCGCAGCCGCCGGACGAGCAGCGCGGTGGCCAGCAGTACGGCAGCCGTCCGGAACCGCCGCAGCGCGGTCCTGCGCGTGGCCCGGACCGGTCGGGCGCGGGAACGCACGCGGCCCAGGAGCAGGTCCAGATCGGCAGCGACCCGGTCGCGTTGCTCCCGGACGGCGAGAGCGAGCACGTCGGTGTCCTGCCGGGCCGTGGCGGCGTCCACCGCCACGCTCTCGCGGAGCGCCGGCACCGGAACGCCCCCGACAGCGACGCGTGCCCGGGTGTGCCGCAGGAACTCCGACCGGCCCGCGCCCGGCCCGCGTCCGCCGAGGAGCCCGCCGCGCAGCTGTGCCAGCGCAGCCTGCGCATCGACCGGGGAGGTCGCCCCCGGTGCCGTCCTGTCCGTGTCGCTCACGTGGTGCTCCTGTCTGCCGAGGTCCGGTGTCGCCGGACCACCCACCCTGCTGCCGGGGACGCCGCGGACGAGGGTGCCGCCGGGAGGGCCACGTCAGCCGCCCGCCAGACGCGGTGCGTTCCGGATCCCGAAGACCTCGCGCAACGCCACGCGAGCGGCGTTGTCGCCACACATCCCGTGCACGGCCGGGCCCGGCGGCGTGGCGGCGGAGGCGAGATAGGTGCCGGGCACGGGAGTGCGGTAGGTGTTCCACCGGGGGACCGGCCGGGCGAGCATCTGCCGCAGGGACGGCAGGCCGTTGGAGATGTCACCGCCGACGTCGTTGGCGTTCCCCGCCGCCAGCTGTGACGGGCTCGTGGTCACCCGGGCCACCACGGTGTCCCGGAAACCGGGAGCGAACCGCTCGATCTGGGACTCGATCCGGTGGCTCATGTCGACGTCGCTCCCGAACGGCACGTGGGTGTACCCCCAGAGCACGTGCCCGCCGCGGGGAGCCCTCGTCGGGTCGACGACGGTGGGCTGGACGGTGAGGACGAACGGCTTCTCGGAGATCCGTCCGGCGGCGGCGGCGGACTCGGCCGCCACCATCTCCTCGAGCCCTCCTCCGACGTGGACCGTCGGGGACAACCGGAGCGCGGCGTCCCTCCACGGCACCGGATCGGACAGGACCCAGTCCATCTTGAACACGCCTGGGGCGTGCCGGTAGCGCTCGACCCACCGGCGATAGCCCTCGTGCACGCGGTCACCGGCCAACCGCACCAGATTCCGCGGCGTGGTGTCGAGGAGGACCGCGGGGACGCCCTCGAACTCCCGGAGGTCGGTGACCTCGCGCCCGGTCTCGACGGTGCCTCCCTGCTCCTCCAGGGCCGACACCATCGCGTCCGCCAACCGCTGCGAGCCTCCCTCCACCAGCGGCCACCCGACGTGGTGGCCGAGCATCGCGAGGAGCAGCCCGTAACCGGCGGTGAGCGGCTCGGTGAGGCCCAGCATGCCGTGGGCCGCGGCCCCCGCGAGCAGCGCGCGGGGGCCCTCGGTGGTGAAGCGCCCGCGGACCAGCCGCCGGACGTCGGGGAGGGAGTCGAGCCCGAACCGCGCGATGGTGATCGCGCTGCGGGTCGGGAGACGGCGGAGGGCGCTCTGGAAGAAGAAGTCGGTCAGATCGGTGCCGTGTGCCGTGTACGGGGCCAGCAGTCGGCGGTAGGCGTCGGCGTCCACGCCCATGCCGGCTGCGGTGTCGTCGAGGGACCGCCGGGCGAGCGCCGCCGGTCCGTGGTCGAACGGATGCCCGTAGGGCACGTCGGGCTGCACGAGCCGCACCCCGTGTCGGTCGAGGTCGAACTCGCGGAAGAACGGCGACGCGGCGACCGTGGGGACCACCGTCGCGCAGACGTCGTGCACGAAGCCGGGTTGCGTGAGGGCCGCCGACCGCAGGCCACCGCCGGCCTGCGCGCCCGCCTCCACCACGTGCACGCGCAGCCCCGCAGAGGCGAGCCGGAGCGCCGCGGCCAGCCCGTTGGGGCCGGCTCCCACGACGACCGCGTCGGGCCTCCCGGTCACTGGTGCCGCCTCCCGTGCGGAGCTCCGCCTCGTGAGTGAGGCGACCTGCGAGCCGCAGATGCTTGGTTCCTGCCAAGGTTTGCCTCGCGCCAAACACGCCTACCTGGAGAAGGGCGGTGTGCCGCCGGACCTAGGGAGGTGTCGTGACCGGTGAGCTGACGACGGGCCAGAGCGTGGTGGGAGCTCTGGGCATCGCGCTCGTGCTGGCCGCACTGCACCTCCTCGCCCCGCGCATCCGCCGGCTGCCCGGTGTTCCGGAGACGGCCACCGGTTCGTTCGCCGGTGGTCTCGCCGTCGCCTACGTCTTCCTCCACCTGCTGCCGGAGGTCGCGGAGGGCAACGAGGCCGTCGGGGAGGCCCTGGGGCACGTGTTCCGGCCGACGCCGCTGAGCGATCTGGGCATCTTCCTGGTCGCGCTGGCCGGCTTCACCGTCTTCTACGGCCTGGAACGCCTCGCGGACCGCACCGGCGCCTCGACGCCGGTGCGCGCAGCCCAGGACCGGCCGGCGGAGGCGCCGGCAGGGGTCTACCGCCTCCACCTGGCGTCGTTCATGGTCTACAACGCGCTGATCACCTACACGATGGTGCTGCGGCTGCGGACCGGCGTCGCCTTCGCGGTGCTGTTCACCGTCGCCATGGGGCTGCACTTCGTGCTCACCGACCGCGGCCTGGAGGAGCGCTACTCCCGCCAGTTCTCGGTTCGCGGCCGCCTCGCCCTGGCCGCGGCCCTGCTGGTCGGCTGGGTCCTGTCGGCGCTGTTCGCGCCTTCCAGCGCGCTCGTGGTGGCGCTGCTGACCGCGCTGCTGGCGGGCTCGATCCTGCTCAACGTGTTCAAGGAGGAGATCCCGTCGGGACGGCGGTCGAGCTTCGCCTGGTTCGTCGTCGGGCTGGTGGTCTACGCCGCACTGCTGACGCTCGTGACGGCCATCGGCGAATGAGCGCAGGCCGGCCCCGTCGTCGTCCTCGCGTGGTGACGTGATGGAGCACCTCCTGCTCGTGGTCCTCGGAGCCGCGCTCCTGGTGCTCGTCGCCTTCGACGTGCTGGCCACGACGCTCACGATCGGGGTCTCGGCGGGGCCGTGCACGCGGCGCGTGCTGGGGCTGGCCTGGCGGGCCCTGCTGCGGCTGCACCGACGGGACAGCGAGGACCGCCTGCTCGCGACCGCCGGCGTGGCCCTGCTGGTGAGCACGGTGCTCATCTGGGTGGCCCTGACGTGGGCCGGCTGGTCGCTGATCTTCCTCGGCGGCGGAGAGACGGTGGTCTCCGCCGCGGATCGATCGCCGGCGGGCGTCGCGGACACCGTCTACTACGTGGGGTTCACCCTGTTCACCCTGGGTGTGGGGGACTTCGTCGCCGTGGGATCGGTCTGGCGCCTGGTGACGGCGCTGGCCGGTTTCAGCGGCCTCGTGCTGGTCACCCTGGCGATCACCTACCTGCTCGCCGTGGTCTCCGCCGTCGTGTCGCGTCGCAGCCTCGCCGTCCGCATCCACGCGCTGGGCGGCACGCCGGCGGAGATCGTCACGGGGGGCTGGTTGCAGGGCCGGTTCGGTGCCGCCTACGTCCAGCACCTCGTGGCGCTGACGGCGGCGGTCGCCACCGCTGCCGAGCAGCACCTGGCCTATCCGGTCCTGCACTACTTCCACAGCAGCCGGCCGGTGAGCTCCGCGCCGGTGGCGCTGGCACGCCTCGACGACGCGCTGCTCCTGCTGGCCGCGGTCGCGGAGCCGGCGCGGCCCGAGCCCGGCGCGCTGCAACCGCTCCGCCGGGCGGTGGACCGCTACGTGACCGCCACCGCCGTCGTCCCGGCGGGGCGACGGCGTCCGACGCCCCTGCCTCCCGACGTCGCTCCGCTGACGATGGCCGGGATCCCGCTGGACCCGCCCGAGCGCGTCGACCAGCTGGTCACCGACGCGTCGGACCGCCGGCGACGCCTCCACGACATGGTCACCTCCGACGGCTGGTCCTGGCCGGCTAGCTGATCGACCGTCCCCGGACACGGGCGCCGACCAGCCCGGCCAGCGCCGCCGTTCCCGCGGCGGCGAGCACACCGTGATGGCGGGAGGCCCACAGCTGCGGATCCCACGAGACGGTCCGCCGTCCGAAGACGCCGTCGGTGCCGAAGTCGTGCCCGTCCCGGCCGTCCGCGGGGGCGAACAGGTTGGTGGGGGAGTCGGGGTCGTGCGGCTGGTCGGTCTGCTGGGAGTCGAAGCCGGTCCGGGCGAGGTACCGGTCCAGCAGGCCGGGGAACAGCGCGTTGGCCGCCAGGGTCGCCGCCGTGCTCGACCCGACCCAGTACTCCCGTCGGCCGGGGTGGTCGGCGGCGTGCACCACCATGCGGGCCACGGTCTCGGGCCGGTAGATGGGCGGCACCGGCTGCGGACGGCGGGGGAGCCGGGACAGGACCCAGGAGAACTGCGGGGTGTCGACCGCCGGCATCTGCACCATCGTCACGTGCACGCCGCTCTTCTCGTGCAGCAGTTCGCAGCGCAGTGCCTCGTGGAACCCCTGGATCGCGTGCTTGGCGCCGCAGTACGCCGTCTGCAGCGGGATACCGCGGTAGGCCAGCGCCGAACCGACGTGCACGATCGCGCCCCGGTCCCGCGCCTTCATCCTCGGGAGGACCGCCTGGGTGGCGTAGACGTAGCCCAGGTACGTCACCTCGGTCGCCCGGCGGAACTCCGCCGGGGAGATCTGGTCGAAGGGCGCGAACACCGAGGTGAAGGCCACGTTCACCCAGACGTCGATCGGGCCGGCCTCGGTCTCCATCCGGTCGACGGCGGCCGCGACCTGCTCGGGGTCGGCGACGTCGAGCGGCAGCACGATCGCCGTGCCGCCGGCCCGCTCCACCTCGCGGGCCGCTCCGGCCAGGCCCTCCTCGCCGCGGGCGATCAGCCCGACGGTGGCCCCCCGGGCAGCGAAGGCGATGGCGGTGGCACGGCCGATGCCGGCGCTGGCTCCGGTGACGACGACGATCTGCGGCTTCACGAACGGTGCTCCTTCGGGGCGGGGGCGGGGACGGGGAGGGGACAGCTCATCGGACGCGCCACCGGTCGGCCTCCGGGCTGAGGGTCATGCCGTGGCCGGGGGTGTCCCGCAGCTGCAGCTCCCCGCCGGACACCATCGGCGTGCCGTCGGCCAGCAGGGGCTCGAGCCGGGCGTGGTCGGCGAACCACTCCACGTGGCGCAGGTCGGGCAGCGATGCGGCGACCGGTGCATGCAGGGACGGTGCGCAGTGCGCGGAGACCTGCAACCCGGCAGCCACGGCGACGTCCGCGCACCGCAGCCATCCGGTGTAGCCGCCGCACCGGGTGACGTCGAGCTGCAGGCAGTCCACCGCCGGAGCGAGCCGCACGGCCGCCCGTTCGTCGGCGACGTACTCGCCCGCGGCGACGTCGCAGCCCAGCACGCTCCTCAGCAGGCGGAGCGTGTCGACGTCGTCGCTGCTCACCGGCTCCTCGAACCAGGTCACGCCGAGCGCGTCCAGCTCGCTGCCGATGCGTCGGGCCTGTCCGGGGGAGTAGCCGCCGTTGGCGTCGACCATCAGCTCGGCGCCGTCCCCGGCCAGCTCGCGCAGCAGGTGCACCCGGCGGAGGTCGCGGGCGACGGCGGTGCCCCACGACTCGCCGATCTTGATCTTCATGGCGCTGCAGCCGGCCGCCTGCCAACCGGCCACCTGCTCGGCGAGCTCGTCGTCGTCGAAGGTGGTGAAGCCGCCGGAGCCGTAGACCGGGACCCGGTCGCGCACCCGGCCGAACAGGTCGGCCAGCGGCAGGTCGAGCACCCGCGCCTTGAGGTCCCAGAGCGCGATGTCGACGGCGGACATCGCCTGCGCGTAGAGGCCGCGGGTGCCGATGTTGCGGCCGGCGCGGCGCATGGCCGCCCACGCGCCCGGCACGTCGGATGCGTCCCGGCCGGTGAGCACCTCGGCGAGCTCGCCGTCGACCAGGGCGGCTGCGGCCGGCGAGCTGTACGTCCAGCCGAGCCCGGTCCGGCCCTCGGCCTGGACCTCCGCGGTGACCGCGGTGGTGGCGTCCCACGCGAAGGTGCCGTCGGCCTCGGGCGTCGGCGTCGGGAAGCGGTACACCGCCGTCCGGACTTCGGTGACCGTCGGGCTCACGACACGACCTCGTGGGCGAGCCCGGAGCGTGCGCCGGCGGCCAGCCGGTCGGCGGCCCGGGCGGCCATCGCCATGATCGTGAGCGCCGGGTTCGCCGACCCCTGGGTGGGCAGCGTGCTGCCGTCCACGACGTGCAGGCCGGCGACGCCGAAGACGCGGTGGTCGGCGTCGACGACGCCGTCCTCCGCCCGGGCCGCCATACGTGCCCCGCCGACCAGGTGGGCGAACCGCTGGACGGTCATGACGTCGCTCGCACCGGCCGCGCGGAGGATGTCCTCCATCGAGGACTGCGCGGCCGCGATGAGCTGTCTGTCGTTCTCGCACTGGCTGTAGGAGAAGTGCGCGACCGGCAGCCCGTGCCGGTCGGTCTCCTCCGCCAGGGTCACCCGGTTGCCGGCCTGGGGCAGGAACTCGCAGAGCGCGCCGAGGGTGGCCCAGTGCACGTAGTCGCGCATGTACTCCCGCAGCACCGCACCCCAGTGGCCCTGCGCCGTGACGTGCTCGGCCCAGGTGATCGGCAGCGGGCTCACCGTCTGGATGGACCAGCCCCGCTTGTACGGCTTGGTGGGGTCGGTCTCATAAAACTGCTCGCTGCTGACCTCCGGCGGGGGCGCCTTGTACATGCGCACCTCCTCGTCGAAGCGCCCGGCGGTCTGCGGAGCGCCCTGCACCATCAGGTAGCGGCCGACCTGGTCGTGCTCGTTGCCGAGACCGTCGGGGTAGCGCGGGGTCGCCGAGAGCAGCAGGAGCCGCGGTGTCTCGATGCTGTAGCCGGCGACCACCACCGCCCGGGCGCGCTGCCGGCGTTCGCGGCCCTGGTGGAAGTAGATGACGCCGGTGACCCGCCCGGTGGCGTCGTCGACCAGGACCCGGCTGACGTGGGAGTCGGCGCGCACCTCGGCCCCGTGCGCCAGTGCGTCGGGGATGTGCGTGATCAGCGGGCTGGCCTTGGCGTTGACCTTGCAGCCCTGCAGGCAGAAGCCGCGGTAGATGCAGTGCGGCCGGTTACCGAAGCGGCCGTTGGCGATGGCCACCGGGCCCACCCGGGTCTCGACGCCGGCCTTCAGCGCGCCTCGCTGGAAGACCTCGCCGTTGCCGCCCACCGGGTGGGGCGAGTGCGGATAGCTGTGCGGGTCACCCCAGGGCCAGTTCTCGCCGGCCACCGGGAGCTCGGCCTCGATGGCCTCGTAGTACGGCCGCAGGTGGGCGTAGGAGATCGGCCAGTCCGCGCCGACGCCGTCCTGTGTCCGGGTGCGGAAGTCCGAGGGATGGAACCGGGGCGTGTAGCCGGCGTAGTGGATCATCGAGCCGCCCACCCCGCGGCCGGAGTTGTTGCTGCCCAGCGGCACGGGGTCGGCGCCGCCGATCTGCCGCGGCTCGGTCCAGTACAGCCCGTGCGAGCCGCGCTCGTCGCTCACCCAGTCCCGGTCGGGCTCCCAGAAGGGGCCGGCGTCCAGGCACACCACCCGCCAGCCGGCCCGGGCCAGGCGCTGGGTGACGACCGCCCCACCCG
The DNA here is from genome assembly GCA_041640835.1 of Blastococcus sp. Classification (GTDB taxonomy): domain Bacteria; phylum Actinomycetota; class Actinomycetes; order Mycobacteriales; family Geodermatophilaceae; genus Blastococcus. The sequence goes on from JBEPZM010000012.1 coordinate 10,284, forward strand.
CCCCGGCGCCGACGACGACCAGGTCCACCTCGTCGTCGAGGTCGTACCGTCGCATGTCCGCGCGCAGCGCCTGGTCGGTCCGCGTCCCGTCGTTGGGCACCAACCAGGCGGACTCGTTGCGCGCCCGCAGCGCCGCCTCACCCCTCATCGCGACTCGTGGTCGAGGAGCGCGGCGTGCTCGGCGCGGGCCTGCTCGACGCGCCGGCCGGCCGCCACCGGATCGGTGCGGTCACCGTCGCGCTGCTCCTGCTTCTCCAGGGCGTCGACGCCCAGGTTCAGGTAGCCGCGGGGATAGGCCGGCCCGGGGAAGCCGATCTCGTTCCAGGCCCAGGGGTGGGAGTAGAAGGCCGTGCAGGCGTAGCGGGTCCACAGGCTCCAGACGTGCCCGGCGGCGACGCCGTGCCAGTCGCCGTCGGTGTCCTGGACGGCCTGCACGAGCACCGCCTGCTGCGTCGTCCCGAGGTCGGCGAAGCCGGCGCCGAACCGGGTCCGGGCGTCCTGGTCGAGGGCGGCCAGCGTCTGCCGCCAGGCGTCGGAGTCCTGTGGCATCCCGTCGTAGTGCCATCCGTCGGTCTCGCCCACGGCCAGCCGGGTGTCGATCAGCTCCAGCACGGGCACCCGCGGTTCGCCGTCCTGGGCCAGGAGCAGGTCCAGCAGCGGCGCGGCCACGCCGACCTCGGCCCGGGTGAAGAAGGACAGCCCGGTGGGGTGGGAGAGCCGGGCGAGGACGGCGCCGGCGGTGACGTCGTCCCAGGTGTCGACCTGCGCCAGGACGTCGAAGCCCGGGTACCGGCCGCGGCCCTGCGGGGTGACCGCGCGGGAGTCGGGGCTGCGGTAGGGCATCAGCGCTCGCCCTCCCGCCGCAGCAGCGCGGCCAGCAGCCCCATGCCGCCGACCAGCGAGGCCAGCAGCGGGGCGAACATCGGCGGGCCGGACTCCATGTTGTAGAGCGTCCAGCCACCGGGGCGCTGCGCGATGCCCCGCCAGTGCAGGTAGGCGCCCTGGATGCCGTTCGCGACGATGGCGGCGCTGGCGAGGGGCAGCACGGTCCTGGCGGCCCGGCGGGAGACGACGGCGGCCAGGCCGGCCGGGATGGCGGTGGGCACCACGACCACCGGCCACCACATCATGGAGTTGCCGAAGCTGGCCTTGTCGTGGGACAGGTAGATCTCCCCGGCGGTGACCGCCGCACCAGCTGCCGTCAGCGCGGACAGGGTGCGCTCGAAGCGGCCGGTGCGCACGTCCCGCCGGACGGTGGCGAACAGTCCCATCTCACTCACCGTCCTTGGTGCCCGGCAGGTACTGCTGCACCTTCTGCTTGATGCCCTGCCTGATGAAGCCGGCCGCGTCCTCGTCGCCGTGCAGCACCGCCGACGCGGTCGCCTTCACCTGCGCGAAGGTCGCGTGGGGCGGGATCGGCGGGACGTCGGGATCGGTGCGGATGTCGAGGACCGTCGGGCGGTGGGCGGCCAGCGCCGCCTCCCACGCCGGGCCCACGCCGTCGGCGGTGTCGACGTTGATGCCCTGCAGGCCCAGGGAGCGGGCGAACGCCGCGTAGTCGACGTCGGGCAGGCTCTGGGACTCCGCGAACTTGGGCGCGCCTTCCATCGCCCGCATCTCCCAGGTGACCTGGTTGAGGTCGTCGTTGTGCAGGACGGCGACGACCAGCCTGCGGTCGGCCCACTGCTCGTAGTACTTGGCGACGGTGATCAGCTCGGCCAGGCCGTTCATCTGCATGGCGCCGTCGCCGACCAGCGCGATCGACGGGCGGTCCGGGTGCGCCCACTTCGCCCCGATCGCGTAGGGGACGCCCGGGCCCATGGTCGCCAGATTGCCCGACAGGGTTCCTCGGACGTCGCCGTGGAACTTCAGGTGCCGGGCGTACCAGTTGGCGGCGCTGCCGGAGTCGCTGGAGACCATCGCGTCGGCGGGCAGCCGCTGGGAGAGCTCGGAGAAGATCCGCATCGGGTTGACCGGGTCGGCGCCGGTCATGGCGCGGCGCTCCGCGGTCTGCCACCAGTCGCTGACGTCGGCCTCGACCTTCTCGCGCCATCCGCGGTCGGCGGTGCGCTGCAGCAGCGGGATCAGCGCGCGCAGGGTGGTCTGCGCGTCGCCCACCAGGTTGAGCTCGTAGGGGTACCGCATCCCGATCCAGGCGCCGGAGTGGTCGATCTGGATCGCCCGCGCCTGGTCCAGCGGTGGGTAGAACTGGGTGTAGGGGAAGTTGGACCCGACGGTGAGGAGGGTGTCGCACTCCATCATCAGCTTGTCACTGGCCGTCGTCCCCAGCAGGCCGATCGAGCCGGTGACCCACGGCAGGGTGTCGGGGAGCACGTCCTTGCCGAGCAGCGCCTTCGCCGCTCCCGCCCCGAGCAGGTCGGCGACCTCGGTGAGCTCGGCCCGGCAGCCGCGCGCCCCCTGGCCCACCAGCATCGCCACCTTGCTGCCCGCGTTGAGGATCTCGGCGGCCTGCCGCACCGCGCCGTCGTCGGGCTGCACCACCGGCCGGACCGTGCCGAGGCTGGACGGCACCTCCTTGAAGGCGTGCCCAGGCGGGGAGTACTCCAGCTCGAGGACGTCGGAGGGGAAGATCAGGCAGGTGGGTGCCGAGGCGCTCACCGCGATCCGGATCGCCCGGTCGATGAGGTTGGGCAGCTGCTCGGGCACCGTGCACATCTGCACGAAGTCGCTGCACACGTCCTTGAACAGCGTCAGCAGGTCGATCTCCTGCTGGTAGGACCCACCCATCGCCGACCGCGCGGTCTGCCCGACGATCGCCACGACCGGCACGTGGTCGAGCTTCGCGTCGTACAGGCCGTTGAGCAGATGCACCGCGCCCGGGCCGCTGGTTGCCGCGCAGACGGCGACGTTCCCGCTGAACTTGGCGTAACCGACCGCCTCGAAGGCGGCCATCTCCTCGTGCCGCGCCTGGACGAACTGAGGGTCGTTCCCCGCCCGGCCCCAGGCCGCCAGCAGCCCGTTGATGCCGTCCCCGGGGAAGCCGAAAACCTGGCGGACATCCCACTCGCGCAACCGCGAGAGGATCACGTCAGCGACGGTCTGGCTCATGAGAGGTCTCCGATCAGGAAAGTGCGCTGCCTCATCAGCCTCTACCCGATACTTGACTTATAGCAACCATCTCTCGTGACAAGCGCGTGTCACTTCCCGGGCAGGCCGCCCGCCCCGGCGGATGCCTCGTTCCGAGGCTCCGCCGCCCCGCCGGCGTGGGCGGCGCGGGTCCCGCTCAGGTGTCGCGCCGTGTTGACCAGGCCGACGTGGCTGAACGCCTGCGGGGTGTTGCCGACCTGGCGGCGGGTAACGACGTCATACTCCTCGCTGAGCAGGCCGAGGTCGTTGCGCAGGCCCAGCAGCCGCTCGAACAGGCGCTCCGCCTCCTCGGTGCGGCGCAGCCCGGCGAGGGCGTCGGCGAGCCAGAAGGTGCAGGCGAGGAAGGCGCCCTCACCTCCGGGCAACCCGTCGACGCCGCCGTCGGCCTCGGGGCGGTAGCGCAGGAGGAATCCGTCCACGTCCAGCTCGCGCTGCACGGCGTCCACCGTGCCGCTGACCCGTGGGTCGTCCCACGGGAGGAAGCCAACCCGGGGGATGAGCAGGAGTGCCGCGTCCAGGCCCTGGGAGCCGTAGAACTGGGTGAAGGTCCCGCGTTCGGCGTCGTAACCCTTGGCGCAGACGTCGTCGTGGATGTCCTGGCGCACGCGGCGCCAGCGGTCCACCGGCCCGTCGAGCCCAGAGCGTTCGACCGCCTGCACCGCGCGGTCGAGACCGGCCCACGCCATGACCTTGGAGTGCACGAACGGTCGCTGCGGGCCGCGCACCTCCCAGAGGCTGTTGTCCGGCTCGTCCCACGCGCCCTCGAGGAAGTCCAGCAGGGCCTTCTGCATCCGCCAGGCGTCCTCGGTGCTGGCCAGCCCCGCCTCGCGGCCGAGGTGCAGCCCGTCGAGGACCTCCCCCCAGACGTCGAGCTGGAACTGGGCGGCCGCCGCGTTGCCCACCCGGACCGGCGTGGAGCCCTCGTAGCCGGACAGCCACGGCAGTTCGTACTCCGGGATCCGGCGGGAGCCGTCCAGCGCGTACATGATCCGGAGGTCGGCCGGGTCGCCGGCGACGGCCCGCAGCAGCCAGTCCCGCCAGGCCCGCGCCTCGGTGATGTAGCCGGTACCGAGCAGCGCCTGCAACGTGAAGGTGGCGTCGCGCAGCCAGCAGAAGCGGTAGTCCCAGTTGCGTGAGCCGCCCAATTCCTCGGGCAGCGACGTCGTGGCCGCCGCGACGATGCCACCCGTCGGCCGGTAGGTCAGCGCCTTGAGCGTCATCAGCGACCGGCGGACCTCGTCGTCCCAGCGGCCGTCGTAGTCGCAGGAGCCCATCCAGTCCGCCCAGTACGCCAGGGTTCCGGCCAGGGCGTCCTCGGCGTCCACGGCTCTCGGCCGGTCGGCGTGGGACGGGGCGTGGGTGAGCACGAAGGGAACGCGATCGCCGGCGGCGACCTCGAACCGGGCCTCGATCACCTGGTCGTGGTGGTCGAGCTCGACCGGCGTGGTGACCCAGACGGCGTCGGGGCCTGCGATAGCGCCCACCTCGCCGTCCAGCGTCCGCACCCAGGGCACGACCTTGCCGTAGTCGAAGCGCAGTCGCAGTTGCATCTTCATCGGCACCCGGCCGGACAGGCCCTCGACGATGCGGACGACGTCGGGTGCCTCGCCGCGGGGCGGCATGAAGTCGATGACGCGGACGGCGCCGTCCTCGGTCTCCCACTCGCTCTCCAGCACCAGGGTCTCGCCGTGGTACCGGCGCCGGGTGCTCGGTCCGCCCGACGCGGGTGCCAGCAGCCAGCGGCCGGCGCGCTCCTCGTCGAGCAGGGCGGCGAAGCAGGCGGGGGAGTCGAACCGGGGGAGGCACAACCAGTCGATCGAGCCGTCGCGGCCCACGAGCGCGGCGGTCTGCAGGTCGCCGATGAGCCCGTAGTCCTCGATGTGGCCGGCCATCCCGGTCCTTCCTGCGTGACGTGTCGAAACTGGGGGCCTGACTCCGCGGATCAGGCGTCGAGGGTCAGGACGACCTTGATGTCCTCCGACGACGGGGTCAGTGCGTCGTCGAACGAGGACAGCGGGATGCGACGGGTGATCAGCCGGCCCAGCCAGTCGCCGTCGGCTCGGGCCAGTGCCTCGGCCGCACGCCGGTAGTGGTCCAGGTTGGCGTTCACCGAGCCGAAGACCGCGTCGTTCTCGAGGACGATCGAGCGGTTCAGCGCTCCTGCGTCGAGCTGGATCCGACGCCCCGTCGGGGAGACGCCGGTGAGGCAGGTGAGCCCGTACGCCCGCGTTGCGGACATGGCGTCCAGCACGACGGATGCCACACCGGTGGCCTCGACGACGACGTCCGGGCGGCAGGTGGCGACGGCGGCGTCGAACCCGTCGCAGTGGTAGGTGGCGCCCAGGTCCACCACCACCCCCGGCTTCGGCCCCTCTCGCACCTGGTCCAGGACGTGGACGTCGAGACCGCGTTGGACGCCGAGCAGTGCGGCGAGCAGCCCGATCGGTCCCGCACCGGTGACCAGCACCCGCTCGGGCGCGAACCACGATCGGCCGCCGATCCGCTCGATCTGGTCCCACGCCTTCGCGACGACGGTGGTGGGCTCCATGAGCACGCCGACGTCGGCCAGCGCCGGATCGACGCGGACCGCGTACTCCGTCTCGACGGTCCACCGCTCGGCGGCATAGCCGTCGAGCTGCTTGATGCCACGCTCGGTGTACCGGCCGTTGCGGCACATGTCGAACTGGCCGTGGGCGCAGGCGCCACACGGCACGGGGTCGGGCCGGCGTACGACGCCGACGACGAGGTCTCCGGCGGAGAAGGCCGACCCCTCCGGCGCCTCCAGCACCCTGCCGAATGACTCGTGGCCGAGCACGAGTCGCTCCCTCCCGGGAGGAGCCCAGCCGTAGTCGCCGGCGGCGATCTCGCGATCGGTGCCGCAGATCCCGACGGCGAGCCCTTGCACCAGCAGCTCCTCAGCCCCGGCCCGGGGCTCGGGGAGCTCGGTCACCGCAGCGGTTCCAGCCGCGCCGGGGACGATCGTCAGGGCACGCACGTCATACGGCCGGATCGAGCCGGCACCGCAAGGCCACGCAGTTCATTGCCATGTGACAACTGTATGACCCATTGATGAGCTGCGCAGGCCGAACGCCACGTGGCGACGTCGCCCTGCCGGCCGCGCGCGGGTGTCGGCGGAGAGACGCGAGAACGCCGTCCAGTCGCACCGCCCGCGACGCAGGCGTCCGAGGAACGGGCGGTGTGTCCGGAGCCCCGCGTCATCCGGCTACATCCTCGCCGGACGCGTGGCGCGGCTGAGCTGCACCCGCATGGGCTTACCCGGCATCTTCACAGTCAGATCCTGAGCCCGGTGGCGGTCATCGCAGATCCAGGAACCGTTCAACGTCGGTGGGTCTGCCGGCGACGATCCCCGCCCCGTACGTGGCAGTCGTATCGGTCCCCGCGTGCGCGAACGACGTGGTGTTGTCCGGCTCAACCGACACCACGGTCATGCGGTGCTTCTCGCCCAGCGCTACGCCGACGAGCTCCTAATTCGACTCGAGAAAGTTTTGAATCCAGCAGTGCCTCGGCGAAGCCTCGAGTCGGCGCAAGACTCAGACAGGTCGCCGGGATCCTACCGGCTGCCGGGCGCGCCCTGACCGACCGTCACTCAGCCGACCGCGACCAAGGGGTGTATTCCCGGCGCCGAGGCCAGCGCATCTCCGGCGGTGATAAGCGCCTGCTGCACGTGCGCGGTCTGCAGGTGGGCGTCCAGGTCGGGCTGGCCCCGCCAACGCTCCTGGGTCACGAAGGTGCCCGGTGCCGACGCCGACTCGAAAAGCTCGTAGGCCAGACAGCCCTCTTCCCCACGCGTCGGCGTGACGAGGGTACGTAGGGCGTCCCGGACGACCTCTTCGTGACCGTCCTTCGCGACAAGGACCGCGACCACTGACAGCTCGTCCATATGAACTTCCTGCAATTGAGTCGGGCACGACGGGCAGGGTGACCATAAGCAGACGACGACCCGAAGCGCGCGGTGGGAGCGGGTGACGGGAATCGAACCCGCACAGTCAGCTTGGAAGGCTGGGCCGCTTCCGCCACAAACAAGCAGCTCAGGGACTCAGCAGGTGGGCGTCGTGCCTTCCGCGTGCCTTAAGGGGCCGCAGGTCGATGGCCGCCTACATCACCACGATTCCCAAGATCGGCGCGGTCGCGGCCGCCCTCCGGCTGGTCGCCGAGCCCTTCGCCGGTGTTCCCCTCGACGCGCCCCTGCTGGTGACCGTCATCGCGGCAGCCAGCATGACCCTGGGCAACCTGGCCGCCTTCAACCAGACCGACGCCTGCGGCTCCTGGCCTACTCCACGGTCAGCCAGGTCGGTTACCTCGTCATGGTCGTCGCCGTCGCAGCCCGCACCGACCTCGCCGCCCCCACCCTCGCCATCTACCTGGCCGGCTACGCGGTCACCAACATCGGCGCCTTCGCCGCCGTCGCAGCGGCCCCTGCGGCACGCACCATCAGCGACTGGGCCACCGCGGTCGGACGCCACCGCTGGCTCGTCGTCAGCCTCGTCGTCTGCCTGCTCGGGCTGGTCGGGACACCACCGACCGTGGTCTTCGTCGGCAAGCTCGCTGTCTTCGCCGCCGCCTGGGACGGCGCCATGGTGTGGTTGGTCGTCGTGGCCGCGATCAACACCGTCGCAAGCCTCTTCTACTACCTGCGATGGATCTCCGCAGGATTCATTGGCGTGCCGGCCACTCCGTCGGCAGCGGGAGTCGGACAGGAGAGCGGGTCGCGCACCGCAGCAGGCGTCGCTCAGCGGATCCACCAGGGCGCACCCACGGTCGTGCTGCACCTCGCGGCGGTGGGCTCGCTGCTGCTGGGAGTGAGCGGCGGATGGTGGCTCGCCGCAGTGGTGCAGGGGTGAGCAGCGCAGACAGGCGCTCCGACTCGCCGGCCCCCTGCCTCCCACGACGTGCGCTGCCCGAGATCCGATGTGCCGGGCGCGCTCGGTCCTGGCATGGCGCGGCGACGGTCGCTCCGTCACGGTCGGACCCCACCGACGCTGCGGACGAGCCCGACGGATGGTCCGGCGGGCCCGCAGTCGGAACTCTCAGCGCAGCAGGTCACCTGTCCACACGCCGTGGGCGGTGCGGATCGCGACGGTGATCCAGGCGGCGAGCAGACCGAGGAAGAGCACGACCGCCGCGACGGTGAAGAAGACGTCACCGCTGTGCGCGGCCAGCCCCGAAGTGCCGGTCACGACGGTGCCGACGGGGAAGGTGAACGACCACCAGGTCAGGGAGAACGGCAGGTGCTGCCGCACCGTCCGCACGGTGACGGCAATCGCGATCGCGCCCCACATCATCGCGAATCCCCAGACCGGCAGTCCGTAGACCAGGGCAAGGGCGCGGAAGGCGGTGCTGAAGGGCGCCGGCAGTGCCAGGTGTGCCTGCTCGCCGAGGTTGTTCGTGGCGGTGATCGACTGGCCGAGGGGCCCGAGCACGATCCACAGCGTCGGCACGGCGGCCGCCGCACCGACCTTGTGCCGGGCCAGCCGACCCCAGAGCAGGGTGATGATGACGATGCTGGACAGCAGGCTGAGGCCGAACATCGAGTAGCACAGGGTGAGCAGAGTGAGCCGCAGTTGCCCCGCCGGGGCGTGCGGAATCAGCAGCGCCCCGGTGGCGGCGCTGACCATCGGCGGCACGACGGGCATCAGCCAGCCACCGAACGCGCCGTCCTCCGGCACGTCGTGCCGGGTGAAGGCCCAGTAGGGGACGGCGACCGCGGTGGCCAGTCCGTAGAGGGTGCCCACGACCCACAGGACGACGTCGAGCCCCAGCGCGGTGGACTGCCCGACGAGGTCGCCGGCTACGAGCAGGGTGGCGGCTCCGAAGGCGAGCAGCGCCATCGGCGGCGCGCCGTAGAAGTGCGCCATGACGGGGTTACCGGCGTGGCTGCGGGCCTTCTGCGGGTGGCGCACCCAGTGGGCGACCGTGGCCCCGCTGACGGCGAGAAGGAGGAGGCCGGCCAGCACCCAGACCAGCTGGGCGAATCCGAGCTGGCCCGGGATCCGGACCGGCAGCGTGGCCGCGGCGGTCGCGACGATCGAGGTGCCCATCACCGACGCGAACCAGTTGGGCCCGACATTGGCGACCACCAGCTGCCGATCCTCCAGCGCGGAGAGGAAACGGCCTCCCGACGGGCGCGGTGGCGGGGCGACGCGGTCAGCCGTCGGCATCCGGGTGATGGTCATGGAAAGAAGCCTCGTCCGGCGGAGGTCGTCCGGGTAGCGCCTCTGTCCTTGTGTGCTCACAAGGGATCCTTGTGGGTGGCGAGGCGTTCCGCCAACGCGTTGACGGGCACGTTCGTCTGGTTCGACAAGCGGACAGCAGCCTGAACGCCTCGTCGGGGTGCACGACGGCGAACAGTGGCGCGCCCCCGCGCGTCCGACCTCCGCGAAGCCGCGCCCGCCCTGGCCGATGTGGTCGCGGCGCTGCCCCAGCTGAGGGTCGTGATGACCTCCGGTGCGGCGGCAGCATCCGGGTGGGGCCGGCATCCTACGGTGGCTGAGAGCCCCCGCCCGGTGCTCAGCCTCGCGGTGCCGCATCCCTCGCAGCGCAACACCCATTCCCGGGACGAGGCCGCGCGCCGACTGGGCAACGCCTGCGGACGGCGGCGTCGTGGTGCGCCATCGGCTGACCGTGTCGTTTGCCCCCGGCGGGGGAGGGGCATGCAGCCGCCCATGGAGGAGCTCGCGGCGCCGGCCGAGCGCGGTATGTCGATCACCGTGCTCGGCAGCGGTGGCCCGTTCGTGAACCCCACGCGTGCGTCGTCGGGCGTCGTGGTCTGGCTGGACCGGCGGGCCGTGCTGCTGGTCGACGCCGGGGGCGGCACCTTCGAGCGGCTGGGCCGGGCCGGCGTCGACGTCCGGACCCTGGAGGCCGTGCTGCTCACCCACACGCACATCGATCACAGCGGCGGGCTGGCCCCGGTCGTCTTCGGCATGGCCATGGCCGAGCGGGAGTGGCCGCTGGCGGTTGCAGGCCCCACCGGGCGTGGGCAGCACCCCGGATGCGTGCGGTTCTGCGACCTGCTGTTCGGGCCGGACGGCGCCTGGAGCTACCTGCACACATTTCCAGGCTTCGCTTTGGCTCCGATGGAGGCTCCGAGCGATGCGGCAGATCCCTCCGCCGCGACGACGCTGTTGTCCGGGAGCGGGCTCACCGTCAGGTCGGTCGCCATGCCGCACGGAATGATGCCCGCGGTCGCATTCCGGATCGACGCCGCCGGCCGGTCCCTCGTCATCAGCGGCGACGTCGACGGCCAGCACCCACCGTTGGCCGCGCTCGCGCGGGATGCCGACCTCCTGGTGCACGACATGGCGCTGCCGGAGCGGGACGTTCCGCACGGGGACCTGCACGCCAAGCCGAGCACCGTCGGCCGGATGGCGGCTGCCGCCGGGGTTCGCGCGCTGCTGCTCACCCACGTGATGCCGGAGCTGGAGGATGAGCAGGCTGCCGCCGAAGAGACCATCAGGGCCGAGTACGACGGCACGGTCCGCTGGGCGAGCGATCTGCTGACCGTCGAGGTCGGGGGAGCGGGCTAGCGTGGGTGGGTGCCGCTCAGCAGTCGCCTCCCGGACCTGCCTGCCCTGGAACTTCTCCTGGACGTCGCAGCGTCGGGCAGCATCGGCGCCGCGGCACGCGTCCACGGCATCACCCAGCAGGCGGCTTCAGCGCGACTGAGGACCCTCGAAGGGCTCTTGGGGCTGACGGTCCTGGACCGTCGGGCACGCGGGTCGCGACTGACCGAGGCCGGGACGGCGGTCGCCGCGTGGGCCGAGCGGGTGGTCGTAGCGGCCGCCGAACTGGACGGCGCCGCGGCCGCCCTGCGCCATGAGGGAAGCGCGCGACTGCGCGTCGCGGCGAGCATGACGATCGCCGAGCACCTGGTGCCACGCTGGCTCGTCGCGCTCCGGACCCGGTTCCCCGCTGGGACGGAAGCGCCGACGGTGACGCTGACCGCCACCAACAGCGACAACGTCGTCCGGCTCGTGCGGGACGGGGAGGTCGACCTCGGGTTCGTCGAGGGCCCGGACGTCCCGGACGGTCTGCACCATCGACCCATCGGACAAGACCGGCTGACCGTCGTGGTGACGGCCGACCACCCGTGGGCGCGCCTCCCGCGGCCGGTCTCGGCCCGTCAGCTCGCCGCGACGCCGCTGGTCACGCGAGAAGCCGGATCAGGCACCCGGCGCGCCCTCGAGACTGCGCTGTACGGGGTGCTCGGCCCGACCGCGCACCTCCACGCCCCGGCAGCCGAGTTCGGCACCGCCACCGCCGTCCGCGAAGCAGTCCGGGCCGGCCTCGCCCCGGCGGTCCTGTCCGACCTGGCCGTCGCAGACGACATCACCGCCGGGCGCCTCGTGGCGGTGCGGACGAGTGGCCTGGAGCTGAGCCGGGAACTGCGCGCCGTGTGGGTCGGCGCCGACACTCCGCCACCGGGTCCGGCGCGCGACCTGATCGCGGTCGCGAGTTCGGCCCCGCGCTGAAGTCGCTACGGTCCGCGCTGGTCGGTGCCGTTGCCCCAGGGCTCAGGAGTGGACATGGCTTTTCTCACCTTTGACCTGTTCAGCGCGCTGATCGACTCGAGGAGCGGCGCGACACGAGCCCTGGCCCGGATCGGGGACGGGCGGGGGTGCCCGGTGAACGCGGCGGCGGTCTACGACGAGTGGGACGCCCGGAACAAGGCGTCGCAGAAGGAAGAGACCACGTGGATCTCCTTCGCCGAGCACTCACGGCGCGCCCTGGCCGGCACCTACCAGGCGCTGACCCTCGACGGTGATCCGGACGCCGACATCGCCACGGTGCTGGCCAGCGTGTCCGGCATAGCCTGCGGGCATGGAGATCCTGCGGACGCCCGACGAGCGATTTGCTGACCTTCCGGACTTCTCGTTCGAGGCGAGGTACGCCGAGATCGACGACCTCGACGGTGGTCGCCTGCGGGTCGCCTACCTCGTGGAGGGACCCGAGGACGGGGAGACCGTGCTCCTGCTGCACGGTGAGCCCTCCTGGTCGTTCCTGTACCGGGGGATGATTCCCGTGCTCGCCGGTGCCGGGCTGCGCGTGGTCGCCCCCGGCCTGGTGGGGTTCGGCCGCTCGGACAAGCCGACCCGGTAGAGCGACTACAGCTATGCGCGGCACGTCGAGTGGCTGCGCGAGGCGTTGTTCGACGTGCTGGACCTGCGGGACGTCACGTTGGTCTGCCAGGACTGGGGTGGGCTCCTGGGTCTGCGGCTGGTCGGGGAGCACCCCGATCGGTTCGCGCGGGTGGTGGCCGCCAACACCGGACTTCCCACCGGGGATCAACCGATGAGCGAGGCGTTCCTCGCGTGGCAGCGGTTCGCCGCGACCGCGGAGCGCTTCGACGTCGGACGCATCGTCTCCAACGGGACCAGCACCGATCTGGCACCCGAGGTGGTGGCCGCCTACGACGCACCGTTCCCTGATGACTCCTACAAGGCTGGCGCGCGGGTGTTCCCCAGCCTGGTGCCGACGACGCCGGACGATCCGGCTTCGGCCGCCAACCGGGCCGCCTGGGAGACCCTGGCCCGCTTCGACTCGCCCTTTTTCACCGCGTTCTCCGACAGCGACCCGATCACCGGTGGCGGCGATCGGGTGTTCCACAAGCTCGTCCCGGGCGCCCGGGGACTGGACCACGTGACTCTCGCCGGTGGGGGGGCACTTTCTGCAGGAGGACGTCGGCCCGGACCTCGCCCGCGTCGTCGTCGACCTGATCGCCGCCACTCCCGGGTCCTGATCCCCTCGTCCCTTCTCATCGCCTGTATCGCCGACCGTCGTCATCACCGTCGGACGTGGCTCGGTCAGCCGGCTGGGCCACGATCGCCGGCCAAGAGCTCCAGTCACGACTGAGACACAGCCGCTCGAAGATCCGCCGGGCTTGCCGCGTGGCTTGCATCAGCCGAACCGGCCGGCGAGCTCGGTGAGGGATCCGACGGTGTGCGTGGGCGGGGTGAAATAGTCGGCATACGGGGCACCGGTGCGATCGATCCACACCGTGTCCATGCCGGCGCGGGCGGCCCCGTCGATGTCCCAGGGGTGCACGGCCACGAGCACCATGTCGGTGAGCTCCGCCTCGCAGGCTGCGGCGGCGTACTCGTAGGCGTCCGGAGCCGGTTTCCATGCCGCGGCGTCCTCGACTGACAAGAGCTGGTCGAAACAGTCGCGGATGCCGGCACGGGTCAGCAACTGGTCGGCCACCTGGGTCGAACCGTTGCTCAGGGTGACCAGGCGCAGACCGACGTCCTGCAGACCCCTCGCGCCGCTGGGGCGTCGTCGTGGACCGGAAGCTCACTGAAGCCGGTCATGATGTGGTCGACGGCCGCGTCCAGATCCCGCTCCAGGTCCAGCCCGCTGACGAGTGTCCGCAGGGCTCCGGCGGCCACCTGCGCGACCGGTTGCTGCGCGCGGGCGGCAGCGAGGGCGAACCCGTCTCGCAGCACCGTGGCGAACCACAGTTTCGCGAGGTGTTCCGGCGCACCGACGTCCTGGAACCGCTTCGCCATCGGGTGCAGGTCGGACAGGGTGTCGTTGACGTCGAACACGACGACGGCCGGGCGACTGCTCATGGGTGCTCCTCGGGTCACGGCGCCGGCGCGTCACGGTGTCACGGTCTCGCCGCCGAACCTGCACTTCCCGCAGGGAGCAGGGAGGAACCGCGAGGAGACAGATGTGCCCGTGGGCCGGCGTCGCCACCGACTGCCTAGGTGTACTGCCCGGTGACGTTGGTGCAGCGGGTGATCGGCGGAAGGTTGCCGAGTGCTGTGTGGGATCGGTGGTTGTTGTAGTGGTGCAGCCAGCCTGACAGGGCAGCTCGGCGGGCGGTCTCGGAGGTGTAGAGCCGCTTGTAGGCCCATTCCTCGAGCAGGGTGCGGTTGAGTCGTTCGACTTTGCCGTTCGTCTGGGGCCGGCGAACTCGGGTCCGTGAGTGCTTGATGCCCAGAGCGGCGTGTTCCTCGCGCCAGGCGTGGCTCTTGTAGGCGCTGCCGTTGTCGGTCAGCACCCGTTCGACGGTGATCCCGTGGCCGGCGAAGAAGGTGCGAGCCCTGGCCCAGAAGGCCAGCGCGGTGGCGGCGGTTTCGTCGTCGAGGGCCTCGGAATAGGCCAACCGGCTGAAGCCGTCGACGGCCGAATGCACGTAGCAGTAGCCCAGATTCGGTCGGCCGTGCACCTTTCGCTGGCGCTCAGGATCCCGGTGGGCCTGACTGTTGCGCCTGCCCTGATCTCGGCCGCGGACGCGCCAGCCACCGCCGTCGGGCACGTTGCCCAGCTTCTTGATGTCGACGTGCACGAGCTCCCCGGGCCGGGTCATCTCATAGCGGCGGACCGGTTCGCCGGTGACCCGGTCGACGTGCCACAGCCGGTTGATCCGGCAACTGACCAAGATCCGGTGCACCGTCGAGGGCGCCAGTCCCACCCGGCCTGCGATGGCCACCGGACCCAGCCGCTGCTTCCAGCGCAGATGCACCACCTGGCGCACCACCGGCTGGGGTGTGCGCCGCGGCGAGCTGGCCGGCCGGGACGAGCGGTCGGCCATTCCCGCGGCACCCAGCTCTCGGTAGCGGCGCGCCCAGCGGGTGGCAGTCGGACGCGACACCTGGAAACGCTCGGCGGCCCGGGCGATCGGCCAGCCCTGCTCGACCACGCAGCGGGCCAGTCGAAGGCGTCCGGTCTCGGTCAGCGGCGCATTACGGTGGACCACGAGGGACCTCCTGGGGTCTGGATGGGTGCTTGGCGGCTCCCACACAGAACCCGGAGGTCCCT
>JBEPZM010000013.1:0-4385 GCA_041640835.1 Blastococcus sp.
TAGCCGCCGGTCACCGGGTGGTCGGCGAGGAAGAGCACCGGAGCGCCGTCGGGCGGCACCTGGACCGCACCGGGGACCAGGCCCTCGCTGGGCAGCTCGCCGTCCCGCGCCCGACCCAGCCGCGGTCCGGTCAGCCGCAGCCCCACCCGGTCGCTGTCGGACCCGACCCGCCACTCCTGCGTGGTGAGCGCGGCCCAGGCGGCGTCGTCCAGCCAGTCGCGGCGCGGGCCGGGCAGCACCCGGAGCACCGGCCGGTCCGGCGGGGGCCCCACGGGCGCGACGTCGACGAACGGCTCCTCGCCCGCGAGGTCACCGACCGGCAGCTGCGTGCCCGCGGCCACGGGCGGTGGGCCGAGGCCGGACAGCGTGTCGGTGCTGCGCGAGCCGAGCACCGGCGGGACGTCGACGCCGCCGCGCACCGCGAGGTAGCTGCGCAGGCCCCGCCGGGGCGTGCCGAGCGCCAGCACCGAACCGGCCTGCAGCGTGGTGGGCGCGGCGAACGGCGCGGCCCGGCCGTCGATCTCCACCGGTGCCGGTGCGCCGGTCACGGCCACCAGCACGGTGCGCCCGGCCCGCACCCGGAGCCCGCCGGCGGTGACCTCGAGCAGCGCCGCCTCGACCCGGTTGCCCACCAGCCGGTTGGCCAGCGCGGCGGCGGTCGCGTCGGCGGCGCCGGAGCGGGTCACCCCGACGGCGGCGTGGCCTCGGCGGCCGAGGTCCTGCACCGTCGTCAACGGGCCGGTCGCGAGCACGGTCAGCACGTCAGCCCACCTCGTGGAACCGCACCCGCGCACCGGGCACCAGCAGGGCCGGCGGGTCGCGGTCGACGTCGAAGAGGACGGCGTCGGTGCGGCCCACCAGCTGCCAGCCGCCGGGCGAGGAACGCGGGTAGATCCCGGCGTACGGGCCGGCCAGCGCCACCGCACCGGCCGGCACCCGCGTGCGCGGCGTCTCCCGCCGGGGCACGTGCAGCTCCTCCGGCAGGCCGGTGAGGTAGCCGAAGCCGGGCGCGAACCCGCCGTAGGCCACGGTGAGCTCCACGCCGGTGAGCGCCGCCACGACGTCGGGGACGCCGGACAGCCGGGCGACGTCGGCCAGGTCGGGCCCGTCGAAGACCACCGGCACGGTGATCAGCGGCGCGGCTCCTACCGGCCCGGCGTCGACGACCGGGAGCCCGCGCAGCGCCGCCGCGTCGCCGTCCGTCGGCGGCCGGTCGAGGACGACCAGAACGGTGCGCGCGGCCGGGACCACCTCCCGCTGCCCGGACAGCGGGTCGGCCTCGAGCGCCCGCCGGATCCCGGCGACGGCGTCCGGCCCGTCGACCTCCACGAGGAGCGCCCGGTCGCCGTAGGGCAGCACCCGCACGCCGGTCGGTGTCCGCTCCACCGGATCATGATTGCCGACGTCCTGCCTCCCGCCCCTCGCGGTCGGGCAGGTCACCCCGATCCAGGAGGAACCCACCGTGGCGCAGGCCGCCCCGCCCGTCGTCGTCGTCGGCCTGGTCGCCGCACCCGGGGCGGCGGCCGAGCTCGCCGCCGGCCTGTGCGACGACCTGGCCGCCGAGCTCTCGGTGCAGCACCCCGAGGTCGCCTGGCGGGTGCGCGCCGTCGAGGACGGGCTGGTGCAGCCGCCGGCCGACGACGCCGAGCTGGTGGCCGCCACCCGCGACCGGCTGCTGCGGGAGGACTGGGACCTCGCGGTGTGCCTCACCGACGTGCCGCTGGAGAGCGCCCGCCGCCCGGTCGTCGGTCACGCCAGCCCGGTGCACGGCGTCGCGGTGCTCTCCCTGCCGGCGCTGGGCGCCGTCGGCCGGCGGCGGCGCGCGCTGCAGACCACGGTCGGTCTCGTCCAGGCGCTGGCCGGCGACGGCGAGCCCGACGACGACGGCGACCGCGCGACGATCAGCCGCCGGCTGCGGCAGCTCGCGGTCGACCCGGCCGACTCCACCGAGGGCGTGCGCTTCACCGCCCGCGTGCTCACCGGCAACCTCTCGATGCTGGTCGGCATGGTGCGGGCCAATCGGCCGTGGCGGCTGGCCATCCGGCTCTCCCGCGCCCTCACCGCCGCCATCGCCGCCGGGGTGTTCGCCCTCATCACCCCCGACATCTGGCGGCTGGCCGACGTCTTCGGCTCGGTCCGGCTGTCCGTCGTCGCGGTGGGCTCGGTCGCGGCGACGGCGGTCACCCTGGTCGTCGGCGCGGAGCTGTGGGAGCGGGCCCGCTCGAGGCGGTCGCGCAAGCAGGTCACCCTGTTCAACCTGGCGACGCTGGGCACCGTGGTCATCGGCGTGCTCTCGCTGTACGCGGCCTTGTTCGTGCTCGCCCTGCTCGGCGCCCTGCTGCTCGTCGTCGACCCGCTGTTCACCGAGGCCCTGGGCCACCCCGCCGGCTTCACCGACCACCTCGAGCTGGCCTGGCTGATCAGTTCGCTGGCCACCGTGGGCGGCGCGCTCGGCGCCGGGCTGGAGACCGACGAGGCGGTCCGCGAGGCCGCCTACACCTACCGGCCCGGCGGCCCCACGGACGGGGCCGCCGACGGGCCGGTGTCCGACCCCGCCGCACACGTCCCCGGCTGAAGGGGAACCGCTCGGCGCTCAGCCGGTGTGCTGCGTGGACCGGGCTCGGTGGAGGCGGCTCACAGCGGTGGCAGCGCGCCGATCGGGCGGGGCGGCTCGGAGAATGGGTCATCGCCGCCCTGCCCGACCTCGAACTGCGACATCATGTCGTGATCCTCGTGGATGAGATGGTGGCAGTGGATCATGTAGCGGCCCTCTGGACCTGAGAAGTACGTGAGCAGGCGGACCGTCTCCCCCTCGCCGATGTACACCACGTCCTTCGGACCCAGCTCCTGGGGCCGGGGCGGCTGCCCGTTCCTGGAAAGGATCTGGAAGTCGATGAGATGCGGGTGGACCGGGTGGAACCAGCCGTCGGACTTGTTCACGATCTCCCAGACCTCGGCGGTGTACGGCTGGGGCTTGGCGAACGACGCGGTGTAGCCGGAGTCCACCACTTCCCTCCAGGTCATTCCGGCGATCTGCCAGACGTCGTTCTCCCGATCGACCTCGAACCGACGGGTCACGCTGGCCATGTCGGGAGTCAACTGCATGATCATGCTGTCCGGGTTGAGTTGATCCGGGACGGAGTTGTTCGCGTTGCTCGCGGCGTTGGCCGCGACGTCGAAGGCCATCACCTTGTCGGTGTTGATGTAGTTGGCGGTGTTGGGCACTCCCAGATTCCGCAGCTCGACCCGCTGCCCGATCTTGTACTGCGCGAAGTCGATGACCACCTCGTAGCGTTCACCCATGCCGAAGCGCAGGTCGGTGACCTGCTGAGGGACGGGCATCAGCCCGCCGTCGGTGGCGATGACGGTCATCGGGACCCCCGTGGACAACGCCAGCCGGAAGCCACGGCCCACGCACGCGTTGAGAAGGCGGAACCGGTACTTGCGGCGCTCCACCTTGAGCACCGGCCAGGGGCGCGCATTGACGAGGATGACGTCGCCCGTGAGTCCGTGTCGGGTGTCGGATGCGAACAACAGTGAGCCATCGGTGCCGAAGATCGCGTCGCTGAGGATCAGAGGGATGTCGTATGCGCCCTTCGGGATGGGCAGGGCCCGTTCCTGCGGGTCGGTGAGGTGGTACTGCGCCGCGAGCCCGAAGTACACGTTCGGAGCGGTGTGGTGGGCTGCGTGATCGTGGTACCAGAGCGTGCGGGCAGGCTCGGTGTTGTCGTAGACGTAGTCCTTTCCCTGTCCTGGGAAGGTCAGGTCGCTGGCGTACCCGTCGTACTGGGGCAGCGACGGCGCTCCGTGCAGGTGGGTGGACGTCGAGGAGACGTAGCCCATGGTCGGGTGGCTGCCGGGCAGTTGGTTGATCTGCCGCACGACGGTCCGGCGATTCTGCGGCACGATGATGGTCGGCCCCGGAACCGAGCCGTTGTAGGCGAACACCGGGGTGTTGTAGCCCGGCAGGATCTTGGCGACAGCCGGCTTCTGGACGATGCGGTAGTAGTCGGTGTTCGTCTCCGCGTCGTAGCGCACACGCTGTGCGACGGGAGGTTTGACGAACGGCACCGTGTACGGCGCGGGCAGCTTGCTGCTGGGCATCCGCGGGACGGTCGCAGCTTGCACCCCCTGCTGGAGGGGGAGCGCGAGTGCGGCGGCCCCCAGCACCGAGATCTTCAGGACGTCACGACGGTTGAGGATCGATTCGTTCACAGCGTGTCCTTCGTGGTGCATCTCGCCGAGCCGCAGGTTCCGGCGACCGACGTGGTGTCGATGGCGGAGATAGCCACTGGCGCGGTAGCCGAGTGGCGGGCGATGCAGCCGGAGCTGCACATCCCCGGTCCGGGAAGTCCGAACCGGGTGGTGGTTCCGGCGGGGGGCCC
>JBEPZM010000013.1:4395-24170 GCA_041640835.1 Blastococcus sp.
GGTGGCGCCCCCCGCCGGAGGAGGAGCTACTGGCCGGCCACCAGGTTCGAGTTGGCCGACACCGGACCGGTACCGAGAGCGTTGATGGCCTCGACGGTGAACCGGTAGCTCCCGATGGGCGTCACGGTCATCTGCAGCGACCGAGCCGTGGCGGGCTGGACGGCCGAGACGATCGGGGCCCCCATGGGGATCTGGAGCCCGAACAGGACGACCACCCGCTGCGCCCGGACCCGGTAGCCCGTGACCGGTGAGCCGCCGTCACTCGCCGGCGGGTTCCAGTTCGCGGTCGCCGTGATCGCGCCACCGGCGGTGCCGGCGACAGCGGTCCCGATGACCGGTGCACCCGGCGCGCTCGCAGCTGTCGTGAAGGTCCACGACGTCGTGACGAGCGGAGCACCCCCCGTAGCTCCTCGGATCGCGTTGGCCCCACCGGTGAGCGTCACCCGGTACTGGGTGTTGCCCGCCAGGTTCGCGGTCGGGTTCAGGATCCACTGGTTCGTGGTCCCGTTCCTGGTCACCGTCCCCGCGATCCGGGGAGAGGTGGCCGCGGCCGCGGCCGGCCGGATCTCGAACGTCGTGGTGCCGACGCCGTTCACCGGCTGGCTGAACGTGGCGGTGATGTTGTTCGCCACAGCCACCCCGGTGGC
Source organism: Blastococcus sp. (assembly GCA_041640835.1). Taxonomy (GTDB): domain Bacteria; phylum Actinomycetota; class Actinomycetes; order Mycobacteriales; family Geodermatophilaceae; genus Blastococcus. Next base: position 5,043 of record JBEPZM010000013.1, read on the forward strand.
TCCCGCTGCCGGCGTCCGCGTGGTGACGGTCGGAGCAGTGGGGGCCTGGGGCACGACCGCGTTGGACGGGAGGGACGGTGCCCCTGCGCCGAACTGGTTCACGGCGCGCACCTGGAACGTGTACGACGCACCGTTGGTCAGCCCGGTGATCGTCCGGGACCGCGGGGTGAAGGGGACGTTGATGACGGGTGTCGTCGTCGGCCCGTTCACCAGGATCTGGTAGCCCGTCACCGCCGGCCCGCCGTTCGCCGGCGGAGCGTTCCAGGTCACCGTCGCGCTGGCGCTACCCGCGACCGCGACGACGTTGGTCGGCGCGGCGGGGGTGAGCAGGACGACGGTCTGGTCGGTGAACCGCAGGCGCTCGACGTTGCGCAGGGTGTCGATGCCGTCGTTCACCGCGCCGCCACCGCCACCGCCACCGCCACCGCCACCGGCCACCGGCCGGGCGTGGTTCACCGTGGCGACGCCGTTGGCGACGGTGATGTCGTACTCACCGCGTGCGCCGGAGAACACCGCGGTGTCTCCCGCGGTCCCGGAGGACCCGGTGAGGATCTCCCGGACCGCGACCACGTTGCCCGGATCGACGGTCCCGGCGAAGATCGCCGCCTGGAGCGTCGGGCCGGTGAGGTTTCCGGCACCGTCGCGCAGGTACCGGCCGGTCAGCAGGGCGGTGGACCCGATCTCGCTGGCAGGGTCGGCCGCGTTGGTGCGCACGCTGAGACGGACGTTGTAGTACCTGTCGCCGTCGATGATGTCGTTCGCGCCACGACCCTCGATCAGGTCGTCGCCGCCGCCGCCGAGCAGGATGTTGCCGTCTCCCCAGACGTTGCCGGTGATCGGGCAGTTCAGGCTCGCCGAGGCGGCGATGATCGGCCCGGAGGGCAGGGTCAACGGCGGCACGATGTCGTCGAGACCGGAAACGTCGTTCAGGCCGGCCTGGTCGAGGACGTCGCAGCCGATGAAGCCGGCACCGCCCTGTGCGCTGGGCACGATGTCGTCACCCCGCAGGGTGTCGGCCAGGTTCCCACCGGAGAGTGCCTCCACCTCGTTCCACCGGTCCCGGACCTCGTTGACCGGGATGGGGTCGACCAGGATGGGCAGCCTGAGGTCGGTGTTCTGGGCGAGCGGGTCGCCCACGCCGGTCGAGAAGTCGTAGCCGGCGGCGCCGGCGTTCTTCTCGATGCCAGGACCCGCGACGAAGACGTCGTTGCCGCCCTCGCCGTCGTAGTCGTCGTCGCCGCCCTGGCCGATGAAGACGTCACTGCCTGGGGCGTTGGGGTCGGTGAAGAACGGCGAGCTGCTGTCCCCGATGAGCAGGTCGGGCTGGTCGCCGCCCTCGAACCAGTCGTCGCCGGCGTCGCCGATGACCGCATCGACGGCGGACCCGCCGATGGCGAAGTCGTTGCCTTCGCCGCCGAAGTAGTCGTTCGCGTTGCCGCCGCCGGCCATGAGGTCCGAACCGTCCCCGCCGAGCAGCAGGTCCAGCCCGATCCCGCCGTCGAGGGCATCGTTGCCGGGACCGCCCTTGAGCACGTCGTCACCGGCGGAGTCGGTGACGACGTCGTTGCCGTCGCCGCCGACGGCCTGATCGGCACCGTCGCCGCCCTCGATGACATCGGCCGTCTCGTTGCCACGGAAGGTGTCGTTGTCCACGCCACCCCACATCCGGTCGACGCCGGGTGTGCCGTTGAACACCGACTGGCCGTTGATGCCGGCCGGGTCCACCGTGTTGCGCTGGCGGTAACGGATGGCGCCGTCAGGCATCCGCAGCAGCAGCTTGGCCTCGTCGCACTCCGTCGCCGGGTCATTGGCGACGGTCGAGCCGGAGGCCGCGTAGACCTCTGGGGTGCCGCCCAGGTTGGCCATCTGGAACTTGCAGTCCGCGGTGCCGAACGAGTCGGCCTTGAGGCTGTCCGCGGTGGTGTTGCGCATGACCATCTCGGCGAAGGAGTTGCCCTCGAGCTGGCTCCGCAGGTTCATGCCGGTGGTGCGAGCCAGGTAGTACAGCCGGTCGCCGTTCTGCAGGTCGGCCATCTGGTTCTCGAAGACGTAGTTGAAGGTGGATCCGAGCAGTCCACCGAACAGGTTGGTGCGCTCGGCCAAGCCACCGACCCACAGGTCGATGCCGTCGAGCCCCGTCTGCGAGGTGCCGTCCTCGGCGTTGGCCCAGGCGCCGACGCTGCCCATGAACTCGGGGGCGTCGTCCGGCGGGACCTCACCGGTGTCCGGGTTGACGATCAGCCGGGCGGCGTCCCGCTTCGCCTGCGCGCTTGGCGCCTGCACGATCGACGGGTGCTGCCCGTAGGCGGCCACGAAGTTGATCAACGACGCGGGGTTCTTCATGCTCTCCCCGAAGTCGATCCAGTTGGTGTAGGGCTTGAGCTGCCCGTCGTTGGTCCGGCCGAAGATCTCCTTCCGCAGGTTGTTCAACGTCGGCACCCCGGCGTCGCGAGCCCGGGCCAGGTTCAGCGTGGCGAGGTCGAGCGGCAGGCCGAGCAGGTTGTTGCGCAGCGTGTCGGTGACGAACTCGTCGATCTCGTTGCCGACCTGGTCGGACATGCCCATCACGATGGCGCCGGCGGCCTGCTCCGAGGTGAGCGCCCCGGACGGTCCGCCCGCTGTGGCCTGGGTGTATGCGGGCGGGTTGAGGAACCCGTCGAGCAGCGGGATGTCGCTGCGCGAACCGTCCTCGTTGATCCGGTCGATGTCCTCGGTGAGCATCGAGTGCCCGAACCGGTACACGGCGTGCGCGAACTCGGCGCGCGTGGACGCATCCAGGTCGGTCTGGGTGAACGCGAACGGCTGGAAGGGATCGAGTGCCGGCTGCACCTTGCGGGCGAACTCCTCGAACACCAGGTGCTGGTACTCCATCTCGGTCACGAAGCGGGCGGCCTGGAACAGCCGCTCGCCGTTCCAGCCATCGGCACCGGCCGCGGACTTCCACTCGGCCAACGCCGCCTGCCCTGCGGGGGACGTGTCGTTCGTCAGGGTGTTCTTGATGTCGTCGATCAGCCGGTTGTGCTCGGAGTGGAACACCTGGTGCACGGCGGTCAGCGCGATGTTCTCGTTGAGCCGGCCGTCACCGCCCACGAAGTGCGCCTCGAGCATCTCGTCGTCGTACGTGCCCGTCGGCTGCGTGCTGCCGGGCGCGGTGATCGTCGTGTCGGTGTCAGCGGTCTTGGTGCCGCTCGGGTTGGCGTTGTTGTTGATGTCGAGCAGGAACGCGTCACCGATGCGCACCGCGTTCGCCGGCACCGGGACGGGGTTCGCCGTGTCGCCCTCGACCATGCCGGTCGGGGTGACGTACTGGGGCAGCCCGCGAGCCGGGCCGGGGATGAACTTGCCGTAGGGGTCGACGGCGAGCATCGGGATGTTGAGCACGTCCTTGTCGACGAGCCGCAGCCCGAGCAGGTTCGCCGCCTGGTCCTTCAGCGTCTTCCAGGTACCCATCCCGCCGTCGCTGTCCGAGGTGGGCGGCGCGCCGGTGAGCAGCCGTCCGGTCGAGACCGGCCGGTTGGCGCTGTTGCTGACGTACTCGCGGAGGAACACCTGGTGCGACGGGTTCGAGGTGTAGGTCTGGGACTGGTCGACCCAGCTGGAATCCTGGTTGGTGGCGTCCCGGACGTCGTCCGGGGTGCCGAGGACGTTGTCGGCACCGGGCTGGTTCGTCGCGCGGGTCAGCACCATGAAGCGCTGGTTCGGCGGCACGAAGCCCGGCTCGCCCGGCTGGGGATCGTCATCAGTGCCAGCGACACCGTCCGCACCGATGATCAACGGGTCGTCGGCCGGCAGCGGCATGAACACCGTTCCGCTGCCGCCCTTCTGCGTCAGGTCGATGCCGTGGTCGAAGAACTGCCCGAAGATTGTGAACAGCCCGTTGAACGGCGGCGAGAGGCCGACGTCGGTGGTCACGTTGGGGATGAAGAGGGTTTCTCCTGCCGGCACACACCCGACCGGGGTGTTGGGAGCGGTGCATGGCTCCACGCCCTCGTTGCCCTGGGTGCGCACGGGGTTGCCCGCCACCTCGATGGCGGCCGGGTTGGTCGCGGTCTGGTCGACGATCAGGTTGCTGATCATGCGCGGGTCGGTGTCGACGACGACGCCCGACGTCTGGCTGTACGACGTCGGCCCCGCTCCGGGCGGACCGAACTGCCCGGGCACGTCAGCATCCTGGAACGATGGCTCGGTCAGCCGCGGGAACAGCGTCCCTGACGCACCGAAGTCCTCCTGGCCAGGCTGCAGGTTGTTGCACGATCCGTCCACGGTGCGCAGGCCGAAGGACAGCAGCGGGTCGCCGAGCTGGCTCAGCAGGGCACCGCACGGGCCGGTCTGCGACGTCGTGTTGGCGACGTGGTTCTCGGCGATCTTGATCTGCCGGAGGATGTAGCTCAGGTCCGTCGGGGTCACCGTGAAGCCCTGGCCGACCGGCGCCGCCGAAGCCGGCGCCGCGGCCACGCTCATCACGCCCAGGGGCATCAGGACAACTGCGACGATCGCGAGCAGACGGCGCGCGAGCGACGCTGCACTTCCCTGCGAGCGCCCGGGGGCCCGACGCCCTCGGTGCGCAAAACTGGTTCTGGACATCTCGACCACTTTCTGCCGTTCCGTGTCGGCGGCTTCGGATCTGCGTCCGTGAGACGGCAGATGCAAGGTGTGGACGTGCACGTGACGATCGGATGGAGGCCTGGCTGCCCGCCTGAGGCGAGCACTTGGTCAATCTCCGGCCCCGAGGTCGCACCTGGCAGACACCGATCGGGGAGCGGCCCCTCCCCAGTTCGGGGGGGGCGGCGGAGCAACGATGAGTCCGCGAGCACGCTGACGGGCCCGTCGGGAGCCCGGGCCGTCCCGGCGGTCGGTCGATCGCGAGGAAGCCCGCGGATCCGGGCAGCGCACAGCGGGCGACGCTGCGCCGGCGCAACCGGAGGCTCGAGCATGACGAGGAAGTCGTCAGGCGCGTACACGCCGCTTCGTCAGGGGAAGTCCCTCGTGGGTCGTCTACCCGTCGTTCCTACGACCGGTCCGGCCGTGAGCTGTCGGCCCGCGACCGCACCGTTACGGCGCTAGAGGGGACGAGCGCCGTGGTGCAGCCTTCCCTCGCCGGGGCGTCGGCTGGGCGGTCGCCGGCGACCCCTCGCCGAGTCGGTCATCGGCGACTTGCAGATGGCGCTCGGCCCCTGCGGCCCTGCGGCCCGGAGTCCGAGCTTCTTCGCCACCCGCGACACCGGCGGCTGCTCAACACACTCGTCCCGGTGCGCGAGAGCTGGGGAGGGTAGTACGACGCGAGCGGGTGAGGCGAGGAGCGGGAGGGCGAGAAGGGGCCTCCGTCAGTCGTGCGCGTGCAAGGGCTTCCCGGCGAGGGCGAGTGCGGCCTCACCGATGGCGTCGTTCTGGGTGGGATGGGCGTGCACGAGGCGGGCGACGTCGTCGGGATAGGCCTCCCAGTTGACCATCATCTGACCCTCGCCGATGAGCTCGCCGACCCGGGCGCCAAGCATGTGGACACCGACGATGGGCCCGTCCTTCTCCCGCACGAGTTTGATGAACCCGGCCGTCTGCAGCATCTGGCTCTTCGCGTTGCCCGCCAGGTCGTACTGGGTGATCTCGACCCGCTCGGCGCCGTACTGCTCACGGGCCTGCGCCTCGGTGAGCCCCACCGATCCGATCTGCGGCTCGCAGTAGGTGACGCGGGGTGTGCCGGACTCGATGATCGGTGCCGGGTTCTGCCCGGCGATCTGCTCGGCGACGAAGGTGCCGTGCTGGAAGCCACGGTGCCCCAACTGGAGGCCGGGCACGATGTCGCCAATGGCGTAGACGTTGACGACTCCGGTGTGCAGCCGCTCGTCGGTGAGGACGAAGCCGCGGTCCATCGGGATGCCGTTCTCCGCGTGACCGAGGTCGGCGGTGGCCGGACCGCGACCGATCGCGACCAGTAGGAGATCCGCCTCGAGGGTCGTGCCGTCCTGGGTGATGACCACGACGCCGTCGTCGAACTGGGTTGCGCCGGCGAACACCGTGTTGGTGTGGGAAGCGATCTTCCGTCTGCGGAACGCCCGCTCCAGGCCCCTGGACAGGGCCTCGTCCTCACCGGGCACCAGGCGGGTCAGGCCCTCGCCATGGTCACGTCGGCGCCCAGGGACTTCCAGACGGAGGCGAACTCGACGCCGATCACACCGCCGCCGAGGACGACCACGCTGGGGGCACGCGGTCCAGCTCGAGCGCCTGCTCGGAGGTGATGATGCGCCCGCCGATCTCCAGGCCCGGCAGCGACCTGGCGTAGGACCCGGTGGCCAGCACGACGTTGGTGCCCCGGTACTGAATGCCGTCGACCTCGACGGCGTGCGGGTCGACGAGCCGGCCCCAGCCGGTGACCACGTCGATCGTGCGGGAGGACATCAGGCCCTGCAGTCCCTTGTACAGGCGGCCGATGACGGAGTCCTTGAAGGCGTTCACGCCGGACATGTCGATGCTGCCGAAGGTGCTGAGCACGCCGAATGTGCCGCTCTCCCGGATGGTGTCGGCCACCTCCGCCGAGTGCAGCAGCGCCTTGGTGGGGATGCATCCACGGTGCAGGCACGTGCCGCCCAATTTGTCGCCCTCGATGAGCGCGACCGTCATGCCGAGCTGCGCGCCCCGCAACGCTGCCGCATATCCGGCACTACCTCCGCCGAGGACGACGAGGTCGTAGTCCACAGTTCCCCTTCCGGTGCACGTCGACGAGCAGTCATCCACGGCCGTCGAGGCCGACAAGGTCTAGAGGCCGAACGCGCCGCCCTCGACGAGGATGACGATGCCGAGGCCGATGAGGACGATCGGGAACAGGATGTGCTCGAAGCGCTCCAGCACCTCGGCGATCGGCTTGCGCGTCGCGACGAAACGCGCCGCGGCGACCAGCACGGCCACGAGGGCGAGGAACACGATCGAGTAGGCGACGATGCCGGCGGTGCCGACGGTGGCGAACACCGGCACGTACACACCGATGTTGTCTCCCCCGTTGGCGAAGGTGACCGCGGCGATGGTGAGCACGCTGAGCGACTTGCCGCTGACCTTGGCCTCGTCGTCATCGTCATCGTCATCGCTGCGCCAGGCCTGCCACGCCGCGAGCAGGCCGAGGACCAGCGGGATGAGCCCGAAGTACGGGATCGCGTCCTCGGGCAGGAAGCTGCGCGCGCCCAGGGCGACGAGCACCGCTGCGGCCAGGATGGCGCCGAAGCCCAGGTACTGACCGGCGAGAATCTTTCCGGTGGTGCCGCGCTGACCGGCACCGCGGGCGTAGAACAGCGACAGCACGATGATGTCGTCGATGTTGGTGACCATGAACAGGCCGATGGCCTGCAGGGTCCACGTGAGGATGTCCATGACTGCCTTCTGCTCGAGAACCCGCCGCGAACGGCCGGCTGACGTACTGGGTGCCACCCGCGGTCGGTGACGCGGAGTCGGTCGAGACATACGACCGAGGCGGGTCCGCCAACCGACCTTGGCATCGCTGTTCGGCGATGCTAGCACTGTGAGGCGCTGATCCGTCCACGGACTCCCACCGGGCCACCGCCCTGCTGGACATGGACCCCGCACTGCTGCTATTCATCGTCGGACAACGATGACGACAAAGCTTTGCGATGGAGTGGTCAGCATGCTCATGAACCGCGTGGAGACGATCCTCGTGAACAGCGGTGCCCGCCGGGCGCTGCAGCGGTGGTACGAGACGCCGGCTCTGTTGCAGCTGGGCGGGCAGCTGGCACCGGGAGCGCACGCACTCGAGCTGGGTTGCGGGGCGGGCTACGGCACCGACCTCATCCTCGGACGGTTCGGTGCCGACCGCGTCGACGCCGTCGACCTCGATCCCGCGATGGTCGACCGGGCGCGACGCCGGCTGACCCGCCATGGCGAGCGAGTCCGGCTCGCAGCCGGCGATGTCACCGACCTGCGACGGGCGATCGACGCAGCCGATGGCAGCTACGACGCGGTCTTCGACTTCGGGATCCTCCACCACGTCGAGGACTGGCAGGCGGCAGTCGGCGAGGTCGCTCGGGTGTTGCGACCTGGAGGCCGCTTCTACTTCGACGAGGTCACCGCCGATGCGCTGGCCACCCGAGGCTACCGGTGGCTCTTCGACCACCCCACGCAGAACCGGTTCACCGCGGTCGAGTTCGTCGCAGAGCTCGAGCGGCAGGGCCTTGCCGTCGGCCGACGGCGGCGGACCCGAATCCGAGGCCACTACGTGCTCGGCGTGGCCGACCGGGTCTTGTGAGCCCGCCATGATGCGTCTCCCACTCCCGCCGCGACCCGCCGAGGCCGCATACACGTCGACGGGCCCCCACGTCCGGCCCGCGCTGCTCGACGCGAGGCGCACCTACCGCGGGGGACCGACTGCCATCGCCGGCCGCCAGCGCGCCCGGCTGGCCGATCTGTTCGCCTTCACGCGGGCGCGGTCGCCCTACAACCGGTAGCCGCTCCGGTCCACGGACGTCCCCTAGGGGTGAAGCCCGCAGACGCCGGTCGCCGGGTCGGGCGCGCGCGACCTAACATCGTGCCGTGGCGATGAGAACACGTATGCCGGCGGCCGACGACACCTCCACCGCCCGTGCGGTCGACGAGGCGCGTGCACTGTCCCCGGCCGCCTCGCTGTTCCACAGCCTCTCCGATCCGGCCCGGCTGGCGATCCTGCGCCACCTCGCCGCAGGCGAGCACCGGGTCGTGGATCTCACGGCCCACCTGGGCCTGGCCCAGTCCACCGTGTCCGCGCACCTCGCCTGCCTGCGCGACTGCGGACTGGTGACGTCCCGCCCGCAGGGCCGCGCGTCGATGTTCTCCCTCGCGACCGAGCCGCACCTGATGGAGCTCCTCTCGGCAGCCGAGCGGCTCCTGACCGAGACCGGCGACGCCGTCGACCTGTGTCCCACCTACGGCTCCACCGCCCGCCGCGACCCGCGAGCGGACTGAACGCGCCTCGGCGACTTGTCCGCGAGCGCGAGGTGACAGCCGTTCGTGCCGACTGTGGTCGACCCACTGGCCGGCTCGGCTCGGCTCGGTGACACTGCCGACAGTCACCGCAGCTCCATGTCGTGTCGACGAGCAACGTCCGGGAGGATCGCTGCATGACGGAGGGCGCCCGGGAAGGACAGCGACGCATCGCCCGAGAACTAGGTGTGCTGTCCGACTTCGACCCGGCCCATGAGGCGGACCGCCGCATCCAGTTCCTGTCAGACCTGCTGGTCGCGAGCGGCTCGCGCACGCTGATCGTCGGCATCAGCGGCGGCGTGGACTCCGCCACGGCGGGCATGCTCTGTCGCCGCGCGGTACGACGTCGCCCTCCGGGGTCCGCAGCACTGGTGGCGGTGCGCCTGCCCTACGGGCAGCAACACGACGACGCAGACTGCGGACTGGTCCTGGACGCCATGGAGCCCGACCGACTGCTCACGGTCGACATCCAGCCGGCCAGTGATGCCGCCCTGGCCGGCCTGGCCGCGGCCGGGTTGCGCTTTCCCTCCGCCACCGGAGAGGACCAGGCGCTGGGCAACATCAAGGCGCGCCAGCGCATGGTCGCGCAGTACGCGATCGCCGCCGCGCTCGAGGGACTGGTGATCGGTACCGACCACGCCGCCGAGGCCGTCACCGGGTTCTTCACCAAGTTCGGTGACGGTGGCGTCGACGCCAATCCGCTGGCCGGCCTGACGAAGCGCGGGGTGCGCCGACTCGCCCAGCACCTCGGCGTGCCCGAACGCATCATCACCAAGACGCCGACCGCGGACTTGGAGTCGCTGCGCCCACAGCTTCCGGACGAGGAGGTCCTGGGCCTCAGTTACGAGGAGATCGACGACTTCCTCGAAGGCCGGCCCGTCCGCCCCGAGACCGGATCAGCGATCGTCCACCGCTACACCGCGACGGCGCACAAGCGCACCGGGCCGATCACGCCCCCGCCCTGAGGCGCGGGTCAGCGCGGGTCACGCTGTCCCTCGGCGCCGGGAGGCGAAGCCGAGTCCGTCGGTGCGGAAGGATCGGCGGCGTCCGAGCCGGCAGGCCGTTCCTGTGCCGCGTCACCGCGCCACGCCGTCAGTGCGAACAGCAGTGCGCCCGTGACGATCGCGGTGTCGGCGAGGTTGAACGTCGGCCACCAACCGGTGTGCAGGTAGTCGGTGACGACGCCGTCCGCGGCGCGGTCGGCGAGGTTCGCCGCTGCACCGCCCAGGATGAGGGCCAGCGCGGCGAGCTGGGCTCGGCTGCCGTGACGTGCCGCGCACCAGGCGTACACCGCCACCGCCGCGGTGATCGCGGCGGTGACGGCGATGACCAGCCAGGCAGGAGCTTCGGCGCCGACGGAGAAGGCCACACCCGGGTTGTAGCCCAGCCGCAGATCCACTGGCCCGAGCTCCACGCCGGTCGCCGACAGGTCGTTCTGCGCCCAGGCCTTCGCGGTGAGGTCGACCGCAGCAATTGCTGTCGCAGCCACGGCCACCCACAGCCGCCGACGATCCGGCCGGACCCGCCCGGGACCGGAGCCCCCGGCCACGGTCACCGGACGGCGCCGGTCAGCTCAGCCGGCGCCGGCGCGGTGGGCACCGTGACGAGCGGCTTGGTACGGCCGGCGCGCACGCCGTTGGCGATGACGAAGACCTCGGCCACCTCGTGCACCAGCACGACGGCGGCCAGGCCGAGCACGCCGAACAATGCCAGCGGCATCAGGCCGATCACGATCGCAAGGGACAGGGCGACGTTCTGCAGCATGATCCGGCGGGCCCGGCGGGCGTGGCCGAAGGCCTGCGGCAGGTGCCGCAGGTCCTCGCCCATGAGTGCGACGTCGGCGGTCTCGATCGCCACGTCGGTGCCCATCGCGCCCATGGCGATACCCAGGTCGGCCGTGGCGAGTGCGGGGGCGTCGTTGACGCCGTCACCGACCATCGCGGTGCGCCGTTGACCACGCAGTTCGGCGACCAGGCGCGCCTTGTCCTCCGGGCGGAGCTCCGCGTGCACCTGGTCGATGCCGACCTCGCGCGCCAGGGCCGTGGCCGTGGCGGTGTTGTCGCCGGTCAGCATGGCCACGGTGTAGCCGTCGCGGCGCAGCTGAGCGACGACCTCCGCCGCCTCCGGGCGCAGCTCGTCGCGCACGGCGACCGCACCGATGAGCTGGCCGTCGACCTCGATGAGCACTGCGGTTGCGCCGGCCTGCTGCATCCGCTGCACGTCGCCGGCGAGCACGCCGGCCTCGATCCAGCCGGGACGGCCCAGCCGCGCCGGGCGGCCGGCCACCCGCCCGACGAGCCCGGCTCCCACGACAGCCTCGACGTCGTCGCCCGGTGTGACGCCGGGGACCGCGGCCAGGATGGCCCGGGCAAGAGGATGCTCGCTGCGGGCCTCCAGCGCGGCGGCGACGTCCAGCACCTGCTCGCGGGGTACCCCGGGCACGGTGGCGACCTCCACCACCGAGGGCCGGTTGCGGGTCAACGTGCCGGTCTTGTCCAGCGCGACACCGCGGATCGCGCCGAGGGCCTCCAGGGCGGCGCCGCCCTTCACCAGCACGCCCAGCCGGCTGGCGGCGCCCACCGCGGCGACGACGGTGACCGGCACGGAGATGGCCAGCGCGCAAGGAGAGGCTGCGACGAGCACGACGAGGGCGCGCTCGATCCAGACGAGGGGATCACCGAGCACGCTGCCGATCCCGGCGATGGCGGCGGCGGCGATCATCACGCCGGGCACCAGAGGCTTGGCGATCCGGTCGGCGAGGCGCTGGGCCTCGCCCTTGCGGGACTGCTCGGCCTCCACGATCCGCACGATGCGGGCGAGCGAGTTGTCCTCGGCGGTCGTGGTGATCCGCACCTCCAGGACGCCGGTGCCGTTGATGGATCCCGCGAAGACGTCGTCACCCGGCCCGGCCTCCACCGGCACCGATTCGCCGGTGATCGCCGAGACGTCCAGGGCGGTGCGCCCGCTGCCGATGACGCCGTCGGTGGCGATCCGCTCGCCGGGCTTGACCACCATGACGTCGCCGACCCGCAGCTCGGCAGGAGCCACGACCTGCTCCACCCCGCCACGCAGGACGATCGCCTGCTCGGGCACCAGGGACAGCAGCGCCCGCAGCCCCCGGCGGGTCTTGGCCAGCGAGTACTCCTCGAGGCCCTCGCTGACGGAGTACAGGAAGGCCAGCATCGCGGCCTCGCCGACCTCGCCGAGCAGCACCGCGCCGACCGCGGCGATGGTCATCAGCGTGCCGACGCCGATCTTGCCCTTCGCCAGTCGGCGCAGCGTGGAGGGGACGAAGGTCCAGGCCCCGACCGCCAGGGCGGCCACCTCCAGGCCGAGCTGCAGGCCGGGACGGTCGGCGCCTCCGGCGAACAGCGCTCCGACCAGGAGCACGCCGGCGACCGCCGCGGCTTGCAGCTCTCGTACCTGCCAGAGCCGTTCGGCTTCGTGCTCCTCGGCCTCCTTGCCGGCAGGTGTGGTCTCGTCGTCGCTGCAGCCGCAGGCGTCGCTCATCGGGTGCTCTCCTCGTCGTGGGTGGTGATGGGCCGGAGCTCCGCTCGGGATCCACCGCGGCCGGCGCACAGGGCGACCGCGGAACAGAGCCACTGCCGGCGCCGGCCTGCTCGCAAGGCGGCTTCCGTCCACGCGCCAGTGATCGTCACCGGGCGATGATAACGAGACGGCTCGTGAGACAGCGGATGCTTGCCTCACACGCCGCCCCAGGCTTGCTCGCCCGCCATGAGGGATGGAGTCACCGTCATTCCACTCCGCCGAACGAGTGGAGACCGGTGGACACCAGGTTCACGAAGAGGAGGTTGACGACGAGGCCGGCGAACGCCGGCAGGCTGGCCCAGCCGGCCGGCCGACCACGCCAGCCGGCGGTCGTGCGGGCATGCAGGTGGGCCGCGTAGAGAGCCCGGGAGATGAACGCCCAGGTCTCCTTGGGGTCCCAGCCTCAGAACCGGCCCCAGGCGCTCTCGGCCCAGATCGCTCCGGCGATGACGGCGAACGTCCAGATCGTCGGAAAGCCGACGAAGGGTCGTCGGCGCCGGTCCGACGGGCAGCCGGGACCGCGAGGCCCCCATGATCGGGGGGTGGCTCTACCCCGCGCCGCGGGGCTGTCATGCGGTGGCTGCACGTCCACGATTGCCGTGCATCCCGGACCGGCGACGGGGGTAGCGGTCACAGAGGTGTCGCGACAACGTGTCTCAGGGAGGGCCATCCCCGACACGATCAGGAGGTGACGCATGATCCGACTGCTGCTCGCTGACGACAACGACTTCGTCCGGCAGTCACTGGTCGATCTGCTCACCGCCCGCGGGGACATGAGTGTCGTTGCCGAGTGCGCCGACGGGGACGAGGTCGTGGAGGCCGCGGACCGCACGCACCCCGATGTCGTCATCGTGGACCTCGCGATGGCCCGTGTCGGGGGGCTCGAGGCCGCCCGGCGGCTGCTGGCCGTCCAGCCGGACGCTCGCGTGGTCATCCTCACCGCCACGTTGTCCGCCGCCGCGGTCAGGGAGGCGCGGGAACTGGGGGTCGTCGGGTACCTGCTCAAGGACGCTGATCCCGAGGAACTGCCCCACCACGTCCGCGCTGTGGCGGCAGGCGGGACCGCCTGGCGCGCGCAGCGCGGATCACCGTCGGCCGACTTGCCGTATCTGACCGAGACGGCTATAGGGTATACGGAGAGTAGTGACGCCACGGGAGGATGCCAGCAAAATTAGGGACTTTGGTCCTAAACATAACGCTACGTATTCCCAAACGCCGTCGTTTCAAGTCCACTCGGTTCCTCCTGAGGCATCCGCCAGGGATTTCGACGCCGCTGAGGAACGATGCGCTGTGACGACCGTCCAGCTCGACCGACCCCCTGTCCTGCACAGCGCCAGCGTGCTCGTCGTCGATGACCATCGGACCTTCGCCGAACTGCTCTCCGGGGCGCTCGTGGCCGCCGGCATGACCTCCGTCGGGACGGCCGGCTCGGCCGCCGAGGCCGTGGCCATGGCGCAGGATCTGCATCCGGACATCGTCGTGATGGACATCCAGATGCCGCGGGAGGACGGTCTGTCGGCCACCCGCCGCATCCGGGAGGTGGTTCCCGAGGCGGTCATCGCGGTCGTGACGGCCCACCGGGACCCCGACTGGGTGGTGCGAGCGGCTCAGGCCGGGGCGTCGGCCTTCATCCCCAAGAACGGGTCGCTCGCCGAGATGCTCGACGTGCTCGGACGCGTCCGTGCCGGCCAGATGCTGGTCGCGCCGTCGGCGTTCACGGGTGGCCGGACGGAGATCCCGTCGCCGCGAAGCAGTTGCGAGTCCCGTCCCGAGCTGACCCGCCGGGAACAGCAGGTCCTCGACTGCCTCGGCCAGGGCATGCAGGTGAAGACCATCGCCCGGGTCCTCGGCATCACCCAGGAGACCTGCCGCGGCTACGTGAAGTCCCTGCACTGCAAGCTGGGCGCCCGGTCCCAGCTCGAGGCGGTGGTCAAGGCGCAGCAGCTGGGCCTGCTCGGAAGTGTGGATGAGCGCTGACGCACCGGCGTCGACCCGGCGGGGGTGGGTCGACGAGCTGCCGAAGCGACGACGGCCCTGGCTGCGACTGGAGATCTGGGCCTTCCTCATCGTCCCCCTGCTCGTCCTGGCGGCCGTCGCCGGCGCCACGGTCCTGCTGAGCGAACGCATCGCACGGGCCAACGCGCTCGCGGAGGCCGAGAAGGTCGCGACCCGCTTCACGCGGGTCCTGCTGGCACCGGCCATGGAGCGTGACCTGGCCGCTGGGACCGGCCGCTGGGGCGAAACGGAGCGGCTGGTGAAGGATCGCCTCAGCGACGGGTCGATGACCTACCTCTTCGTGTGGTCGACCGACGGCGTCGTCCTGTTCTCCAGCGAGGCGGAGTCGATCGGGGAGTGGTACGAGCTGACGGCGGATCTGCAGGCTGCCGTCGACGGCCGGACGGTCGCCGGGATCGCCGAGGTCGACGACGAGCCGGAGGCCTCGTACGAGAACCGCCCGGCCGATCCCTCGGTGGAGGTCTACGTCCCGGTCGACCTGGGAGTCCAACGGGTGGTCGTCGAGGCCTACTTCAGCTACGACGGCATCGAACAGCAGGCCGCTCTGCTGCGCAACCAGTTGATCCCGCTCGCCGTCGGTGCGCTGGTCGTCCTGCAACTGATCCAGCTGCCGATCGCCACGTCCCTGGCCCGCCGGGTCCGTCGCCAGGAGACCGAACGCGCAGAGCTCATGACGCGCACCCTCAGGGCCTCTGAACGCGATCGACGAGCCCTCGCTGCGGATGTCCACGACGGGCCGGTGCAGGACCTGGCCGGCGTGAGCTACGCCCTCAGCGCGCTGCGCGCCAGCGTGCCCGAGGAGCGCCGGGCCAGCGTGGACCGGCTGGTCGCGGCGGTACGGAACGCGGTGCACTCGCTCCGCGTGCTCATGGTGGATCTGTACCCGCCCGACCTGCAGGGCGCCGGTCTGGCCTCGGCGCTCGAGGACCTGGCCGAACCACTGCGCAGCGAGGGCCTGACGGTGGAAGTGACCGCCTCGGACGTGCCGGAACTGAGCTCGGACAGCGCGGCGGTGACCTACCGGACGGCGAAGGAACTGCTGGTGAACGTGAGCCGCCACGCCGCAGCATCGAACGTCTGGGTCGAGGTCGAACCCGTGGCGCACGGCCGGGTGCCGGCCATCCGGCTGTGCGTCAGCGACGACGGGGTCGGCTTCCCGGAGAGTGGTACGGACCGGCGCAACGAGGGTCATCTCGGCCTCAGCTTCGTGGCGGATCGGGTGCGCGACGTGGGCGGCACCCTTGAGCTCCACGGGCGCCCGGGTGGCGGCGCCTCGGTGACGGCAGTGGTCCCGACGGGGTTCGTTGCGTGACGCCACGCCGCGGCACGTCCGCCCACCCCCCAGATTTCGGGGGCGCGGACCCGCCCTCGTGAGGTTGTGCTCTCCCGACCCCGGTCGACAGTGTCGTGACAACGAGCTCTGGCTCGTATCGGTATCCGTGGACGGGAGCGATTTCACCATGAAGGACCTCAGCCTGAGCCGCAGGGACGCCCTCAAGGTGTCCGTGCTCGGCGCCGCTGCGCTCGCACTGCCGTGGCAGACCGTGGTCTCCGCCAGGAGCGCCTCGCGGATCGCCAACAGCAAGATGCCCCGGCCCTACAAGGTCCCCTTCACCGTCCCGCCGGTGCTGCAGCCGGTCCCCGGCCCCGACCCGATGACGGACTACTACCGGATCGTCCAGAAGGCGTTCGTCGGAGAGATCCTGCCGGGGGTGCAGACGCCGCTGTGGGGCTACAACGGCCTCGTTCCCGGCCCCACGATCAAGGCGGTCCGCGACCGCCGGACCATCGTGCGGCAGATCAACGGTCTGCCGCAGACCCACCCCACCCTGGGGTACGTGCCGTGGACCTCCACGCACCTGCACGGCTCACCCTCGGAGCCGCAGTACGACGGCTACGCCTCGGACCTCACCTATCCCGGGCCGGGGGGCGTCGGCCAGTGGAAGGACTACGTCTACCCGAACAACGCCGAGGCCCGCACGCTCTGGTATCACGACCACGGGGTCCACCACACCGCCGAGAACGTGTACATGGGCCTGGCGGGGCAATACCACATCACCGATGGCCTCGAAGGCGCACTCGGCCTGCCCCGCGGCAGGTACGACGTCCCGCTCACCATCGGGGACGCGATGTTCGCCCAGAACGGTGCCTTGATGTGGGACGACGACGACCACAGCAGCCTCTTCGGCGACGTGATCCTGGTGAACGGCAGGCCGTGGCCGGCCATGGCGGTCGAACGGCGTCGCTACCGGTTCCGAGTCCTGAACGCGTCGATCTCCCGCGGTCTGAGGCTGCGGCTGAGCAACGGCCAGCCGTTCCACGTGATCGCCACCGACGCCGGCCTGGTGGCCGCCCCCATCCCGGTCACCGAGATCACCGTGGGCATGGCCGAGCGGTACGAGATCGTCGTCGACTTCAGCGCCATCACGGCCGGACAGAGCATCCAGCTGCTCAACCTCAGCGTCGACAACGTCAGGGACTACGACCACACCGGCAAGGTCATGCAGTTCACGGTGTCCGGGCCGGCCACCGACACGAGCAACAACACCCTGCCCGCCGTGCTCCTCCAGCCCGACCAGGTCCATCCGGTGATGAAGCTGCAGCCCACCCCGGCCATGAAGAGGCGGCAGATGCGTCTGAAGCACGACGACGTCACCAACCTGTGGACCATCAACGACAAGACGTGGTCGGACGTCGTGGCAGGGGGCTTCGAACCCGTCTTCGCCAATCCGAAGCCCGGGGACGTGGAGATCTGGGAGATCGACAACCGCTCGGGCGGCTGGAACCACCCGCTGCACATCCACTTCGTCGACTTCCGGGTGCTGAGCCGCAACGGGAGACCTCCGCGGCCCGAGGAGAACGGCCCCAAGGACGTGGTCTACGCGGGGGAGAGCCAGAAGATCCAGGTGATCATGCAGTTCTCCAAGCCTGGCGGGACGCACGGCCGCTACATGATCCACTGCCACAACCTCACGCACGAGGACCACGACATGATGACCCAGTACCAGATCGGCACGCACGAGCCCGGGTGCGATCCCATGTACGCCGCGCCGGCCCGGCCCGGCCCGGCGCCGCTGGAGATGTGAGGACGCCATGACCACGCTCGTGCCTCCCCAGGCGGCGGTCGTCGCCGATGCCTCCGCCGGGACGACGCGCTGGCGCTGGGTCGCTGCAGCGACCGTCGTCGCCGCCGGAGCCCTGCACGTCGCCGCGGCCTTCGACAACGTCCACGCCGGCGACGTCGTGGTCGGCTTCTTCCTGCTCGTAGCCCTCCTGCAACTGGCGAGCGGGGTCTGGCTGGCGGTGACCGCCGTGACCCGGACCGGTCACGCGCCGTGGCCGGTCGCCGCCGTGCTTGCCCTGACCGTCGGGCTCCTGCTGCTCTACCTGGCGGCGCACACCACCGATCTGCTGGCCGGCGTCGCCGCCACCGACCACCAGGGCGGCGCAGCCGCCGGAACGCACGAGGGCGCGCAGGCCCAGCCCCCTGCCCCGACTGGTCCCGTAGCACTGGGGCTCGAGTCGTCAGCTGCCGAGGACTCACCGGGGCTGCTCGGTACGGCGACCGTCACGGTGGAGCTGTTGTCGGTGCTCGCGCTCTCAGCGCTGCTGCCCATCGGATTCCGGCGGCATGCGGCGAACGGGCTGCTGGCCCTCGGTGTACTGGTCTGGATCGTCTGGTTCACCGGCGTCGTCGCCTGATGGCCGGCGCCGGTTCCGGCGTCGGCGGGCCGGACTCCGGCAGCGGGGGAACGACCCTACGGGCCACTGCGCCCGGTGGGCGGTCCCCGTCCCACCACCGGCGCCGGCGGGCTGTCGGACGGTGGGTGACCGGCCTGCTCGTCGCGCTCGTGCTCTTGGCCTCCGCGTCGGTCTCCGGCGTGCTGCCCGTCCAGGTGACGCGGGTCTCCGCGGAGAGCATGTCCCCGACGATCCGTGACGGAGACCTGGTCCTCGTCGAGCACGGTGCGGAGACCTTCTCCCGCCGCGACGTCGTGGCCGCGACGTCACCGGAGACCGGTGAGCAGCTGATCAAACGGATCGTGGCGGTCGGCGGGGACCGGGTCGCGATCCAGGACGGCCTGCTCGTGGTCAACGACACCGCGGTCTGCGAACCGTCGATCGATGCCGAGGGCCTGGACGGCGTCTGGTCCGGGACCACCGTCGTCCCGGCCGGTTCCGTGTTCCTGATGGGTGACGAGCGCGACCTCTCGATCGACTCCAGGGACTTCGGTCCCGTGGCCCTCGAGGACGTCGACGGGCTGGTGCGCACCAGGCTCTGGCCGTCTCCCGGCACCCTGCCCGTGGACCGCTGCTGACACCACGCCCGGGCGGGTGCGGCGGAAGGTCAGCCCGGCAGCGCGTCGTCGGTGCGGACGCCCGTCGCCGGGGCGGGGGCCGTTCCGCCGGACCGGGACAGCTCGTGCCAGATCTTGTTGGTGTCGTTGAGCTCCCGCTCGACCCCGGTGAGCGCCACCTGCACGGGGATCCCGGGGCGGCCACCCACCTTGACCAGGAACTTGCCACGCCCGGGGGGCTCGGCCTGGGCCCCGCGTCCCGGGTCCCAGGCCGGCGGGTCCTGCCAGCCGATGAGCAGGTCCTGCTCGG
>JBEPZM010000014.1:0-24120 GCA_041640835.1 Blastococcus sp.
TCTCGCGCGTTCGCGACCGGCAGCAGCTCCATCGGCATCAGCTGCGGCAGGTAGGACTGGTGCGCGGCGTGGAAGAACATCGACGCCGACCCCACGACGGCCACCAGGACGGCCAGCACCGGGACGGTCAGCAGGCCGGCGAACGCCAGGGCGGCGATGGTGCCCGTCGCGACCGCGGTCGTGGTGTCGGCGGCGATCAGCACCGGCCGACGGCGCATCCGGTCGGTGAGCACACCGGCCAGCAGGCCGACGGCCAAGGCTGGGAGCCACTGCGCCGCGCGCACGAACCCGATCGCCGTCTGGTCGGCGGCCAGCGTCTCGATCAGCAGCAGCTGCAGGGCGAGCCCGAAGGTGAACGAGCCGAGCCACGAGACGGTCCCGGACAGCCACAGCCGGACGAACGCCGGGTAGGCCAGCACGCCGCTGCTCGGCACGCGGGCAGTCAAGCAGAGGCAGGCGCCTCGCGACGGTCGACGATCACGTCCGGACGCACTTCTGGGGTGTTCCTCGCGCTCCTCGGGTCCTGCAGGACCGGAGAAACGCGAAGAACACCCCAGAAGCGGAGGTGCTGAGCCTCAGACGCGGAAGCCGAGCGCGCGGAGCTGCTCGCGGCCGTCGTCGGTGATCTTGTCCGGGCCCCACGGCGGCATCCAGACCCAGTTGATCCGGATGTCGTCCACGAGCCCGGGCCCGGGGCCGCCGGTCAGCGCCTGGCGGGCCTGGTCCTCGATGACGTCGGTCAGCGGGCAGGCCGCCGAGGTCAGCGTCATGTCGATGATCGCGATGTTGTTGTCGTCGACGTCGAGGCCGTAGACGAGCCCGAGGTCGACGACGTCGCGCATGGCCTCCTCGAGGTCCTCGAGCAGCGCCGACTTGTAGGCCGGCAGGTCGCCCGGCGCACCGTCGGTCGCGGGGGTGGCGTTCTCGGTGCTGCTGTCAGCGGTCACGGGGTTCCTCCAGCTGGGTTCGTCGTGGACAGTGCCCGGGCGGAGGCGTCCTTCAACGCCATCCAGCTCATCAGCGCGCACTTGATCCGGGCCGGGTACTTGGAGACGCCGGCGAACGCGACCGCGTCCTCCAGGCTGTCCTCGAGCTTCTCGGCCACGGTCGGGTCGCCCTTGGCCTGCATCAGCGTCACGAAGTCCTCGCCGGTGGCGAGGGCCTCGTGCACGCTCTTGCCGAGGACGAGGTCGTACATCGCCGAGATCGAGGCCTGGCTGATGGAGCAGCCCATGCCCTCGTAGGAGACGTCGGCGACGGTCTCGCCCTCCAGGTGCAGGCGGAGGGTCACCTCGTCGCCGCACGTGGGGTTGACGTGGTGCACCTCGGCCTCGAAGGGCTCGCGGAGACCACGCCCGTGCGGGTTCTTGTAGTGGTCCAGGATGATCTCCTGGTACATCGACTCGAGCTGCATCAGTGCGACCTCACACAGTTCCGAAGAACTTCTGGGCCGCGCGAATTCCGTCCGCCAGGGCGTCGATGTCGTCGTAGCCGGTGTGCACGTAGAAGGTGGCGCGCGTGGTCGCCGGGACGCCGTAGCGGCGCACGACCGGCCATGCGCAGTGGTGCCCCACGCGCACGGCGATGCCGTGGTCGTCGAGGACCTGGCCGACGTCGTGCGGGTGGATGCCCTCGACGGTGAAGGAGATCGCTCCCCCGCGGGCCACGGTGTCCGGCGGGCCGATCACGGTGACGCCGGGGATCTCGGCGAGCTTGTCCAGCGCGTAGCCTGTGAGCACCTTCTCGTGCTCCTCGACGCGGTCCATGCCGAGCGCCTGCAGGTACTCGACGGCCGCGGCCAGGCCGATCGCCTGCGCGGTCATCGGGACACCGGCCTCGAAGCGCTGCGGCGGGGCGGCGAAGGTGCTGCCCTCCATCCGCACGACCTCGATCATCGAGCCGCCGGTCATGAACGGGGGCAGCTTGTCCAGCACCTCGTAGCGGCCCCACAGCACGCCGATGCCCGTCGGGCCCAGCATCTTGTGCCCGGAGAACACCAGGAAGTCCGCGCCCAGCTCGGTGACGTCGACGGGCTGGTGCGGCACCGACTGCGCGCCGTCGACCAGCACCAGGGCACCGACCTCGCGCGCGCGGGCCACGATCTCGCCCAGCGGGTTGATCGTGCCCAGGATGTTCGACTGCTGGGTGACCGCGACGAGCTTGGTGCGCTCGTTGACCACCGTGGCGAGGTCGGAGAGGTCCAGCCGGCCGTCATCGGTGAGGCCGAGCCAGCGCAGGGTCGCCCCGGTGCGCTCGCAGAGCTGCTGCCACGGGATGAGGTTGGCGTGGTGCTCCATCTCGGTGACCACGATCTCGTCGCCCTGGCCGACGGCGTACTCGCGGTAGGCCGGGTCCTTCGCCGTCGCGGCGTTGGACAGCGCGTAGGCGACGAGGTTGATCGCCTCGGTGCTGTTGCGGGTGAAGACGATCTCCCGCTCCGGAGCGCCGATGAACGCGCCGATGGTGGCGCGGGCGGCCTCGTAGTGGCCGGTCGCCTCCTCGGCGAGCGCGTGCGCGCCGCGGTGCGGGGCGGCGTTGTACTGCTCGTAGAACTCCCGCTCGGCGTCGAGCACCGCGCGGGGCTTCTGCGACGTCGCGCCGGAGTCGAGGTAGACCAGCTTCTTCCCGTCCCGGACCGTGCGGCCCAGGATCGGGAAGTCCGCCCGGATCGCCTCGACGTCCAGCGGGAGGGGCACCTGCTGCGCCCCGGCTCCGGGACGCGAGACGGTCTGGGTCATGCGCTGGCTACCTCCGCAGCGGCCTGCTCGTTGGAGTCCTTGACGTAGGCGGCGTAGCCCTCGTTCTCGAGTTTGTCGGCGAGCTCCGCGCCACCCTCCTCGACGACCTTGCCGGCGACGAAGACGTGCACGAAGTCGGGCTTGATGTAGCGCAGGATCCGCGTGTAGTGCGTGATCAGCAGGACGCCGATCTCGCCCTCCTCGCGGGTGCGGTTGACGCCCTCGGAGACGATCCGCAGCGCGTCGACGTCCAGGCCGGAGTCGGTCTCGTCGAGGATCGCGATGGCCGGCTTGAGCAGGCGCATCTGCAGGATCTCGTGGCGCTTCTTCTCACCGCCGGAGAAGCCCTCGTTGACGTTGCGCTCGGCGAACGCGGAGTCCATCTCGAGCAGTTCCATCTCGCTCTTGACGTCCTTGACCCAGGTGCGCAGCTTGGGAGCCTCGCCCTTGATCGCGGTGGCCGCGGTGCGCAGGAAGTTCGACACCGAGACGCCGGGCACCTCGACGGGGTACTGCATCGCCAGGAACAGGCCGGCGCGGGCGCGCTCGTCGACGGTCATCGCGAGGACGTCCTCGCCGTCGAGGGTGACGGTGCCGCCGGTGACGGTGTACTTGGGGTGGCCGGCGATCGAGTAGGCCAGGGTCGACTTGCCGGACCCGTTGGGGCCCATGATCGCGTGGGTCTCGCCCGAGCGGACGGTCAGGTCGACGCCGCGGAGGATCTCCTTGGCGTCGTCACCCTCGCCGACCGTCACGTGCAGGTCGCGGATCTCCAGAACGGACACTTCTTCTCGCTCTCTCATTCACCGGCCGCCTGGAGGTTCTGGACGGCGCTCGTCGCGTCGGCTTCGGTGTCGACGAGCACGTCCTCCCCTTCCACGCGGACCGGGTAGACGTCGACCGGCTCGGTCGCCGGCAGGTTGGTGGGCTCGCCCGTGCGCAGGTCGAAGCACGAGCCGTGCAGGTAGCACTCGATGGTCGGGGCGCCGCCGAACAGCTCGACGTCCCCCTCGCTCAGCGGGACGTCGGCGTGCGAGCACCGGTCCTCGAGGGCGTACAGCTGGCCCTCGAAGCGGACGACGGCGACGTCGATGTCCGCGAGCTCGACGCGCAGGGCGCCGTTCTCGGGGACGTCGGACAGACCGCAGACGCGTTCGAAGGCCATGGTCAGGCGACCTCGACCGGCTGCTCGTCCAGGCCCGGGAGGGCGCCGAGGCGCGTCTCGATGGTGCCCATCAGGCGGTCCTGGATGGCGTCGATCCCGATGTTCTGGACGACGTCGGCGAAGAAGCCGCGGACGACCAGGCGGCGAGCGGTCTCGGCGTCGATGCCGCGCGAGCAGAGGTAGAACAGCTGCTCGTCGTCGAACCGGCCGGTGGCGCTGGCGTGGCCGGCGCTCACGATCTCACCGGTCTCGATCTCCAGGTTGGGCACCGAGTCGGCGCGGGCGCCGTCGGTGAGGACCAGGTTCCGGTTCAGCTCGTAGGTCTCCGTGCCGGTCGCGGCCGGGCGGATGCGGACGTCGCCGATCCAGACCGTGCGCGCACCCTCACCCTGCAGCGCGCCCTTGTAGAGCACGTTGCTGGTGCAGTTCGGGACGGCGTGGTCGACCCAGAGCCGGTGCTCCTGGTGCTGCGTCTCGTCGGAGAAGTAGACGCCGAAGAGGTCCGCGCGGCCGCCGGGGCCGGCGTACTGCACGTTGCTGACCAGGCGCACGAGGTCGCCGCCGAGGGTGACCACGACCTGCTTGTAGATCGCGTCGCGCCCCACGACGGCGTCGTACTGGCCGCCGTGCACGGAGCCCGGCGCCCAGTCCTGGATCGAGACCAGGGTGACCTGCGCGCCGTCGCCGGCGAGCACCGTCACGCCGCCGGAGTACTTGGCGGGGCCGGTGTGGTCGAGGACGACGGTCGCCTTGGCGAACGCGCCGACCTCCACGACCAGCTGGCCCCAGACGACGTCGTCGCCGCCGGTGCCGGCCAGCGCCAGGGTGACCGGGCGGTCCAGCTGGGCCTCCTTGGCCACGCGGACCACGTCGGCTCCCCCGGCCCGCTGCCGGGTCAGGGCGGCCAGCCGGTCGACGGGCTCGGGCAGGCTCTTGATCAGCGGGTCGCCGGCCTCGACGCGGGTCAGCTCGACACCCTCGGGGAGGTCGGTCGTCCAGGTGAGCCGCGCGTCGGAGGCGGCGCCGTCCAGGAGCGGACGGATCCGCTTCATCGGCGTGAACCGCCACGTCTCCTCGCGCCCGGTGGGCATGCCGAAGACGTCCGGGTCGGTGGAGGTGAGCCGCTCCGGCGGCGAGCCGGTCGGCGTGGGTCCACCGTGCGAGTGCGCGCCGGGCGACGCGTTACCGGCGGTGCCGGTGTCGGACGCCGGGGTGGTCGGGGGCCCGGCCTGCGCACCCACGCCGGGAGCGAAGAGCTCCGAGGCGAGGGTGGCCGGCTGGGTGGTGAGGTCGGTCGTACCGGTGTTCTGGTCGGACATCAGCCGACGGCACCTTCCATCTGCAGCTCGATGAGCCGGTTGAGCTCGAGGGCGTACTCCATGGGCAGCTCGCGGGCGATCGGCTCGACGAACCCGCGCACCACCATCGCCATGGCCTCGTCCTCGGACAGGCCGCGGCTCATCAGGTAGAAGAGCTGGTCGTCGCTGACGCGGGAGACCGTCGCCTCGTGACCCATGGAGACGTCGTCCTCGCGGACGTCGACATAGGGGTAGGTGTCCGACCGGCTGATCGTGTCGACCAGTAGGGCGTCGCACTTGACCGTGGACTTGGAGCCGTAGGCGCCCTCGTCGACCTGCACCAGGCCGCGGTAGGAGGTGCGGCCACCGCCACGGGCCACCGACTTCGACACGATGGTCGAGGAGGTGTGCGGCGCGGCGTGCACCATCTTGGCGCCGGCGTCCTGGTGCTGGCCCTCGCCCGCGAAGGCGATGGAGAGGACCTCGCCCTTGGCGTGCTCGCCGGTCATCCACACGGCCGGGTACTTCATCGTCACCTTGGAGCCGAGGTTGCCGTCGACCCACTCCATGGTCGCGCCCTCGTGGGCCACGGCCCGCTTGGTGACCAGGTTGTAGACGTTGTTCGACCAGTTCTGGATGGTCGTGTACCGGCAGCGCGCGTTCTTCTTGACGATGATCTCGACGACCGCGGAGTGCAGCGAGTCGCTCTTGTAGATCGGCGCGGTGCAGCCCTCGACGTAGTGCACGTAGGCGCCCTCGTCGACGATGATCAGCGTCCGCTCGAACTGGCCCATGTTCTCGGTGTTGATCCGGAAGTAGGCCTGCAGCGGGATCTCGACGTGCACGCCCGGCGGCACGTAGATGAACGAGCCACCCGACCAGGTCGCGGTGTTCAGCGCGGCGAACTTGTTGTCGCCGGACGGGATCACCGAGCCGAAGTACTCCTGGAAGATCTCCGGGTGCTCCTTCAGGGCCGAGTCGGTGTCCAGGAAGATGACTCCCTGGTCCTCGAGCTCCTTCTGGATCTGGTGGTAGACGACCTCGGACTCGTACTGCGCGGCGACACCGGAGACGAGGCGCTGCTTCTCGGCCTCCGGGATGCCCAGCCGGTCGTAGGTGTTCTTGATGTCGTCGGGCAGGTCCTCCCACGAGGTGGCCTGCGCCTCGGTGGACCGCACGAAGTACTTGATGTTCTGGAAGTCGATGCCGGAGAGGTCGGAACCCCAGTCGGGCATGGGCTTGCGGCCGAAGAGCTTGAGCGCCTTGAGCCGGCGCTCGAGCATCCACTCGGGCTCGTTCTTGCGGGCGGAGATGTCGCGGACGACGTCCTCGTCGATCCCACGACGAGCGGAGGCGCCGGCGACGTCGGCGTCGGCCCAGCCGTACTCGTAGCGTCCGAGCTGATCGATCTGCTCGTCCTGCGTCAGCGGCGTGCTCACAGGCTGCTGGGTGCTGGTCATGCGGGCGTCCTCTCCCGGTCGTTCGCGAGGGCAGTGCTGGACTGTTCGGTGGGCGCGCTGTGGGGCGCTGCTCGCTCACCAGGTACAGGGCGTGCGGGGGTCGATCTGTTCCCCGGACGCAGGGGTCCTGGGAGGTGTGTGGTGCAGATCCCGTCGCCGTGGGCGATCGTGGCCAGCCGCTGCACGTGGGTGCCCACGAGCCGGCCGATCACCGCGGTCTCGGCCTCGCACAGCTGGGGGAACTCCGCGGCCACGTGCGCCACCGGGCAGTGGTGCTGGCAGAGCTGCCCCCCGCCGGAGATCGCGGAGGCCGTGGCAGCGTAGCCCTCGGCCGTGAGCGCGGCGGCCAGGGCCTGGGCCCGGTCCACCGGCGCTCCCGCGGCGGCGCGCACGGCGCTCTCGACGGCGCTGGACGCGCGGGCCTCGAGCCCGGCGAGCTGCTGCTCGGCGACCGCGCGGACGGCGTCGGGGCCACCGGATTCGGCGACGAACCGGAGCGCGGTCAGCGCGAGGTCGTCGTAGGCGTGCGGGAAGGCGGAGCGGCCGGCGTCGGTGAGGTGGAACCGGCGGGCCGGGCGGCCACGGCCGCGGTGCGCGTCGCGAGCGACCCGCTCCTCGATCCGGCCGGCGGCGACGAGGGAGTCCAGGTGCCGTCGGACGGCGGCCGGGGAGATGCCCAGGCGCGCGGCGAGCTCGGTGGCGGTCTGCGGCCCGTGCTCGAGGAGCAGGGCGCTGACGCGGTCGCGGGTACGCCCGTCGTCGGCCGGAGCCGACGAGCGCGGGGGTGCGACAGCGCTTTCCACAACACGAGTGTGTCCTAAATCGGAGGGCCTGCAAGCAAGGTCAACCTAAGAAGTGGTCCGGGAGCGCGGTCCGCGTGACGAGCGTCACCGCGGCGTGCCCGACGGCACTCCGGCGCGGGCGGCGGGCGGGCCGCCGCCACCTAGCATCGGAGGCGTGTCGGTCCTGCCCACGTCCTTCTCCCCCGCGACCATCTCCCGCCTCGCGCTGGCCAACGCCGTCGCCAACGGCCTGATCGTCGTGACCGGCGGCGCCGTGCGGCTGACCGGCTCCGGCCTGGGCTGCCCGACCTGGCCGCGCTGCACGTCCGAGAGCTTCACGACGACGCCGGAGCTGGCGGGGCACGGCGTCATCGAGTTCGGCAACCGGCTGCTGACGTTCGTCCTCGCCGCCGTCGCGATCGCGACCGTCGTCGCGGTGTGGCGCTCGCCGCGCCGCGACCTCCGCCTGCTGGCCGCCCTGACCTTCGTCGGCATCCCGGCGCAGGCGCTGCTCGGCGGCATCACCGTGCTGACCGGCCTCAACCCGTGGACCGTCGCCGCGCACTTCCTCGTCTCCGCGGTGCTGGTCGCCCTGGCCACCACGCTCTGGCTGCGGTCCCGAGAGCCCGGGGTCGGCGAACCGCTGCTGCGCCGCCCGTTCGTGTTGCTCACCGGCGGGATCGCCGCGGCGACGGCGGCCGTGCTCGTGCTCGGCACGGTCGTCACCGGCAGCGGCCCGCACAGCGGCGACGTCGACGAGGCCGACGTCCCGACCGGTGACCGGATCGGCTTCGACCCCGAGCTGGTCAGCCAGCTGCACGCCGACGCCGTCTTCCTGCTCCTGGGCCTGACCATCGCCCTGCTCGTCGCCCTCTACGCGACCGACTCCCCCGACCGCGTCCGCCGGGCCGCCCGCGACCTGCTGATCGTGCAGATCCTGCAGGGGGTCGTCGGCTACGTGCAGTACTTCACCGACCTGCCGATCGCGCTGGTGCTGCTGCACATGCTGGGCGCGGTGCTGATCACCGCCTTCACCGCGCGGCTGGTCTGGTCCGTCCGCGGCCCCGCCTCCGAGCTCCCGGTGAGCAGCACTCCGGAACCGGCCGCCGCCACCCGCTGACCCGGGCAGGCGCAGGCGCTCGCATACGTCTCGACGTCGTCTCACGCCCGCCCGAGACGACGCCCGTGCGCATCCGGGTGGTCCGCGCCCGCCCGCGGGGTCAGTCGTGCCAGACGAGGACCAGCGCGGTGCCGCCGTCCACGGCCTCCCAGCGGCCGCCGGTCACGGACTCCGGCTCGGGCAGGCCGGTCGTGAACGACGTCCGGGCGTCCGCCCACGCCGGCCAGGCCTCGTCCTCGTCGTGCCAGACCAGCCGGCCGCCGGGCAGGTAGGTGACGACGGGGCAGCCGCCCTCGGCCATGGCCTCGGCGTCCGCACGCTCGATGCGCGTCGTCCGTCGCCGGTAGGTGCGCCCGTCCGGGCCGATCAGCACACCCGGGCCGAGCGCCTTCCAGTCCCGGTCCGGGAGGTCGCGCCGCACGGATCAGACGATGGCGTCGACGATGATCGCGACCATCAGCAGCGACAGGTACGAGATCGAGACGTGGAACAGCGACATCGACTTGATGTCGCCGCCGCGCTTGATGCGGGCCAGCAGCCGGTGGGACTCCAGGACGAACCAGGCGCCGAGCAGCACCGCGGGCACGGTGTAGCCGAGGCCGATCCCGTAGTCGGTGGCCACCGGCCACAGCAGCAGCGAGACCGCGACGGTCACGTAGGCCCAGGCGACGGACTGCCGCCCGACCGACAGCTCCGTGGTGACCACCGGCAGCATCGGGACGTCGGCGCGGGCGTAGTCGTCCTTGAACCGCAGGGCCAGCGCCCAGAAGTGCGGCATCTGCCAGGCGAAGACGATGCCGAACACCACGACGGCGGGCCAGTCCAGGGAGCCGGTCACGGCCGCCCAGCCGATGAGCACCGGGGCCGCCCCCGGGACGCCGCCCCACTCGGTGCTGCGGCGGGTGTGCCGCTTGAACACCATCGTGTAGAGCACGGCGTAGTAGAAGATCGCGCCCGCGGCGAGCGCCGCGGCCAGCACGGTGGTGGTCGCGAGGAGCAGCTCGATCGAGGTGACCGTCAGGACGATGCCGAAGACCAGCGCCGCGCGGGGCGTGACCTCGCCGGTGACCAGGGGCCGCTTCTGCGTGCGCTGCATCAGCTTGTCGATGTCGCGGTCGAAGTAGCAGTTGAAGACGTTGGCGGCACCGGCGGCGAGGGTGCCGCCGAGCAGCGTGAACAGCAGCAGCGACAGCGACGGCCAGCCGCGGTCGGCGAGCATCATCGCCGGCACGGTCGTCACCAGCAGCAGCTCGATGATCCGCGGCTTGGTGAGGCCCACGTAGGCCAGCACCCGACGCCGCACCGCGGCCGTGCGGCCGGTCGACGAGCGGCTGGACTCCCGGCGGGAGGCGGCGGCGGAGCGCTCCGAGAGCGCCGTCACAGGATGCCCACGGACGCGGCGGCGCGCTCGCAGCAGTGCACTGCAGGCCAGGCGGGAAGCACGAAGGGGCCTACTCCGAACCGGGGATGGGAACGCGGCCCACTGTAGCCCGCGGAGCCCTCCTCCCTGGGCGCGGCTCCGGTTCCGCACGGCTAGGCTTGATCACGTTGATGCTGCGTGTGCAGCGGGTAGGGCCGACGTCGACGACGACGCGCTCCCGGTCCGGCAACGGGCCCGAGGGGCCGCGGCCCGTCGCTGCAGACGCACGTCGTCCGCCCGGACGCAGGCTTTTCCCCGGGCGGCCCGCCAGGCCCGACCCGAGGGAGCACCGAGCCACGATGGCACCGGACAGCACGAGCACGGAGACCACCCAGAGCACCGAGCCCGAGGCTCCCGCCGAGGCCGCGACGGATTCCCCGACCGGCTCCCCCACCCAGCCGAACCCGACCCTCCCCGAGGGCTTCGGCGAGCTCGACCGCCGCGCGATCGACACCG
The DNA here is from genome assembly GCA_041640835.1 of Blastococcus sp. Lineage (GTDB taxonomy): Bacteria > Actinomycetota > Actinomycetes > Mycobacteriales > Geodermatophilaceae > Blastococcus. The sequence continues at coordinate 10,440 of JBEPZM010000014.1, forward strand.
CGCGCGTCCTCGCGATGGACGCCGTCCAGAAGGTCGGCAACGGCCACCCCGGGACGGCGATGAGCATGGCCCCCACCGCCTACCTGCTGTTCCAGAAGTGGCTGCGGCACGACCCCAGCGACCCGAACTGGGTCGCCCGCGACCGGTTCGTCCTCTCCATGGGGCACTCGAGCCTGACGCTGTACGTGCAGCTCTACCTCTCCGGCTACGGCATGGAGCTGGACGATCTGCGCGCTCTGCGCACGTGGGGCTCGCAGACCCCTGGCCACCCCGAGGTCAACCACACCCCCGGCGTCGAGACCACGACCGGCCCGCTGGGCCAGGGCGTCGGCAACGCCGTCGGCATGGCGATGGCCGCGCGCCGCGAGCGCGGGCTGTTCGACCCCGACGCCCCCGAGGGCGAGAGCCTCTTCGACCACACCATCTGGGCCTTCTGCTCCGACGGCGACCTCGAGGAGGGCGTCAGCGCCGAGGCGTCGTCCCTGGCCGGCACGCAGCAGCTGGGCAACCTCGTGCTCGTCTACGACGACAACAAGATCTCCATCGAGGACGACACCAACGTCGCCTTCACCGAGGACGTGGGCAAGCGCTACGAGGCCTACGGCTGGCACGTGCAGCACGTCGACGACGGCGAAAACCTCGCCGCGGTCGACGCCGCGTTCGCCGCCGCGAAGGCGGAGACCCAGCGCCCGTCGATCATCGTGCTGCGCACCATCATCGGCTGGCCCGCCCCGAACAAGCAGAACACCGGGGCCGCTCACGGCTCCGCGCTGGGCGAGGACGAGGTGCGCGCGACCAAGGAGATCCTCGGGCTCGATCCGGAGAAGTCCTTCGACGTCGCTCCCGAGGTGATCGAGCACGCGCGGAAGGTCGTCGACCGCGGCCGGGAGGCGCACGCCGCGTGGCAGGAGCGCTTCGACGCCTGGAAGCAGAGCAACGGCGAGGCCGCTGCACTGCTCGAGCGGATGACCACCCGCACGCTCCCCGAGGGCTGGACGCAGAAGCTGCCGAGCTGGAACGCCGACCCCAAGGGCGTCGCCACCCGCAAGGCCTCCGGCGAGGTGCTCGCCGCCCTCTACCCGGAGCTCCCCGAGCTCTGGGGCGGATCGGCCGACCTGGCGGAGAGCAACAACACCGCGGTGAAGGGCGAACCGTCGTTCCTGCCCGCGAGCCGCCAGACGAAGATGTGGACCGGCGGGCCCTACGGCCGCACCCTGCACTTCGGTGTCCGCGAGCACGCGATGGGTGCGGTCATGAACGGGATCGCGCTGCACGGCGGCACCCGCGTCTACGGCGGCACGTTCCTCACCTTCTCCGACTACATGCGCGGCGCGGTCCGGCTGGCGGCGCTCATGCAGCTGCCGGTCACCTACGTCTGGACGCACGACTCGATCGGCCTGGGCGAGGACGGCCCCACCCACCAGCCGATCGAGCACTTCGCCGCCCTGCGGGCCATCCCCGGCCTCGACGTCGTCCGCCCGGCCGATGCCAACGAGGTCGCCGTCGCCTGGCGGACGGTGCTGGAGAACAACGACCGCCCCGCCGGCCTGCTGCTGTCGCGGCAGAACCTCCCCGTGTTCGACCGCAGCGAGTTCGGCTCGGCCGAGGGCACGGCGCGGGGCGCATACGTCCTGGCCGAGGCGTCCGGCGGCACCCCCGAGGTGATCCTCATGGGCACCGGCTCGGAGGTGCAGATCGCGGTCGCCGCCCGCGAACGGCTGGAGGCGGACGGCGTGCCGACCCGGGTGGTCTCGGTGCCGTGCGTCGAGTGGTTCGCGGAGCAGGACGACGCCTACAAGAACGAGGTGTTCCCGCCCGCGGTCCGCGCCCGCGTCAGCGTCGAGGCCGGGGTACCGATGGGATGGCGCGAGTTCGTGGGCGACGCCGGCCGGATCGTCGGCCTGACGCACTACGGCGCGAGCGCCGCCTACTCGGTGCTGTACGAGAAGTTCGGCCTCACCGACGAAGCGGTCGTGGCCGCCGCCCGCGAGAGCATCGCGGCGGCCGCCTCCGGGAACGCCGTGCCGGCCGGCCCGGTTGCAGCCACCGGGGGCCTCCCCCACCCCACCGGCGACCGATAGAGCCGTCCGGCCGACCCCACCACCACCGGAAGGCACCAGTCATGGCACAGAACGAGAACCTGGCCGAACTGAGCTCGGCCGGAGTCGCAGTCTGGCTCGACGACCTGTCCCGCGACCGCATCCGCAGCGGCAACCTGCAGACGCTGGTCGACGAGTACTCGGTCGTCGGCGTCACCACCAACCCGACGATCTTCGCCGCGGCGATCAGCGGGTCGGAGTCCTACGACGACCAGCTGCACGCCCTGGCCGTCCGGCAGGTGAGCGTCGAGGAGGCGCTGCGCACCATCACCGCCGCCGACGTCAGGGACGCCTGCGACCTGCTCGCACCCGTCGCCGCCCGCCAGCCGGGCGACGGCCGGGTCTCCCTGGAGGTCGCGCCGGGCCTGGCGCACGACACCGACGCCACCGCGGCCGAGGCGGCGCACCTGTGGTGGCTGGTGGACCGGCCGAACCTGTACATCAAGATCCCGGCGACCGAGGCCGGCCTGCCGGCCATCCAGACCTCGATCGCCAAGGGCATCAGCGTCAACGTCACGTTGATCTTCAGCCCGGACCGCTACCGCAAGGTCATGGACGCCTACCTGTCCGGCCTCGAGGAGCGGCTGGCCGACGACCCGCAGGCCGACCTGTCCGGCATCGCGTCGGTCGCCTCGTTCTTCGTGTCCCGCGTGGACACCGAGATCGACAAGCGGCTGGACAAGGCGGGGGCGGACGTCGCGCTGAAGAGCAAGGCCGGCGTCGCCAACGCGCAGCTGGCCTACCAGGCGTACGAGGAGGTCTTCTCCTCCGACCGCTGGAAGGCGCTCGAGGCGAAGGGCGCGCGCCCGCAGCGGCCGCTGTGGGCCTCCACCGGGGTGAAGAACCCGGACCTCCCGGACACGCTGTACATCAGCGAGCTGATCGCCCCCGGCACGGTGAACACCATGCCGGAGAAGACCCTCATGGCCTACGCCGACCACGGCAGCCCGGGCACCCCGGTGCAGAAGTCCTACGACGACGCCGCCGGCGTGATGAAGGCCGTCGCCGACGCCGGGGTCGACCTCGACGACGTCTTCCGGGTGCTCGAGGACGAGGGCGTGAAGAAGTTCGTCGACTCCTGGGACGAGCTGACCGAGTCGGTGCGCACCCAGCTGGAGGACAAGAAGTGAGCTTCGAGGTCCGCGTCGAGGGCATCGAGGTCCCGGACGACGTCCGGAACCGGCTCACCGAGGACGACGTCGCCGCACGGCTGGCCCGCAAGGACGCCACCCTGTGGGGGCCGGAGGCCGAGAGCGAGGCGGCGATCCGGCTGGGCTGGCTGGACCTGCCCACCTCGTCGCGCTCCCTGGTCGGGCAGCTGGCCGAGCTGCGCGCGCAGCTGCAGGCCGAGGGCCTGGACCGGATCGTCCTGTGCGGCATGGGCGGTTCGTCGCTCGCACCCGAGGTGATCTGCCGAACTGCCGGGGTGCCCCTCGTCGTGCTCGACACCACGGACCCGGGCCAGGTCGCCGCCGCGATGGCCGACCTCGAGCGCACCGTCGTCGTGATCAGCTCCAAGTCCGGCGGGACGGTCGAGACCGACAGCCAGCGCCGCGCGTTCCAGGCCGCGTTCGCCGACGCCGGCCTGGACGAGAAGGAGGTCGGGGCGCGCTTCGTCGTCGTGACCGACCCGGACTCGCCGCTGTCGGAGACCGCGGCCGCCATGGGGGCCCGCGCCGTCTTCCTCGCCGACCCGACCGTCGGCGGCCGCTACAGCGCGCTCACCGCGTTCGGTCTGGTGCCCTCGGCTCTGGCCGGCGCGGACGTCGGTGCACTGCTGGACGAGGCCGAGGAGCTGGCCGAGCAGCTGGCCCGGCCGGACAACCCCGCGTTCGAGCTCGGGCTCGTCCTCGGCGCCGCCGCCGCGCAGGGCCGCGACAAGCTGGCCCTGGCCGACGCGGAGCGGGGCTCCGGCACCGCCATCGAGGGCTTCGGCGACTGGGCCGAGCAGCTCATCGCCGAGTCCACCGGCAAGCAGGGACGCGGCATCCTGCCCGTCGTCCTCGAGTCGGCCACCGCTCCCGGGTCCGCCGCCGAGGACACGCTGCTGGCCGTGGTCGGCGCCGACGCCCCGCACACGGCGCCGTCGCTGGCCGTCACCGGCCCGCTGGGCGCCCAGTTCCTCGGCTGGGAGTACGCCACCGCCGTGGCCGGCCGGGTGCTGGACATCAACCCGTTCGACCAGCCCAACGTGACCGAGAGCAAGGAGAACACCTCCGCGATCCTCGACTCGGGGCTCCCGGACGAGCAGCCGCTCGCGACCATCGGCGCGATCGAGGTGCGCGGCAGCGGTGGCGTGCTCGACGGCGTCGACCTCAGCGCGCACGACGGCGTCGCGCTGGCCCTCGACTCCCTGCTGGTCGCCGTCCCCGATCGCGGCTACCTGGCGGTCATGGCCTACCTGGACCGGTTCGCCGACGCCAGCGCCGCCGACCTGCGCTCGGCGCTGGCCGCCCGCACCGAGCGCGCCGTCACCTTCGGCTGGGGCCCCCGGTTCCTGCACTCCACCGGCCAGTACCACAAGGGCGGCCCGCAGACGGGGGCCTTCCTGCAGATCACCGGGGCGATCGGCACCGACCTCCCGGTGCCCGAGCGGCCGTTCACGTTCGGTGGCCTGCAGGCCGCGCAGGCCGCCGGCGACCGGAAGGCCCTCGCCGACCGCAGCCGGCCGCTCCTGCACCTGCACCTGACCGACCGGGCCGCGGGCATCGGCCAGCTCCTCGCCGCGCTCGCCTGACCGACCCGCCGCAGCGCAGTTCACCGCCGACCACGAGGACTGACATGATCTCCAACCCGCTGCGCGATCCACGCGACCGGCGGCTGCCGCGGGTTCCCGAGCCCTGCGCGCTGGTGGTCTTCGGCATCACCGGCGACCTCGCCCGCAAGAAGCTGCTGCCGGCGGTCTACGACCTCGCCAACCGAGGCCTGCTGCCGACCAACTTCGCGCTGCTCGGCTTCGCCCGCCGCGACTGGGGCGACACGGAGTTCGCCGAGCTCGCCCGGGACGCCGCGCGGAAGCACGCGCGCACTCCCTGGCGGGAGGAGGTCTGGGAGCGGCTGGCGGCGAGCGTCCGCTTCGTGCAGGGCTCGTTCGACGACGACGACGCCTTCGACGAGCTCGCCGGCGCGCTGGCGGAGCTCGAGGGCAGCCACGGCATCGGCGGCAACGCGGCGTTCTACCTCTCCATCCCGCCGGCGATGTTCCCGACGGTGCTCAAGCAGATGCAGCGCACCGGCATGGCCGACAGCACGCCCGAGCGCTGGCGGCGGGTCGTCGTCGAGAAGCCCTTCGGGACCGACCTCCCCTCCAGCCGCGAGCTCAACGAGCTGGTCGACTCGGTCTTCGGTGCCGACGACGTCTTCCGCATCGACCACTACCTGGGCAAGGAGACCGTCCAGAACCTGATGGCGCTGCGGTTCGCCAACACCCTGTTCGAGCCGGTCTGGAACGGTCACCACGTCGACTCGGTGCAGATCACCATGGCAGAGGACGTCGGCATCGGCGGCCGGGCCGGCTTCTACGAGGAGACCGGCGCCGCGCGGGACGTGCTGCAGAACCACCTCCTGCAGCTGCTGGCGCTGACCGCCATGGAGGAACCGGTCGAGTTCTCCGCCGAGCAGATCCGGATCGAGAAGCTCAAGGTGCTCCGGGCCATCTCGCTCCCCGACGACCTCAAGACCTTCGCCGTCCGCGGGCAGTACGAGCAGGGCTGGCTGGCCGGCGAGCGGGCCATCGGCTACCGCCAGGAGGAGGGCGTCGACCCGCGGTCGACCACCGAGACCTACGCGGCCGTGCGCCTCGGCGTCGAGACCCGGCGCTGGGCCGGCGTGCCGTTCTACCTGCGCACCGGCAAGCGGCTGCCGCGCCGAGTCACCGAGATCGCCCTGGTGTTCAAGCGCGCCCCGCACCTGCCCTTCGCCGACACCGACACCGAGGAGCTGGGCAACAACCAGCTGGTCGTGCGGGTGCAGCCGGACGAGGGGGTCACCCTCAAGTTCGGCTCGAAGGTGCCCGGCAGCGTCATGGAGGTCCGCGACGTCTCGATGGACTTCCTCTACGGCGAGCAGTTCACCGAGGCCTCCCCCGAGGCCTACGAGCGGCTGCTCCTCGACGTCCTGCTCGGCGACGCGACGCTCTTCCCGCGCAATGCGGAGGTGGAGGCCTCCTGGGCGGTGATCGACCCGCTCGAGGAGTTCTGGTCGGGCACGGAGCCCGACCCCTACCGCGCCGGCGAGTGGGGGCCGCGCGCCGCGGACGAGATGCTCGCCGCCGAGAACCGCCGGTGGCGGCGACCGTGACCCGCACCCAGGGCAGAACTGGCCATTTCTGCCCTTCCGCGGCCTGCCCTTCCGCGGCACCCCGAGCAGAGGAGCGACCGTGACGACGCTGTGGGACACCACCGGCTCGGCCGTGGTCAAGGAGCTGGCCGCCCAGCGGCGCACCGGCGGTGCGGTCCTCTCCGGGGTCGCGCTCACCCTGGTCGTCGTCGCGGACGAGGCCCGGGTGGCCGAGGCCGAGGAGGCCGCCACCTACGCGGCGGAGATGCACCCCTGCCGGGTGCTCATCGTGGTCCGCCGGCAGATCGAGGCGCCGGTGCCGCGGCTGGACGCCGAGGTGCAGATCGGCGGACGGCTGGGCCCGGGCGAGGCGGTCGTGCTGCGCATGTACGGGCGGTTGGCCCTGCACTCGGAGTCGGTCGTCCTCCCGCTGCTGGCCGCCGACGCGCCCGTCGTCGCCTGGTGGCACGGTGCGCCGCCGGAGCGGCTGGCCACCGACGCACTGGCCGTCTTCGCCGACCGCCGGATCACCGACGCTTCGCTGGCCCCCGACCCGCGGGCCGCGCTGCGCATCCGCGGCGAGGACTACGTGCCCGGCGACACCGACCTCACCTGGACCCGCAGCACCGCGTGGCGGGCCGTCCTCGCCTCGACCGTCGACTCGGTCGCCGGCCGGCGCGGCGACGCCGTGCGCATCACCGGGGGCCGGATCGAGGGGGATCCGCACAACGCCACCGCGCAGCTGCTGGCGGGCTGGGTCTCCTCGCGCTGCGGGTGCAGCATCGAGGTCACCGACGGCTCGCGGCACGCCGGCCCCAGCGGGGTCGAGTCGGTGGTCCTGCAGCTCGACCAGGACGAGGAGGTGCGGATCACCGCCGACCACCGCGGCGGCGCGGTCATCTCCCAGCCCAACCGCCCCGACGGCACGGTGGCGCTGCCCGCGCGAGCGCTGGGCGACCTGCTCAGCGAGGAGCTGCGCCGACTCGACCCGGACGAGCCCTACAGCGACGCCCTCGAGTCCGCCGTCGGACTGACCGGGCTCACCGAACGGTCCCCCGAGCGCGAGCACGTGTGGTTCGACCCCGCGGAGGACGACGACGCCCCGGCGCCGCGGAGCGGATCGTGAGCCTCTCCCCCGGCGACGAGGCCGCCCGGCGGCTGGCCGCCACCGGGCGCCCGGCGCCGGACGTCGTCATCGAGCCCGACGCCGACCGGCTGGCCCGCAGCGTCGCCGAGGCGCTCGTCGCCCGGCTGGCCGCGGCGCAGACGCTGCGCGGCACCGCGTCGGTCGTCCTGACCGGGGGCTCCATCGGCATCGCCGTCCTGGAGCACGTGGCCGGCCTGGCCGCCGAACCGGTGCGCGAGACGGTGGACTGGGGACTCGTGGACGTGTGGTGGGGCGACGAGCGCTTCGTCCCCGCCGACGACGACGAGCGCAACGAGAAGGCGGCGCGCCGCGCGCTGCTGGACCGCGTCGGCGTGGACCCAGCGCGGGTGCACGCGATGCCGCCCTCGGACGGCGGGTTCGCCGAGCCGGAGGACGCCGCCGCCTGGTACGCCGGTGAACTGGCGGCCGCGGCGGGGGACGACGGCCCCGTGCCGCGCTTCGACGTGCTACTCCTCGGCATGGGGCCCGAGGGGCACGTGGCCTCGATCTTCCCGGACTCGCCGGCCGTGACCGACGAGCGCCCGGTGTTCGCCGTCCGCGACTGCCCGAAGCCGCCGCCGACGCGGGTCAGCCTCGGGTTCGGTGCCATCACCGCGGCGGACGAGGTGTGGCTCGTGGTCGCCGGCGAGGGCAAGGCCGAGGCGGTCGCCCGAGCGCTGTCGGGTGAGGACCCGCGGGATCTCCCGGCCGCCGGCGTGCACGGCATCCGGGCGACGAGGTGGCTGCTCGACTCCGCGGCAGCCGGTCGGCTGCCGCGGAACTGACCGTCAGGCCCCGCGGCGGGCGCGGAGGCGGGTGAGCGCCTCCTCGAGGAGGGCGTCGCCGTCGGCGTCGGTGCGGCGCTCCCGGACGTAGGCCAGGTGCGTCTTGTACGGCTCGTTGCGCGGGGCCGCCGGCGGGTTGCTCTGGTCCTGCCCGGCGGGGAGCCCGCAGCGGGGGCAGTCCCACAGCTCGGGGACGTCGGCGTCGCTGGCGAAGGCGATCCGCGTCTCGTGCCCGTTGGCGCACCAGAACGGCAGGCGGTGCCGGGGTGCGGACTCGCCCCGCTCCGCCTCGCCGATCGGACCTGCGCCGACCCTGCTGCCCCGGATCGCGTTGCCACCAGCCACGAGCGCCCCCTGATCTCCGACCCGAGCGTGTGGCAGATCACCACCGCGGGCGAAGTCTAGAGCCTGGAGGGGCGATCTCCGATCACGTTTCGCACGCGAATCCCGAGGCTTGTCCGGCCCCCTCCGGAGGCTCGCCGCGAGCCTGCGAGTGGGGAGAGGGAGGGGGTCCTCTTTCAGCCGACCTTGACGAGCAGGCCCAGCCCGACGATGCACACGGTCCAGATCAGCGCCGTGAAGATCGTGAGCCGGTTCAGGTTCTTCTCCACGACCGACGACCCGGACAGGGACGCGGACGCCGCGCCACCGAACATCGAGGACAGGCCGCCGCCCTTGCCGCGGTGCAGCAGGATCAGCACCACGAGCAGCGTGCTGGTGAGAACCAGCAGCACGTTCAGGACGACCTCCATCAAGACCTCTCCAGGTTCGGGACCGGCGACGGACACCGGATCTCGTCCCCGAGCCTAACCGACCGGCGGCCGGTCACCGGTACGCCGTCGTCAGCGGACGCCCGCCGTGGCGAGGTCGTAGCCGTTGTAGGCCTCCATCACCACGCCGTTTCGCAGGCGCTGGCCGGCGACCAGCTGCACCCGGGGCTCCGCGAGCGGCACGTACGCGGCGGTCTCCTCGGCAGCGGCGGACACCGCGCGCCAGGCGTCCCGCGCCGGATCGCCGATGCCGGCCGCCCGGGCGGTGTCGATGAGCGCGTTGATCGCGGGGTCGGCCAGCCGGGCGAAGTTGGTGTTGCCCACCGACCGGATGCTGCGCCCGTCGACCAGCGGCGCCAGGAGCGATCCCGGGGTGGGGAAGTCCGGGGTCCGGGTGACCAGCACGATGCCGTAGGCGTTCGCAGCGACGCTGTCGGGGTTGCCGACGTCCCTGGCGTAGTAGGTGGCCGGGTCCAGCGGGCGCACCTCCACCTCGATGCCCACGGCGCCCAGCTGCCGGACGAGGACGTCGGCCACCTCCGCGCTGGCGGGGGCGTCCGGGACCGCGAGCACCGTCGCGAAGCCCTCCGGCTGGCCGCACTCCTCCAGGTGCCGGCGCGCCGCGTCGGGATCGGCCTCGGGGTCGGGGTCCTCGGGGCCACCGCCCAGCGCCCTGGTCCACAACCGGGACACGCGGTCGGCGTTGCCCGCCCCGCCGAAGGCCTCCTGCAGCTCCCGGCGGTCGACCGCGGCCGCCACCGCCGCGCGGCAGGCGACGTCCCCGAACGGGGCCACGTCGGTGGGCAGGGCGAGCAGGCGCATCGCACCGGTGGCGACGTCGTCGACCCGGGCGCGCAGCTCCTCGCCGTCCTCGCCCTCCAGCCGGGCGGTCGTGGGCGCCTGCACCCCCGACCCCGAGATGTCGATGTCGGCCGAGCCGGCCAGCAGGGCCTGGTCGCGCTCGACCCCCGAGAGACCGGTCCGCACGACCACGCGGTCGGGCAGCGCCGTCCGGACGTCGTCGGTCGCCGGATCCCACTGGGGGTTGCGGTCCAGCTGGATGCCGGTCGCGACGTCGACGGAGGTGATCGCGTATGGCCCGGAGGAGACCGGGTCGATCCCGTAGTCGCCGCCGGTGTCGGCCTCGGCGGGGACCGGGCTGCTGGAGGGCAGCGCCAGCACGAAGGGCAGCTGGGACGAGGGAGTGCGCAGCCGGAAGACGATCGTCCGGTCGTCGGGGGTCTCCACCGACGCCAGCCCGAGCCGGTCCTCGGCCTCGTCCTGGTACGGGCCGGCGTAGGGGTTGGCCCGGTCGTCCAGCAGCTCGACGACGTAGGTCGGCCCGCCGACGATGACCTCGGCCGCGAAGGAGCGCTCGATGCCGTACTTGACGTCGCGGGAGGTGATCGGACGCTCGTTCTCGAACCTGACCCCCTCGCGCAGGGTGAACGTCACGCTCAGCCCGTCCTCCGACACGGTCCCCAGGTCGGTGGCCAGGTCCGGCACGAGCTCGTCGGTGCGGCCGGGTTCCGACGAGTAGGTGACCAGGGTGCGGGTGTAGAGCCGCATCAGGTTCCACAGCCCGGGGGTGTAGGACCGTTGCGGGTCGAGGCTGTCGACCTCCCCCGCCACCACCCGCAGCGTGCCGCCGGCCGTCTCCGACGGTGCGCGGACGCCGTCGACGCCGCCGTCGGGCCCGCCCTCGACGACCGGGACGTCGGTGCGGCCGCCGGCCCCGCCGAGGCAGCTGACGGCCAGGACCAGGACGACGACGACGAGGGCCGCCGCCGCGAGGACCGCCCGCCCCTGCCGCCCCTGCGCCCAGGACGGCAGGCGCCGCGTGAGCCGTTCGAGCGTCTCGTTCACGACGTGCTGTTCAGCCCCCGGGTTGTGCGGCCGGCGGCGGTCAGCGTGGGACTAGCTGGCCTCGGCGGCGCTTCGACAGATCTGTGCGAACTCGTCGGCGTCCAGGCTGGCACCACCGACGAGAGCGCCGTCGACGTCCGGCCCGGCCAGGATCCCGGCCGTGTTCGCGGCCTTCACCGACCCGCCGTAGAGGATACGGACGACCGCGGCCGTCTCCGGCCCGAATCGCTCGGCGAGCCGTGCCCGCAACGCGCCGCAGACCTCCTGCGCGTCCTCGGGGGTGGCCACCTCGCCGGTGCCGATCGCCCACACCGGCTCGTAGGCCACGACGACGCCGCCGCCTGCTGCGGGATCCCCGGCGACCTGCTCGGCGGTGAGGCCCTCGAGCGCGGCGTCGAGCTGGGCGGTGCAGTGCGCGACGTGCTCGCCGGCCTTGCGGACCTCCAGCCCCTCCCCCACGCAGAGGATGGGCACCAGCCCGTGCCGGAGCGCGGCCCGCACCTTCGAGCCCACGACCTCGTCGGTCTCGGCGTGGTACGCCCGTCGCTCCGAGTGCCCGACCACGGCGTAGGTGCAGGCGAGCGCGCTGAGCATCGCGCCACTGACCTCACCGGTGTAGGCGCCCGAGTCCTGTGCCGACACGTCCTGGGCGCCGTAGCCGATGGCCAGCTTGTCGCCGGCCACCAGCGTCTGCACGCTGCGCAGCGCGGTGAACGGCGGGACGACGACCACCTCGGCGGCCTCGAGCTCGGCCGGCTTGAGCGAGAAGACGACCTTCTGCACCAGGCCGATGGCCTCGAGGTGGGTGAGGTGCATCTTCCAGTTGCCGGCGATCAGCGGCCGCCGGCCGGTGCGGGCCGGGGTCTGCTGGGTGCGTGCCATGCGTCGTTCCCCGCTCAGTCGGTGAGCACGGCGAGGCCCGGCAGTTCCCGGCCCTCGAGGTACTCCAGCGACGCGCCGCCGCCGGTGCTGATGTGGCCGTAGGAGGCCTCGTCCAGGCCCAGCTGCCGGACCGCGGCGGCGGAGTCGCCGCCACCGACGACCGACAGCCCGTCCACGGCGGCGACGGCCTGCGCCACGCCGCGGGTGCCCGCCTGGAACGGAGCCAGCTCGAACACGCCCATCGGGCCGTTCCAGAACACCGTGTGCGCGGCGCCGAGCTCGGTGCCGAACACCTCGACGGTGCGCGGGCCGACGTCCAGGCCCATGAGCCCGTCGGGGATCTGCTCCACCGGGACGACGCTGGTCTCGGCGTCGGCGCTGAACGCCGTGGCGGCGACGACGTCGACCGGCAGGACGATGCGGTCGCCGGCCGCGGCGAGCAGCCGGCGGCAGGTCTCGACCTGGTCGGCCTCCAGCAGCGAGCCGCCCACGCCGTGGCCCTGCGCGGCGAGGAAGGTGAAGCACATCCCGCCGCCGACCAGCAGCCGGTCGACCTTGGGCAGCAGCGCCTCGATGACGGCCAGCTTGTCGCTCACCTTGGAGCCACCGAGGACCACCACGTAGGGGCGCTCCGGGTCGGTGGTCAGCCGGGTGAGGACCTCGAGCTCGCGGGCGACCAGCCGGCCGGCCGCGTGCGGGAGCCGCTGCGCGACGTCGAACACCGAGGCGTGCTTGCGGTGGACCGCGCCGAACGCGTCGTCGACGTAGAGGTCGGCGAGCGCGGCGAACCGGTCGGCCAGCTCGCCCCGCTCGGCGTCGTCCTTGGACGTCTCGGCGGCCTCGAAGCGGACGTTCTCCAGCAGGAGGACGTCCCCGTCGCCGAGGGCCTCCGACTTCGCCCGGGCGTCGTCGCCGGCGACGTCGGCGGCCAGCGGCACCGTCGTCCCCAGCAGCTCGCCGAGCCGCGCCGCGACCGGCGCGAGGGAGAACTGCGGGTCCGGCGTGCCCTTGGGCCGGCCGAGGTGCGCGGCCACGATCACTCGCGCGCCGGCGTCCCGCAGGGCCTGCAGGGTCGGCAGGCTGGCGCGGATCCGGCCGTCGTCCGTGATGGCCTGGGTGGACTTGTCCAGCGGGACGTTCAGGTCGGCGCGCAGCAGCACGCGCCGACCGGAGACGCCCTCGGCGATGAGGTCGTCGACGGAGCGCATCAGAGCTTCGAGCCCACCAGGGAGGTGAGGTCGACGAGGCGGTTGGAGTAGCCCCACTCGTTGTCGTACCAGCCGAGCACCTTGACCATGTTGCCGAAGACCTTGGTCAGCTTGGCGTCGTAGATGCAGGACGACGGGTCGGTGACGATGTCCGAGGACACGATCTCGTCCGAGGTGTAGGTGAGGTACTTGCCGAGCGGGCCGGCGGCGGCCTCGCGGTAGGCGGCGTCGATCTCCTCGGCCGTCGCCTCGCGCTTGAGCTGGACGGTGAGGTCGGTGGCCGAGCCGGTCGGGACGGGAACGCGGATGGCGTAGCCGTCCAGCTTGCCCTTGAGCTCGGGCAGGACCAGGCCGATGGCCTTGGCGGCGCCGGTGGACGTCGGCACCATGTTGAGGGCGGCGGCGCGTGCGCGACGCAGGTCCTTGTGCGGGCCGTCCTGCAGGTTCTGGTCGGCGGTGTAGGCGTGGATGGTCGTCATCAGGCCGCGCTCGATGCCGAACGCGTCGTTGAGGACCTTCGCCAGCGGCGCCAGGCAGTTCGTGGTGCAGGAGGCGTTGCTGATGATCGTCTGCGAGCCGTCGTAGAGCTCGTCGTTGACGCCCATGACGATCGTGATGTCGTCGTCGCTGGCCGGCGCGGAGATGA
>JBEPZM010000015.1:0-23831 GCA_041640835.1 Blastococcus sp.
GCGGTGGCCGCGGCGGCGCTGGGCCGGCGGCTGGGGCTGCCGCGCCGGGTGGCGACCCTGCTGGAGCAGGAGAGCCTGGTCAACGACGCCGCGGCGCTCATCGCGCTGACCGTCGCGGTGTCGGCGCTCACGTCGTCGCCGTCCGCGCCGGAGGTCGCCGCCGACTTCGTGTGGGCGGTCGTCGGCGCCGTGCTCATCGGTGGCGTGGTGGCGGCGGTCCTGGCCATGGTCCGGGCGCGGCTGCGCGACCCCGTCCTGGACACGCTGATCTCCTTCGTCGCCCCCTACCTGGCCTTCCTCCCGGCCGAGGAGGTGCACGCCTCGGGCGTCCTGGCCACCGTCGTCACCGGGCTGGCACTCGCCCACCTCTCGCCGCGCGTGCAGACGGCGTCGGCCCGGGTGACCGAGGCCATCACCTGGCGCACCGTCGCCTTCGTGCTGGAGAACGCGGTCTTCCTGGTGATCGGCCTGCAGCTGCCAGGGCTGCTCTCCGACGCCGGCGACAGCGACCTGGGCACCGGCCGCATCGTCGCCCTCTGCGCGGCGGTGTTCGTCGCCACGGTCGTCGCCCGCTTCGTCTTCATCTTCGGGCTGGCCGGCATCCTGGCCTCGGGCACGCCCCGGATGCGGCGGCAGGCGTGGAGCCGCGGCGTCGCCGGGCTCGTCTCGTGGGCCGGCATGCGCGGGGTGGTCACCCTGGCCGCGGCCCAGCTGCTGCCCGAGGATCTGCCCGACCGCGAGGCGCTCCTGCTGGCGGCGTTCACCGTCGTCGTCGGCAGCCTGCTGATCCAGGGCTCGACGCTGCCGTGGCTGGTCCGCCGGGTGGGCCTCCCGGGCCCGGACCCGGCCGAGGACGCGCTGCGGGCCGCCGAGCTGGGGGACGCCGCCAGCGCCGCCGGGCTGCGCCGGCTCGAGGAGCTCACCACGGGGCACGAACCCGTCGAGATCATCCAGCGGCTGCGCGACCGGTCCGAGGCACGCTCGCACGCCGCCTGGGAGCGCCTCGGCCGCCCGCTCGAGGACCAGGAGACGCCGTCGAACACCTACGCCCGGCTGCGCATGCAGATGCTCGCCGCCGAGCGCGAGGTGGTCATCCGCGCCCGGGACGACGGAACGGCGCCGGGGGAGGTGCTGTCGGCGGCCCTCGCCGCGATCGACGTCGAGGAGTCGCTGCTCGACCGGCAGGAGGAGCTCGAGCCCTCGGCGCGGGACCGCGCGCTCGCGCCGGCTCCCCGCGGGGCCCGCTGCGAGCACCTCGACAGCGCCCCGGCCGGCGAGCTGCACCCGGCCACGGCGTGCGAGGACTGCCTGGTCGAGGGGACGACGTGGGTGCACCTGCGGACCTGCCTCAGCTGCGGGCACGTGGGGTGCTGCGACTCCTCGCCGCGGCGGCACTCGCGCGCCCACTTCGGCGCCGAAGGGCACCCGGTGGTCGTCAGCGCCGAGCCCGGCGAGGCGTGGCGCTGGTGCTGGGTCGACGAGGAACTGGGCTGAGGGCTGGTAGACACGAGCCCGTGCCACAGACCCGTTCGGTCGACGAGTCCTTCCTCGCCCTCCCGCTGTCCGCGCTCACCGACGCCGCGCTCACCCGCGCGGTGGACCTCGGCTGCGAGCACGCGGACATCCGGGTGGAGCGGATCCGCACGCAGACGATCAGCCTGCGCGACGCCCGCCCGGAGGCGGTGACCGACGGCGAGGACCTCGGCCTGGCCGTCCGGGTCGTGCACGAGGGCACGTGGGGGTTCGCCGCGGGCGTCGTCCTCACCGCGGCGGAGGCCGTGCGGCTGGCCGAGGAGGCCGTCGTCGTGGCGAAGGTGTCCGCGGCGATCAACACCGACCGCGTCGAGCTGGCGCCCGAGCCGGTGTACGCCGACGCCACCTACGTCTCGGACTACGAGATCGACCCGTTCGACGTCCAGGACGCCGACAAGACCGGGTTGCTCGCCGAGTTCTCGGAGCGGCTGCTGGCCGCCGACGGCGTCGAGCACGTGCGCGCCAGCTGCATGCACGTCAAGGAGCAGAAGTACTACGCCGACACCGCCGGCACCCGCACCCGGCAGCAGCGCGTGCGGATCCACCCGGACCTCACCGCGCTCACCGTCGACCGCGCCACCGGCTCCTTCGAGAGCATGCGGACCCTCGCGCCGCCGGCCGGCCGGGGCTGGGAGTACCTCACCGGCGACAGCTGGGACTGGGCCGGCGAGCTCGCCGAGATCCCCGAGCTGCTGCGCGAGAAGACCAAGGCCCCCTCGGTGGAGGCGGGCCGGTACGACCTCGTCATCGACCCGTCCAACCTCTGGCTCACCATCCACGAGTCGATCGGCCACGCCACCGAGCTCGACCGGGCGCTGGGCTACGAGGCCGCCTACGCCGGCACCTCCTTCGCCACCCCGGACCAGCTCGGCACGCTGCAGTACGGCTCGCCGCTGCTGCAGATCACCGGCGACCGCACCGCTCAGCACGGCCTGTCCACCGTGGGCTGGGACGACGAGGGCGTCGCCGGGCAGGAGTGGGACATCGTGAAGGACGGCGTGCTGGTGGGCTACCAGGTCGACCGGAACATGGCCCGGCTGCGCGGCCTGCCCCGCTCCAACGGCTGCGCCTACGCCGACTCCCCGGGCCACGTGCCCGTGCAGCGGATGGCCAACGTGTCGCTGCGCCCGGCGCCCGACGGCCCGTCCACCGACGAGATCATCGGCGGGGTCGAGCGTGGCATCTACGTCGTCGGCGACAAGAGCTGGTCGATCGACATGCAGCGCTACAACTTCCAGTTCACCGGCCAGCGGTTCTACCGGATCGAGGACGGGAAGCTGGCCGGCCAGCTGCGCGACGTCGCCTACCAGGCCACGACGACGGACTTCTGGGGCTCGATGTCGGTGGTCGGCGGCCCGCAGACCTACGTGCTCGGCGGCGCCTTCAACTGCGGCAAGGCCCAACCCGGGCAGGCGGCGCCGGTGAGCCACGGCTGCCCGACCGCCCGGTTCGACCAGGTGTCGATCCTGAACACGGTGCAGGAGGCCGGGCGATGAGCCGGATGACCGCCCAGGAGCTGGTCGAGGCGTGCCTCGCCGCCTCGACCGCCGATGGGCAGATCACCTACGTCACCGAGCACTCGGAGGCCAACCTGCGGTGGGCGGGCAACAGCCTGACCACCAACGGCGCGATGCGCTCGCGCTCGGTCGTCGTCATCTCCTTCGTCGACGGGGGAGCCGGCATGGCCGCCGGCACGGTCTCCCGCACCGGGACGCCGGACGTCGCCGAGCTGGTCGCCGCCAGCGAGCGGGCCGCCCGCGACGCCGGCCCCGCCGAGGACGCCGTCCCGCTGGTGTCCGACGAACCGCCGGGCAACGGCGACTGGTCGGCCGACCCGGCCGAGACCTCGATCGCGGTGTTCGCGGAGTTCGCGCCGGCCCTCGGCCAGGCCTTCGGCGAGGCCCGCGACCGGGGGGAGCTGCTGTTCGGCTTCGCCGAGCACTCGATGAGCACCACGTACCTCGGCAGCTCCACCGGCCTGCGGCTCCGCACCGACCAGCCCACCGGCCGCGTCGAGCTCAACGGCAAGAGCCCCGACTTCGCCCGCTCGGTGTGGGCGGGCACCAGCACCCGCGACTTCCGCGACGTGTCGGTGGCCGCGCTGGCCGCCGAGGTCGAGCAGAAGATGCGCTGGTCGCAGCGCCGCGTCGACCTCCCGGCCGGGCGCTACGAGACGCTGCTGCCGCCCTCCGCGGTCAGCGACCTGATGATCTACCTCTACTGGACGATGGAGGCCCGCGACGCCGACGAGGGCCGCAACGTCTTCGCCCGGCCGGGCGGGGGCAACCGGATCGGTGACCGGCTGGCCGAGCTCCCGCTCACGCTGCGCAGCGACCCCGCGGCCCCGGGCCTGGAGACGGCGCCCTTCCAGGTGGTGCCGGCCTCCTCCGGCGCGGCCTCGGTGTTCGACAACGGCCTGGCCGCCCCGCCGATCGACTGGATCGCCGACGGCGTGCTGACCAACCTGATCCGGCCGCGGGCGTGGGCGCTGAAGCAGACCGCGCCGGCCACGGTCGCCGTCGACAACCTGATCCTCGAGGACCGCTCCGCCGCGGTCGATCCCGCCGAGATGGTGGCGGCCACCGAGCGCGGCCTGCTGCTGACGACCCTCTGGTACATCCGCGAGGTCGATCCGCAGACCCTGCTGCTCACCGGGCTCACCCGCGACGGCGTCTTCCTCGTGGAGAACGGCGAGGTCACCGGCGCGGTGAACAACTTTCGGTTCAACGAGTCACCGGTCGACCTGCTCGGGCGCGTGGTGCAGGCCAGCCGCACCGAGCGCACCCTGCCGCGCGAGTGGAACGACTGGTTCACCCGCACGGCCATGCCGATGCTGCGGGTGCCGGACTTCAACATGAGCTCGGTGTCGCCCGCCAGCTGACCGTGACGGACTCGTGACCGTCCGCGGTAAGCGATCCAGCGCCCCGGGGCGTGTTCAGGGCATGACACCCGAGGAGTCCTTCGCCGAGTTCTACGCGGCGCAGAAGGATCGGTGCCTGCGCGCGCTGGTGGCCGCCGGCACCGACCGCGCGGCCGCCGAGGAGGCGGTGGCGGAGGCCTTCGCGCGCGCCTGGGCGAGCTGGCCGAAGGTCAGCCGCCACCCCGCTCCCTCGGCCTGGGTCGTGCGCACCGCCCTCAACCACCACGTGTCCCGATGGCGGCGGACCCGGCGCGAGGTCACCCTGAGCGCCGACGTCGCCGCGTCCACGGCGGGGCGCGCCGCCGACCCGCCCGAGCGGGACGACCTGCTCCGGGCCGTCGCCGCCCTGCCCGAGCGGCAGCGCCAGGTCGTGGCGCTGCGGGTGTTCCTCGACCTCGACACGCGGCAGACCGCCGAAGCGCTGGACCTCGCGCCCGGCACGGTCACCGCCCACCTGCACCGGGCGCTCACGACGCTGCGCGCCACCACCGCTCCCGACCTGGAGGTCTGCTCGTGACCACCGACCTGCGCACCGAGCTCTCCGCCGCCTACGCGGACGTCGCCCTGACCGATCCGCTCGACGCCGTCGTGCGTCGCGGGCGTCGCATCCGGCGCGCCCGCCGGGCCCGCCGCGTGGGCCCCGCACTGGTCGCCGCGGCCGCCGTCGTCGTCGGGGTGGTGGTCGTCCAGGGCGAGGACGCCGTCGTGGCCCCGGGCCCGATCGAGCTGGTCGACTACTCCGTGCCCGCCTTCCCGCTCTCCTTCGACCGGCTCCCGGCGGGCCTCGCCGGCCCGTCGATCTCCGCGGACCCGTCCTTCGAGGAGGTCGGGCTCGGTGCACAGCACGCCGGGTGGCGCGATCCCGACGATCCGGACAGCGGCCTCGGCCTGGGCGTGCACGACGAGGAGCCGGACACCTCCGGCGAGGACGAGGTGGGGGAGGCCGAGATCGCGGGGGAGGACGCGACCGTCTACCGGATGGACGTCACCGGCGGGCCGGAGGCATTCTCCGTCGTCTGGGAGCGCGCCGACGACCGGTGGGTGCGGGTGTCGGGCACCGGCCGCTTCGGTTCCGAGGACGCCGTCGTCGACCTGGCCCGCCGGGTGGTCGACCGGGGGATGGCCGTGCCGCTCCAGGTGCGCCTGGCGCCGCGCGGGTGGGTGGTGGCCGCCTACAAGGACGACCGCGTCCTCACGCTGGCCGATCCCGCCGGAGCGCCGGCGACCGAGGCCACCGCGCGCACCCTCACCGTGCACCTGCCCCCAGCGCCGACGGACCCGGCGGAGCTGCCCGCCGCGGTCGGGGCGGTCGACGGACGGATGGACGAGGTGGTGGTCCAGGGACGCGCGGCGCACCTCCTGCCCACGGCCGAGGTCTGGTTCCTGCAGGCGTCGCTGTCCGACGGGACGACCTTCACCCTCCAGGCGCCGCTCGACTTCACCCCGGAGCAGGTGGTGGCGGTCGCCGAGGGGGTGGGCCGCCCCTGAGGCGGCGGGCGGGGCACCAGCGGACCCGTCCGTCCCACCCGTCACCGGAACGCCTCCGGCCGGTGCAGTTCCGCCAACCGGCGCGACGACACCTGGGGAGTAATGACGGCGACGCCCCGTGGGCGCGGGATTACCGTGGGTGTTGAAACTGGAGCGACGGAAGGCTTTACCGCAGGTGCACTCCTGCCGAAACCTTCTGCAGCTCCTTTTTTCATCACGCACACGGGCCCGGCTCTGCGGAACGGGCTGTCGAGGGGAGGACTCCCATGAGCAGGAGTCACAAGCCGTCCGTCTTCCAGGTCGGGAAGGTCCGCGACGACGGGCACACCGTCGTGATCTCCGGCTGGGGTCTGGGCCTGTGCGCCGCGGCCTGCGCGTGCCACCGGCACCCGGCGGCCGGCAACCTTGCCATCGACGAGGACCAGGCGGGTGGCCGGCTCGGCCTCGTCAGCTTCGCCGACGGCGGCTGCGACTGCTGCGAGGCGTGGACGGCCGACGAGCTGTCGGCGATCCTCCGCGACTTCCAGACCGTCGCCGGCCTCCAGCAGGTGCAGGAGCCGCTCGCCAACTGATCCACCACGTCCCCCGACCTCCAGGGCAGAAATGGCCATTTCTGCCCTGGGGTCCGTTCGTCGGCCGGCTCCGGCCTCGCCCCGTCCGGGCCGGAACGCTGCGAGGGGGCAGTTCCAGCGCCTCGCCGGAGGGGTAGGGGGCGGCGCATGCTGGGACGAGCCGCACTGCGCGGAGCCCTCGCCGGCCTGGCCGGCGTCGCCGTGATGACCCTGGCCGAGAAGGTCGAGCAGTCGGTGACCTCGCGCCCGAACTCCTTCGTGCCCGCCCGCACGCTCACCGCGCTGACGACCGGCCGGCGGCTCCCCGACGCCGCCCGCCCGCCGGTGCGCAACCACCTCATGCACTGGGGGACCGGTGCCGCGGTCGGCGCCCTGCGCGGCATCTGGTCGGCCAGCGGCCTGCGGGGCTGGCGCGCCTCGGCCTGGCACACCTCCGTGCGGCTGGCCACCGACCAGACCCTGGAGAACGCCACCGGCGTCGGTGCACCGCCCTGGACCTGGTCGCGGCGGGACCAGGTGGTCGACGTCGGCGCCAAGGCCGTCTACTCCTTCGTCACCGGAGCCGTCTCCGACCGGCTCGTGCCCCTGGCCGCCGACCGCGGTCCCGACGGGACCGCCCGGCGACCGCGCCGCTGACGGGCGCACTCGGGGGTCCGCCGGGGCGCGTGAGGCGCGCGTGACGAGCGAGGTGAGCGGACGGGTTCCCAACCCGCGCGCCGTCCGCTACGTGTCGACACCGAATCCCTACCGTCCGTACCGACGCGCAACGAACAGTGCCCTTCCCCGGCACCGGCGCAGCTGATCGGAGGCCGACGGTGCAGTCCGCCCGCACGACCCCGCGTCGCCGTTCCCGGGCCGTCCTGGCCCTGGGAGCCGTGCTCGTCGCCGCCGCCACCGGCCTTCTCGCGCCGGCCCCGGCGGGCGCCGCACCGAACACCGCCGCCGAGGCCGGCCAGCTCATGCGCCAGGCCGCCCAGGAGCTGACCGTCGTCGACGAGCAGCTGCACGAGGCCGAGATCGTCGTGGCTGCCCAGCAGCAGGCGGCCGCGGCCGCCGCCGAGCAGGCCGCCGCGGCGCACGCGTCCTTCGCCGTCTACGAGCCGCGGCTGCGCGCCATCGCGCAGAGCGGCTACACCGGGAAGACGCAGTCGCGCATGGCGGCGTTCCTCACCAGCCGGTCCGCCGACGTGCTGGTCCAGCAGATGACCACGCTGGACCTGATCGCCTCTCGCACCAACGCCGTCGTCGCGGAAGCGGCCAGGGCACAGACCGCCGCCCGTGAGGCGCAGGCTGCAGCCGACCAGGCCGCCGCCACGGCGCAGGCCGGCGCGGAGCAGCTGCGCGCGCAGAAGGCCGAGGTCGAGAAGCGCGCCGCCACCTACCGGGCCGACTTCGACCGGCTCTCGGCCGCCGAGCAGGTGCGGGTCACCACCGCGGTCGCCGGCCGCTCGCTCGCCGCACCCACGGTCTCCGAGCTCCCGGTGGCCTCGGGGTCCGCCGCCGCAGCAGCCATCCAGGCAGCGCTGGCGCAGGTGGGCGACCGCTACGCCGCCGGCGGCACCGGCCCCGACGCCTTCGACTGCTCGGGCCTCACCTCGTACGCCTACGCCGCCGCCGGCGTGACCCTGCCGCACTCCAGCCGCGCACAGTCCCAGCTCGGCCGCCAGGTCTCGCGGCAGGAGCTCCAGCCCGGTGACCTGGTCTTCTACTACACGCCGATCAGCCACGTGGCCCTCTACATCGGCAACGGGATGGTCGTGCACGCCCGGACCTACGGTTCGCCGGTCGCGGTCACCAGCGTCGACCAGCGCGGCTACCGGTTCGGTGTCCGCCTCACGGGCTGATGACAATGGCGGGGTGACCGCCACCGCCACCGGGCCCGAGGCGCCGGGGGCGACGCTCCGCCCCGACGCCGTCGGCTTCCTCGACACCCTCGTCATCGGGCTGGCGGCGACCTCGCCGGCCTACTCGCTCGCGGCCGTCCTCGGTCCGATCGTGGCGCTGGTCGGCGTGCACGCCCCCGGGGTGCTGCTGGCCTCCTTCCTGCCGATGCTGCTCATCGCCGGGGCGTTCGCCGCGCTGAACCGGGTCGACCCCGACTGCGGGACGACGTTCAGCTGGGTCACCCGCGCGCTCGGGCCGTGGACCGGCTGGCTCGGCGGATGGGCGATCGCCATGACCGGCGTCCTCGTGCTGGGCTCGCTGGCCGAGGTCGGGGTGCGGTTCACGCTGCTGGCCGTCGGCCTCGACGGCTGGGCCGGGTCGACCCCCGCCGTCATGGGCCTGTCGGTGCTGCTCGTCGTGGTCATGGCGGCGATCTGCGTGCGGGGGACGGAGCTCTCCGCGCGGCTGCAGAACTGCCTGATCGTGGCGCAGACGGTCGCCCTGGCGGTGTTCGCCGGAGTCGCCCTCGTGCGCGGCCTCGCCGGGGACAGCCCGTTCGGCGGCCTCACCCCCGAGTGGAGCTGGCTCAACCCGTTCGGCTCCGGTGGGGCGGCGCTGACCGGCGGCCTGCTGCTCGGCGTCTTCGCCTACTGGGGCTGGGAGTCGGCGGTCAACCTGACCGAGGAGACCCGCGATCCGCGGCGGGCCCCCGGGCGGGCAGGCGTGTGGTCGACGGTCGTCCTGCTGGTGACCTACCTGGGCGTGGCGACGGCGATCGTCACCTTCGCCGGCACCGGCTGGCTGGCCGGCAAGGCCGACGAGGAGGAGGCGGTCTTCGCGCTGCTCTCCACCCGGGTGCTCGGCGGCTGGGACTGGGTCGTGCTGGTCGCCGTGGCGACGTCGGCGATCGCCTCGACGCAGACCACGATCATCCCGGCGTCGCGGACCGGCCTGTCGATGGCCCGGCGGGCCGCCCTGCCGCGCCGCTTCGCCTCGATCTCCCCCACGCACCGCACGCCCGACGTCTCCACCTGGTGGGTCGCCGGGATCGGCGTGGCCTGGTACGTCGGCGTGGGACTGATCAGCGAGAACGCCCTGTTCGACTCGATCACCGGGCTCTCCCTGCTCATCGCGCTCTACTACGCGCTCACCGGCCTGGCGTGCGCCGTCTACTTCCGCCGGCAGCTGTTCTCCAGCGTGCGGAACCTGGTGCTGCTGGGCGTCGGGCCGCTGACCGGGGCCGGGATGCTCGCCTGGCTGCTGGTGCTCTCGGTCCGCGACCTCGCCGACGCCGAGAACTCCTACACCGGGCAGGCGTGGCTGGGCGTCGGCCCGCCGCTGGTGATCGGTGTCGGCGTCATGGCCACCGGCGTCGGGCTGATGCTCTGGTGGCGTCGCCGGGACGCCACCTTCTGGCGCGAGCGGCGCAGCACCTACCCGGGCTGACCGGCCCGCGTCAGCAGCTCGACGGCCGCAGCGATGCGGGCGGCCCGGGTCTTCTCGCTGGTCGCGGTGTGCACGCGGTGCAGCACCGAGTACCGGTCCTGCCCCTTCAGCGCGTCGAAGGCCGCACGGGCCGCGGGCTCGGCGTCCAGCGCCGCGGTGAGGTCGTCGGGGACGGTGATGGTGGCCGGACCCCCGTAGGCCCGCTCCCACCGGCCGTCGGCCTTCGCCGCCTCGACCGCGGCCAGCCCGGCCGGGCGCATCCGCCCCTCGGCGGTCAGCCGTTCCACCGTCGCCACGTTCTTCGCCGACCAGATGCTCTTCGGCCGCCGGGGCGTGATCCGCTGCACGTAGAAGGTGTCGTCGATGCGGTTGGCGCGGCCGTCGATCCAGCCGAAGCAGAGCAGCACCTCGACCATCTGCTCCCAGTTGACCGACGGGATCCCCGAGCCCTTCTTCGCGATCTTCACGTACAGCCCGGGTGCGGTGAGGTGCTCGGCCTCCAGCCACGCCTCGAGCGCGGCCTGGTCGGCGAAGGGCAGCACCGGTAGATCCGTGGGCAGCGTCACGCCGTCATCCTGCCCGCGAGGGCCGACGGTTTCGGGAACGTCGTGCGCGGCTACCGGCGGGCGGATGCCCGCACGGTGCGGAGCGGGACGGAGGTGGCGGGTGGCGAGCCGGGAACCGGGGCCGTCGGTGCTGTGGCTGGTGCGCCACGGCGAGAGCATGGGCAACGTCGCCGATGCGCACGCCCAGCGCGCGGGGGCCGGCCGGCTGGACCTCGACATCCGCGATCCCGACGTCCCCCTGTCCGACACCGGCCGCTCCCAGGCCGAGGCGCTCGGCACCTGGCTGGCGACCCTGCCGGAGGACGAGCGCCCCACCGCGGTGCTCAGCTCGCCGTTCGAGCGCGCGCTGACCACCGCGAAGCTGGCGACGGCGGACCTGGGCCTGCGGGTGCGCACCGACGAGCGACTGCGCGAGCGCGACTTCGGCGCCTTCGACCGGATGACCGGCGCCGGCATCCGCGAGCAGTTCCCCGACGAGGCGGCACGGCGCGACCTGCTCGGCAAGTTCTACTACCGGCCGCCGGGCGGGGAGAGCTGGGCCGACGTCGCCCTGCGGATCCGCAGCCTGCTGGCCACCGAGGGCCTGCGGCACGACTGCGAGCGGCTGGTGGTCGTGGCGCACCAGGCCGTGATCATGGTCTTCCGCTACGTGCTCGAGGAGCTGACCGAGCAGGAGCTGCTGGCGGTCGACCGGGAGGAGCAGGTCGCCAACGCCTCCCTCACCCGGTACGAGCGGACCGAGGAGGGCGGCTTCCGGCTGGTCGCCTTCAACGAGGTGGACCACCTGGTCGCCGAGGACGAGCGCGTCACGGAGGAGCCCGATGTCGCCCAGCAGGCCTGACCCCACGACGGTCACCCCCGAGACGCTCCGGGGCTGGCCGCTGCCCGAGCCGACGGGGGGCAAGAACGCCCGCGGCTCCATCCTGGTGATCGGCGGCAGCACCGAGACCCTCGGCGCGGTCCTGCTGGCGGCCACCGCGGCGATGCGGGCCGGCGCCGGCAAGCTGCAGGTCGCCACAGTCGCCTCCATGGCGCCGCACGTGGCCACCGCGCTGCCTGAGGCGCTGGTGCGGGCGCTCCCGCAGACCGGCGGCGGGGCGATCGGCCCCGAGGCGGCCGACGTCGTCCGGGACCTGGCGGAGGCGGCCGACGCCGTCCTCATCGGGCCCGGGATGGCCGACAAGGAGGCGACCCAGGCCTTCGGCGAGCGGCTGCTGCCGCACCTGCGCGGGCCGCTGGCCCTCGACGCGCTCGGCCTGGCGGCGGTGACCGCCGACGAGGGCTGCGTGCACCACCTCGACGGCCGGGTCGTGCTGACGCCCAACCCGACCGAGGCCGCCTACGCGCTGCACGTCGAGGAGGACGAGATCGACGAGGACCCGGCCGGGTCCGCCGCGGCGCTCGCCGGCCGGACGAAGGCGGTGGTCGGCCTGGGCGGGGCGACCTCGTGGATCGCCGCGCCCGACGGGCGGATGTGGCGGGACGACAGCGGCAACGCCGGGCTGGGCGTCTCCGGCTCCGGTGACGTGCGCGCCGGCATCACCGGCGGCCTCCTCGCCCGGGGCGCCGAGCCCGCCCAGGCCGCCGTCTGGGCGGCCTGGCTGCACGGCCGCGCCGGCGAGCGGCTGGCGTCGTCGGTGGGCCGGCTGGGCTTCCTCGCCCGCGAGCTGCCGGGGGAGGTGCCGCACGCACTGGCGGAGGTAGCACCCTGAGCGGCGGGAGCCCGCGCGTAGGTTGACTTCGCAAGGTCGGAACCGGCAGTCGGAGGAGAATCGTGCACGTCGACGTGCCTGCAAAGGTGCAGGAGATCTACGCCGAGGTGCTGCGGCGCAACCCCGGTGAGGCCGAGTTCCACCAGGCCGTGCACGAGGTGCTTGAGTCGCTGGCCGTCGTCCTCGGCCGGCACAGCGAGTACACCGAGATGAAGACGATCGAGCGGATCTGCGAGCCCGAGCGGCAGATCATCTTCCGCGTGCCGTGGCAGGACGACCGCGGCGAGGTGCAGATCAACCGGGGCTTCCGCGTCGAGTTCAACTCCGCGCTCGGCCCGTACAAGGGCGGGCTGCGCTTCCACCCCTCGGTGAACCTCGGCATCGTCAAGTTCCTCGGCTTCGAGCAGGTCTTCAAGAACGCCCTCACCGGGATGCCCATCGGCGGCGGCAAGGGCGGCTCCGACTTCGACCCCAAGGGCCGGTCGGACGCCGAGGTGATGCGGTTCTGCCAGTCGTTCATGACCGAGCTCTACCGGCACCTCGGCGAGTACACCGACGTGCCGGCCGGCGACATCGGCGTCGGCGCCCGGGAGATCGGCTACCTGTTCGGCCAGTACAAGCGGATCACCAACCGCTACGAGTCCGGCGTGATCACCGGCAAGGGACTGGGCTGGGGCGGTGCGCTCGTGCGCACGGAGGCCACCGGGTACGGCGCGGCCTTCTTCGCCGACTCGATGATGCGCGCCCGCGGAGACTCCTTCGACGGCAAGCGCGTGGTCATCAGCGGCTCCGGCAACGTCGCGGTCTACGGCATCGAGAAGGTGCACGAGCTCGGCGGCACGGTCGTGGCCTGCTCGGACTCCAGCGGCTACGTCGTCGACGAGAAGGGCATCGACCTCGACGTCCTCAAGCAGGTCAAGGAGGTCGAGCGGGCCCGGATCAGCGACTACGCCGACCGGGTCGAGGGCGCCCACTACGTCTCCCAGGGCAGCATCTGGGACGTCCCGTGCGAGGTCGCGGTGCCCAGTGCCACGCAGAACGAGCTCGACGGCAAGGACGCGCGCACCCTGGCCCGCAACGGCTGCCAGTACGTGGTCGAGGGCGCGAACATGCCGGCCACCCCCGACGCGGTCGCGCTGTTCCGTGCCGCAGGCATCGGCTTCGCCCCGGGCAAGGCCGCCAACGCCGGCGGCGTGGCCACCTCGGCGCTGGAGATGCAGCAGAACGCCTCGCGGGACAGGTGGAGCTTCGAGCACAGCGAGGCCAAGCTGGAGGAGATCATGCGCGGCATCCACCAGCGCTGCCACGACACCGCCGAGGACTACGGCGCCCCCGGTGACCTGGTGCTCGGCGCCAACGTGGCCGGCTTCCTGCAGGTGGCCGAGGCGGTGCACGCCCACGGGCTGATCTAGGTTCGCGGCGTGGACAACTTCATCGGCGCCCTGGACTTCGGCACTCCTGCCATCGACGACGAGGCGTGGGTCGCGCCGACGGCGGTCGTGGTGGGCGCGGTGACCATGGGCCCGCGGTCGAGCATCTGGTACGGCGCGGTCGCGCGGGCCGATGCCGAGGTGATCGAGATCGGCGCCGACTCCAACATCCAGGACGGCTGCACGCTGCACTCCGACCCCGGCTTCCCGCTGGTCGTCGGGGCGCGGGTGTCGGTCGGGCACCGGGTGGTCCTGCACGGCGCCCGGATCGACGACGACGTGCTCGTCGGCATGGGCAGCGTGGTCATGAACGGCGCGCACATCGGCTCGGGCTCGATCGTCGCCGCCGGCGCCGTCGTCACCCAGGGCAAGGTCTTCCCGCCGCGCTCGCTGATCGCCGGCGTCCCGGCGAAGGTCATGCGCGAGGCGACCGACGACGACCAGCTGCACATCGCCTACAACGCCAAGGCCTACAGCGAACGGCTCGACGGAGCCCGGCGGGTGCGCCGGCTCGAGCGCTGACCCGCCGCTCACCCGCCGAGTGCGACGAAACGGTGGCCATCAGCGGCTGATCGCCACCAGTTCGTCGCACTCGCCGGCTCAGCCCGCGAGCAGCTCGCTCAGCAGGGCGCCGACCTCGTCCACCTCGACGAGGAAGCCGTCGTGCCCGTACGGGGACGAGATCAGCCGCAGCGGCACACCCAGCGCGTCGGCGACCCGCTGCTGTAGCGCCGGCGGGTAGAGCCGGTCGCTGTCGATGCCGGCGACGACGGTGCGCGCCGTCACCCGGGCCAGCGCCGCCTCGACGCCGCCGCGGCCCCGGCCGACGTCCCAGGAGTTCATCGCCTCGGTGAGGACGACGTAGCTGCCGGCGTCGAACCGGCCGACCAGCTTGTCCGCGTGGTGGTCCAGGTAGGAGCCGACGGCGTAGCGGCCGTCCTCCTGCACCCGCGCGCCGAACCGGGCGTCGAGCTCCAGGGCGCTGCGGTAGGTGAGGTGCGCGATCCGGCGGGCGACCCCGAGACCGTCGGACGGCGGGTCGGCCCGGTCGTAGTCCCCGCCGCGCCACCGCGGGTCGGCGCGCACCGCGGCCTGCTGGGTGGTCTGCGTGCCGAGCTGGTCGCCGGTCGCCGACGGCCCGGAGGCCAGGAAGAACAGCGATCCGACCCGTTCCGGCAGCGTCACGGCCCACTCGAGCGCCCGCATGCCGCCCATCGAGCCGCCGACGACGCAGGCCCAGCGGCCGATGCCGAGCGCGTCGGCCAGGGCCACCTCGATCCGCACCTGGTCGCCCACGGTCACCTCTGGGAACCGCGAGCCCCACCGGGCGCCGTCGGGGGCGAGCGAGCCGGGGCCCGTCGTCCCCTGGCAGCCGCCGAGCACGTTGGCGCAGACGACGAACCACCGGTCGGTGTCCAGCGGCCGGCCGGGGCCGACCAGACCCTCCCACCAGCCCGCCGTCGCGTGCCCCGCACCGGCGGCGCCCACGACGTGGCTGTCCCCGGTCAGGGCGTGCTCGACCAGCACGGCGTTGCTGCCGTCAGCGGCGAGCGTCCCCCACGTCTCGTAGGCGACCCGGACCGCAGGCAGCTCCCCGCCCCGCTCGGGCGCGAAGGCGGGCAGGTCGAGGAAGAGCCGGTCGCCGACCGGATCCCCCTCGACCCACCCACCCATGCCGTTGCGCTGCCGTCAGGCCGACTTGGCGGCCCGGAACCCGGCCTCGAGGTCGGCGAGGATGTCCTCGATGCCCTCCAGGCCCACGGCCAGGCGCACCAGGCCGGGGGTGACGCCGGTGGTGAGCTGCTCCTCGGCGGTCAGCTGCGAGTGCGTCGTCGACGCCGGGTGGATGACCAGCGAGCGCACGTCACCGATGTTCGCGACGTGGCTGTGCAGCTCGAGGGCCTCGACGAACTTCTGCCCCGCCTCCTTGCCGCCGTGCAGCTCGAAGGTGAGGACGGCGCCGGCGCCCTTGGGCGCGTACTTCTGCTGCGCGGCGTGCCACTGGTTGGTGGGCAGGCCCGCGTAGTTGACCCGGTCGACGGCGTCGTGCGCCTCGAGGAACTCGGCCACCTTCTGGGCGTTGGCCACGTGCCGGTCCATGCGCAGCGACAGGGTCTCGATGCCCTGCACCACGAGGAAGGCGTTGAACGGCGAGATGGCCGGGCCGAGGTCGCGCAGCAACTGCACGCGGGCCTTGAGCGCGAAGGCGGGCGCACCGAGGTCGGCGTAGACGACGCCGTGGTACGTCGGGTCGGGCGTGGTGAACATGGGGTGCTTGCCGCCGCGCCAGTCGAACGTGCCGCCGTCCACGATCACGCCGGCGACCGCGGTGCCGTGCCCGCCCAGGTACTTCGTCGCCGAGTGCACGACGATGTCGGCGCCGAACTCGAACGGGCGGATCAGGTACGGGGTGGCGACCGTGTTGTCCACGATCAGCGGCACGCCGTTGCGGTGCGCGACGCCCGCGACGGTCTCGATGTCGAGGACGTCGCCCTTCGGGTTGCCGATCGTCTCGGCGTAGAAGGCGCGGGTGTTCTCCTGCACCAGCGACTGCCAGTTCTCCGGGTCGTCGGGGTTCTCGACGAAGGAGACCGTGATGCCCATCTTGGGCAGCGAGTGGTGCAGCAGGTTGTAGGTGCCGCCGTAGAGGGAGGCGGAGGCGACGACGTGGTCGCCGGCCTCGGCGAGGTTCAGGATCGCGAGGGTCTCCGCGGCCTGACCGGAGGCGACCGCGAGCGCCGCGACGCCGCCTTCGAGCGAGGCGACGCGCTGCTCGAGCGCGTCCTGCGTCGGGTTCATGATCCGGGTGTAGATGTTGCCCATCTCGGCCAGCGCGAACAGGTCCGCGGCGTGCTGGCTGTCGCGGAACTGGTAGCTCGTGGTCGCGTAGATGGGCAGGGCGCGGGCCCCGGTGGTCGGGTCGGGGCTGGTTCCGGCGTGGATCTGCCGGGTCTCGAAGCTCCAGTTCTGCGGGTCGCTCATGCGCCGTCTCCTCTCGTTCAGGAGATCCCGCGGCGCACGGGAGCTCCGTCCTTGCTCCCGCAGCGGGCGCCGCGAGAGCCGGCTCTTCCCCTGGAGCACCTCAGACGGAGTAGGAGGTTGCCGGGCAGTCAGCCAGGTGCTTCGCACTGCCTCTCGTGAGCCGTCCTGATCTTAGGCACGGCCGATGTCCCACGTGAAACACGGGTCACATCGAGAGGTCGGTCAAAGCACCTTGGAGAGGAACGAGCGGGTGCGCTCGTGCTGCGGGTCGGTGAGCACGCTCCGCGGGTCGCCGGACTCGACGATCACGCCGTCGTCCATGAAGACCAGCGTGTCACCCACCTCGCGGGCGAAGCCCATCTCGTGGGTGACCACGACCATGGTCATCCCGTCGGCGGCCAGGCCCCGCATGACGTCGAGCACCTCGCCGACCAGCTCGGGGTCCAGTGCGGAGGTCGGCTCGTCGAACAGCATGAGCTGGGGTTCCATGGCCAGCGCGCGGGCGATGGCGACCCGCTGCTGCTGCCCGCCGGAGAGCTGGTTCGGGTAGTTGTGCACCCGGTCGGCCAGCCCGACCCGCTCCAGCAGGGCGGCGCCGCGCTCGCGGGCCTCGGCCCGGCCGACGCCCTTCACCTGGATCGGCGCCTCGATCACGTTCTCCAGCGCGGTCATGTGCGGGAAGAGGTTGAACCGCTGGAAGACCATGCCGATGTCGCGGCGCTGCGCGGCGACTTCGGCGTCGCGCAGCTCGTGCAGCCGGCCGCCCTTCTCGCGGTAGCCGACCAGGTGGCCGTTCACCCACAGCCGGCCGGCGTTGATCCGCTCCAGGTGGTTGATGCAGCGCAGGAAGGTGGACTTGCCCGACCCCGACGGCCCGACGATGCACATGACCTCGCGGGGGGCGACCTCCAGGTCGATGCCCTTGAGCACCTCCACGTGCCCGAAGGACTTGTGCACCCCCTCGGCCTTCACCATGGGCTGGGCGGCCCCTGGAGCCGGGGTGCCGACGGCGCTGCTCAATGCGTGCTCCCCACGTCGCGGGCCCGGCGGGCCGCCCGCTGCTGCCGCGTCTCGCGGTTGCCGAATCCGCGGCTGAACCGCTTCTCCAGGAAGTGCTGGCCGATCATGAGCAGGCTGGCCAGCGCCAGGTACCAGAGGATCGAGGCGACGGCCATCGGGATGACCTGGAAGGTGCGGCTCCCGATGGCGCGCAGCTGGAAGTTGAGCTCGTTGGTGACCGGCACCGCGATCAGCAGCGAGGTGTCCTTGAGCATCGCGATCGTCTCGTTGCCCATCGGCGGGATGATCACCCGCATCGCCTGGGGGAGCACGATCCGGCGCATCGTCTTGCCACGGCTCATGCCCAGGGCCTGCGCGGCCTCGGCCTGGCCGGGGTCGACCGACTGGATGCCGGCCCGGACGATCTCGGCCGCGTAGGCGCCCTCGGACAGCGCCAGCCCCAGCAGGCCGGCGACGAACCCGCGGAAGATGTCGTTCCCGTCCAGGCTGAGGAACCGCCAGTCGCCCGTGAAGCCGAACAGGTCCATCAGCTGCTGGTCGAAGGGGAAGCCCAGCTCGTAGGTCGAGTACAGCGCCCCGAGGCTGGCCGAGAAGAACAGCAGCACGATGCGGGGGATGGCGCGGAAGAACCAGATGTAGACCCAGGCCGCTCCCGAGACGACCGGGTTGGCCGACAGCCGCATGACCGCGAGCACGATGCCGAGCAGGATGCCGATGATCATGGCCAGCACGGTCATGATCAGCGTCGTGCGCGCGCCCCGGAGCACCGGGTCGCTGAACATGTTGTCGACCATGAAGTCCCACTGGAACACCGGGTTGGTGGCCAGCATGTGGACGAACATGGCCGCCAGCACCGCGATGACGGCGGTGGCGATCCAGCGGCCGGGATGCCGTACCGGCACCGCCCGGATCTGCTCGGGCGGTGCCGGTGACGTGCTCGGGTCGGCGGACATCGGGGGAGGAGGCGAGGTCAGGCGGTGGGGTTGACTTCGGGGGTGTCGATGGCGCCGGCCTCGACGCCCCACTTCTCGAGGATCTCGGCGTAGGTGCCGTCCTCGATCAGCGCGGTGAGCGCGTCGGCCAGGACCTGCGCGAACTCCGTCTGGGCCTGCGGGACGACCCAGCCGTACGGCGCCGAGTCGTAGATGTCGCCGAGCAGCTCGAGCTGGCCGTTGGTCTGCTGGACGGCGTAGGCCATGACCGGGGAGTCGGCCAGGCTCGCGTCGACGCGGCCCGAGACGAGCGCGGCGGTCGCCTCGTCCTGGCCCTCGAACTGCTGGATGTCGATCGCCTCCTCACCGGAGGCCTCGCACTCGGCCGAGCGGGCGGTGATGTCGTCGACCTGCACCGTGCCGCGCTGGACGGCGACGGACGTGCCGCAGGCGCTGTCGGCGTCGACGTCCTCCGGGTTGCCCTCCTGCACGGCCCACTGGGTGCCGGCGGAGAAGTAGCTGATCATCGTGGCCTCGGCCAGGCGCTCGGGGTTGATCGTGAACGAGGAGACCCCGGTCTCGTACCGGCCCGAGCCGACGCCGGCGATGATCGAGTCGAACGACGCGGACTCGAACTCCGCCTCGAGGCCGAGCTTCTGGGCGACCGCCGAGAACAGGTCGACGTCGAAGCCGACGACCGTCTCGCCGTCCTCGTCGATGAACTCGCTCGGCGCGTAGCTGGTGTCGCTGCCGACGGTGATCGTCCCGTCCTCGCTGATCTCGGCCGGCACGCGTCCGGCGAGGGCCTCGTCGGCCTCCACGGCGGGCTGGCTCTCGGCGGCCGCGTCCCCCGAGGAGGAGGCCGCGTCGTCGGAGTCGTCACCGCAACCGGTGAGGACCAGGGCGGCGCTGGTGGCGACGGCGACGACGGTCGCGGCGCGGCGGGTCAGGGAACGTGCGGACACGGGCAGGGTCTCCTTCGAGCGGGACAGAGGCTTGATCTTGCCCTGTGGGATGTTGCCGCGTCGTGTGAGGGGCGTACCGCTTCGGTCACGGTCCCGGCGGAGAGGAGGTCGCGGGCGTGCTCTGCGGCGTCGTCCCGCCGGTCGTCTGCGTCGGCGCGGTGGTCTCCGCAGGGGTGCTCGGCTCGGTCGAGGGCGACGTCGGGCGGGTGCTCGGAGAGCTCGTCGTGCCGCTCGTCGTCGGCGGCCCGCTCTCCTCGGAGGGCGTGGTCCCCTCGGGTTCGGTGGTGGGTTCCGGCTCCTCGGTGGGCTCCGGCGTCGTCGGCTCGACGGGCACGAGCGGGTTCGCCGGCGCCTCGACGTCGCTGCTGCCCCCGGCGGGCGAGGTGCCGGTGGTCGCCACGTCGGGGCGCACGTTGAGGTACAGCGCGAAGACGGCGACGAACAGCAGCGAGAGCACCACCGTCGACGTCCGGGCGCGGCCCAGGTGGTCGGGCAGCGCGCCCCAGTGCCACCAGCGGGGACCCGGGGGCGGGGTCTCGCCGCTGGTGGGAGCGGTGCTGACCGTCGGCGTCTGCACCCGGTCCGGCGTCGCCTCGTCCTGCGGCTCGCTCATGCGTCCTCCCCCTCGCGCACGCGCTGCGTCGTCGGAGCGCCGTCGGCGGCCGGCGGCGGCACCACCTGCATGCCCTGGTCGCGGAAGGCCAGGACGATCCGGACCCGCAGGTCACGGCCGACCTCGAACTGCTTGCCCGGGAGCGTGCGGGCGACCACCCGCACGTTCACCTCGTCCAGGCCCAGGCTCTCGACGCCCATGACCGTCGGCGGATCCAGCAGCAGCGGCCGCATGGCCGGGTCACGGAAGGCGTCCCGGCCGACCTCGCGGAGGATCTCGTTGACCCGGTTCACGTCGGCGTCCGACGGCACCGGCACGTCGATGACCGCCCGCGCCCAGTCGCGCGAGAGGTTGACGACCTTGACGATCTGGCCGTTGGGCACGGTGACGACCTCGCCGTTGGCCGAGCGCACGCGGGTCACCCGCAGGGTCACGTCCTCGACCGTGCCGGTGGCCGGGTCGCCGCCGCCCACCACCTGGATGGAGACGACGTCGCCGAAGCCGTACTGCCGCTCGGTGATGATGAAGAAGCCGGCCAGGACGTCGCCGACGATGCGCTGCGCGCCGAAGCCGAGGCCCACGCCCAGCACGGTGGCCGGCGCCACGAGACCGGTCACCGGCACGCCCAGCCGGTCGAGCACGAAGAAGACGGCGACGGCGTAGATCAGCACGACCGCCGTCCAGGTGATGACCTGGGTCAGCGAGTGCCGGTGCTTGGCGGCCTCGGAGCGGACGAGCGCGTCGCCACCGGTGTACTGGTCGTCGATCCGGCTGGTGATCCGGCCGCCGGCCCAGCCGACGAGGCGGGCGAGCAGTACCGATCCCATGATGATCAGGACCACCTCGAGCCCTCGCCCGGCGAACCAGTCCAGGACCTCTCTCAGTGCGTCACCCACGTGGGGAGCCTCCTCGTCGATCTCGCCGCTGCGTCATCGCGGTTCCACGAACAGTGACTGGGTCGAGCGGCCGATCGCCCCCTCGGCGTCGAAGAGGACGGCGGTGCACTGCGCGGCGCCGGAGTCGCCCAGCACCGTGGTCGCGTCCATGCCCAGCCACTCGCCGCGCGGGGGCCGGTGCAGACCCACGCTCAGGTCCACGTTGGCGAAGGTGGCGGTGCTCCAGTCCAGCACCGCCGAGATCCCGCTCGCCGCGTCGGTCATGACCAGCAGGTGCTCCAGCGGGGTGATCGGCTCCCCCTCCACCAGGGTGCACTCCGGCCGCGTCCAGGCGACGGCCGGGCCCGGGGAGTTGAAGCTGCCCGAGGCGAACCGCCACTCGAGCGCCTTGTGGTAGGCCACGGCGCTGCTGAAGAAGGCCGCCTCCTCGCCGCGGCTGTCGTCGACGCCGGCCGGCGCGGGTTGGGGTGTGCCCGGGGCCGAGCCCGCGACGGCGGCCGGGAGCCCCTCGGTGCGGGTGCGCATGCGCCAGGCGGACAGCCGCATCAGCGGGCGGCCGTCGCCGGCGTCCATCACCGCCTCGACCAGCTCCACGCGGCGGCCGGGCCGGACGACGGAGGTGGTGATCCGCACCGGGCCCACCGGTACCGGCCCGAAGATGTCGTAGGTCAGCCGCACCGTCTGGCCGCCCGCGATCCCGCTCGCCCGCTCCGCCGCCCGCGCCAGCAGCGCCGCCGGCGGACCGGCGTGCTGCAGGCCGGGATCCCACGGCCCGATGGTCAGGGCGGTGGCGGTGAACCCGTCGGCGGTGGGGACGTACAGGGCGCTGGGCAGCTCCATGCCGTCAGTCTCCCGTGCGCGTCCGACACCACCCGGTCGGGGGAGCGGCGACGTGATCCGTTCCACCCGGTTTGCCTCGCGCCCCGGAACTGCGGAGCGTGTAGGGCGGCCCTCCGCCCAGCGCCGGACGGAGGCGTCACCGAAACGAATGGAGGGGCGCCCCCGCGGCGCCAGACACGACTGTGACTCAGAACCCCACCACCACCCCGCCCGCGGCGGGACCGGACGACCGGACCGTCCCGCCGGCCGGCGCCACGGTCCACCCCGCGCTGGCCCAGCCACCCCGCTCCGCCGCCGACCGCGGCGGCCGCCTCGACACCACCGTGTTCGGCATCTCCGCGGCGCTGGCGCTCGCCTTCGTCGCGTGGGGATTCCTGTCCCCGTCCGGCCTGGGCAGTGCCAGCGGCAGCGCGCTCACCTGGATCGAGACCAACCTCGGCTGGCTGTTCGTGCTCCTGGCCTCCGGTTTCGTCGTCTTCGTCATCTGGCTGGCGGCCAGCCGCTACGGCCGGATCCCGCTGGGCCGCGACGACGAGGAGCCGGAGTTCCGCACGGTCTCCTGGATCGCGATGATGTTCAGCGCCGGTATGGGCATCGGGCTGATGTTCTTCGGCGTGAGCGAGCCGCTGACGCACTACGTGTCGCCGCCGCCGCGCACGGTCGACGCCGAGACGCCCGAGGCGGTCTCCACCGCGATGGCGACCACGCTCTTCCACTGGAGCCTGCACCCGTGGGCGATCTACGCCGTCGTCGGCCTGGCCATCGCCTATGGCACCTTCCGCCGCGGCCGGCCGCAGCTGATCAGCGCCGCGTTCGCCCCGTTGTTCGGCGAGCGCCGCACCGGGGGCCCGGCGGGCAAGCTGATCGACGTCCTGGCGATCTTCGCCACACTGTTCGGGTCCGCCGCCTCGCTGGGCCTCGGTGCGCTGCAGATCGGCAGCGGGGTGGAGATCCTCGGCTGGCTCGGGGACGTCGGCAACGGCGCCCTCGTGGCGATCATCGCCGTGCTCACCGCCGCGTTCGTCGCCTCGGCGGTCTCCGGCGTGGCCAAGGGCATCCAGTGGCTGTCCAACATCAACATGGTGCTGGCCGCCGTCCTGGCGGTGTTCGTCTTCGTGGTCGGCCCGACGGTGCTGATCCTCAACCTCGTCCCCGGGGCGATCGGCGCCTACTTCGCCGACCTCGCCGAGATGGCCGGGCGCACCGAGGCCAGCGGCGGCGACGCCATGGCGGAGTGGCTGCGCGGCTGGACGGTCTTCTACTGGGCGTGGTGGATCAGCTGGACGCCGTTCGTCGGGCTGTTCATCGCCCGGATCAGCCGGGGCCGCACGATCCGCCAGTTCGTCAGCGGTGTGCTGCTGGTGCCCAGCGTGGTGAGCCTCGTCTGGTTCGCGATCTTCGGCGGCGCCGGCATCGCGGCCCAGCAGGACGGCGCCGACGTGGCAGGGCAGTCGACGTCGGAGGGGCAGCTCTTCGGCGTGCTCGACACCTATCCGCTGGCCACCGTGATGACCGTGCTGGTCATGGTGCTGGTCGCGATCTTCTTCGTCTCCGGCGCCGACGCCGCCTCGATCGTCATGGGCTCGCTGTCGGAGCGCGGGACGCTGCAGCCCAGCAAGCGGACGGTCATCTTCTGGGGCGTCGTGATGGGCGCGGTCGCGGCGATCATGCTGCTGGTCGGCGGGGACGAGGCCCTCACCGGGCTGCAGAACCTGACGATCATCGCCGCGCTGCCGTTCGCGCTGGTCATGGTCGGGCTGGCCGTGTCGCTGGCCAAGGACGTGCGCTCGGACCCGATGGTGCTGCGCCGGACGGCCGCGGTCGAGGCCGTGGAGCAGGCCGTCGTGCACGGCATCCGGCACCACGGGGACGACTTCGTCCTCACCGTCCAGAAGACTCCGGACGGCGAGGACGGTGAGCTGAGGGCGTGACGGCTCGGGCGGCGGTCGGCCGGCCGGGGTCCGGTGCGGGGCGGGTCGGCTGCACCGCCCCGCACCGGACGGCTCAGTGCGCCCCGACGGGGCCGGCGGCC
>JBEPZM010000016.1:0-23212 GCA_041640835.1 Blastococcus sp.
CCACAGCACCGCCGGGCGCACCGGCCGTCCCGCCGCGTCGACGAGCACGGTGCCGTGCATCTGCCCGGACAGGCCCAGCGCCCGGACCGGCCGCCCCGGGAGCGCCGCCGCGACCTCGGCGAGCGCCGCGTCGAGGGCCGCCCGCCACACGCACACGTCGATCTCGGCCCGGCCCGGCTCCGGGCGGTCGTAGGCGTACTCCCGCTCGGCCTCGGCCGCGACGAGCCCGGCACCGTCGAGCGCGACCAGCTTCAGCCCGCTGGTGCCGACGTCGGCGCCGAGGAACACCGGGCCCGTCACGAGGGAGCCGTCACGAGCCGCCGTCGTCCCCCAGGAAGCCGACGAGGGCGCCGGTGAACTCCGGTGTCCGGACGGCGCCCAGGTGGTCACCGGGGACCGTCACCAGCCGAGCGCCCGCGATGGCGTCGGCGAGCACCTGCGGCCGGGCCGCCAGCGGATCGGCGTCCCCCGCCACGACCAGCGTCGGAGCCGCGATCTCCCCCAGGGGCAGCGGCTCGGTGTTGACCGACCGGACGTGCGCCGCCAGCGCCAGCCGGTCGGCACCGGTGCTGTCGGCGAAGGCCCGGAAGGCCGCCGCCATCGGGTCGGGGACCGTCGCCGGGTCGTCGGCCTCCAGCGCGGACGCCAGGGCGGTGGTGCGGACGGCTCGCGTGTCCAGGCCGCCCCGCTCCACCACGCCGGCGCCGATGCCGCCGACCACCAGCCGGCGCACCCGCGGGTCGGTGCCGGCCAGGACCAGCGACACGATCCCGCCCATCGAGTACCCGGCCAGGTCGAACCGGTCCAGCTGCAGGGCGTCGGCGACGGACGCCAGGTCACCGGCCATCGCCCGCTCCCCGTAGCGGGCCGGGTCGTGCGGCTTGTCCGAGGCGCCGTGCCCACGGGCGTCGACGGCGACCACCTCGCGGCCGTCGGCCAGCAGCGCCGCCACCACCCCGCTCTGCTCCCAGTTCCGCAGGCTGTCCGCCGCGAACCCGTGCTGCAGGACGACCGGCGGCTGCTGCCCCGGCACGCCCCACCGGTGCACCGCCACCTCGGTCCCGTCCCGTCCGCGGACGCGGGTGGTCACCGGCGCGCTCACGCGGAGCGCTCCGGGCTGTCGCCGTACGCGTAGCCGCTGTCGGGGTACCGAGTGCCCGCCGCTGCTCCGAGCGGCGCGATCGCGTCCAGCCGCGCCAGGTCGTCGGCGGTGAGCTCCACGGCCAGGGCGCCCGCGTTCTCCTCGAGGTAGCTGCGCCGCTTGGTCCCCGGGATCGGGACGACGTCGTCGCCCTGGGCCAGCACCCAGGCCAGCGCGAGCTGACCGGCCGAGACGCCCTTCTCGGTGGCCATCGCCCGGACGGCGTCGACCAGCCGCAGGTTGGCCTGGAACGCCTCGCCCTGGAAGCGCGGCTGGTTCTTGCGGAAGTCGTCGTCGTCGAAGTCGTCCGGGCTGGTGATCGCCCCGGTCAGGAACCCGCGGCCCAGCGGGCTGAACGGCACGATGCCGATGCCGAGCTCGCGGGCGACCCCGAGCACCTCCTGCTCCAGGTCGCGGGTCCACAGCGACCACTCGCTCTGCAGCGCCGCGATCGGGTGCACGGCGGCCGCGCGCCGGATCGAGGCCGCGCTGGCCTCGGACAGGCCGAGGTACCGGACCTTCCCCTGCTGCACGAGCTCGGCCATCGCGCCGACGGTGTCCTCGATCGGGACCTTCGCGTCGACCCGGTGCTGGTAGTAGAGGTCGATGACGTCGACGCCCAGGCGACGCAGGCTGGCCTCGGCGCGGGCGTGCACGTTCTCGGGCCGGCCGTCGATGCGCATCCGGCCGCGGTCGTCCCGGGAGATGGAGAACTTGGTGGCCAGCTGCACCTCGTCGCGGCGGCCGGCGATCGCCTCGCCGACGAGCTCCTCGTTGTGCCCGTCCCCGTAGACGTCCGAGGTGTCGAGGAAGGTGATCCCGAGGTCGAGGGACCGGTGGATCGTCGCGAGGGACTCGGACCGGTCGGCGGTGCCGTAGCTCTGGCTCATGCCCATGCAGCCGAGGCCGAGGGCGGAGACGGTCAGGCCGCCGAGGGTGCGGGTGCCGGGTGCGGGAGAGGTCATGACCGCATCCTCGTCCCGGTGACCAGCGCGGGCACCTCTGGTGGGATGGTGGACGTCGGGCCGCGGTGGTCGGGGCCCCGCCGAGGAGGCACGCCGTGCAGTACGCCGAGTCCGTCATCGACCTGGTCGGGAACACCCCGCTGGTGCGGCTGTCGTCGATCACCCGGCACCTGGGCCCCGACGCACCCCTGGTGCTGGCCAAGGTCGAGTACCTCAACCCGGGCGGCTCGGTGAAGGACCGGATCGCGGTGCGCATGGTCGACGCCGCGGAGGCCAGCGGCGAGCTGCAGCCCGGCGGCACGATCGTGGAGCCGACCAGTGGCAACACCGGCATCGGGCTGGCCCTGGTCGCCCAGCAGCGCGGCTACAAGTGCATCTTCGTCTGCCCCGACAAGGTCGGGCAGGAGAAGGTGAACGTGCTCCGCGCCTACGGCGCCGAGGTCGTGGTCTGCCCGACCGCCGTCGACCCCGCCGACCCGCGGTCCTACTACTCGGTCTCCGACCGGCTCAGCCGCGAGACGCCCGGCGCCTGGAAGCCCGACCAGTACTCCAACCCGAACAACCCGCGGTCGCACTACGAGACGACCGGACCCGAGATCTGGGCGCAGACCGAGGGCCGGATCACCCACTTCGTCACCGGAGCAGGCACCGGCGGGACGATCAGCGGGGTCGGGCGCTACCTCAAGGAGTCC
Source organism: Blastococcus sp. (assembly GCA_041640835.1). GTDB lineage: Bacteria > Actinomycetota > Actinomycetes > Mycobacteriales > Geodermatophilaceae > Blastococcus. Next base: position 2,799 of record JBEPZM010000016.1, read on the forward strand.
TCTGACGGCCGGGTGCAGGTCATCGGCGCCGACCCCGAGGGCTCCGTCTACTCCGGGGGCACGGGCCGCCCGTACCTGGTGGAGGGCGTCGGCGAGGACTTCTGGCCGACCACCTACGACCAGGACGTCGCCGACGAGATCATCGCCGTCTCCGACGGGGACTCCTTCGCCATGACCCGGCGCCTGGCGCGCGAGGAGGGCCTGCTCGTCGGTGGCTCCTGCGGCATGGCGGTCGTGGCGGCCCTGCGGGTGGCCGAGCGGCTGACCAAGGACGACGTCCTGGTCGTGCTGCTGCCCGACGGCGGCCGCGGCTACCTGAACAAGATCTTCAACGACACCTGGATGGCCGACTACGGGTTCCTCGAGGCCTCCGGCGGCGAGACGGTCGGCGAACTGCTGCGGGCCAAGTCGGGCGAGACGCCGACGCTGGTGCACACGCACCCGAACGAGACAGTCCGCGACGCCATCGACATCCTGCGCGAGTACGGCGTGAGCCAGCTGCCGGTCGTGCGCGCGGAGCCGCCGGTCACCGCCGGCGAGGTCGTCGGCTCGATCGACGAGAAGACGCTGCTCGACGCGCTGTTCGCCGGCAAGGCCTCGCTGGCCGACCGGGTCGAGAAGCACATGTCCCCTCCCCTGCCGATCGTCGGTTCCGGCGAGGCGGTCAGCGCGGCGGTGGCCCAGCTGGGCGGCGCGGACGCGCTGCTCGTGCACGTGGACGGCAAGCCCGCCGGCGTCGTCACCCGCCAGGACGTGCTCGGGCACCTCGCGGGGCTCACGCCTACGGTCGGGTCATGACCGGCTTCAACACCCGCGCGATCCACGCGGGCCAGGACCCCGACCCGGCCACCGGCGCGGTCATCCCGCCGCTGCACCTGACCACGACGTACAAGCAGGACGGCGTCGGCGGGCTGCGCGGCGGCTACGAGTACTCGCGCAGCGGGAACCCGACCCGCGACACGCTGCACGCGGCGCTGGCCGCCCTCGAGGAGGGCACGACGGCGCTGGCGTTCGCGTCGGGGCTCGCCGCCGAGGACACCCTGCTGCGCACCGCGTGCCGGTCCGGCGACCACGTCGTCCTGGGCGGCGACGCGTACGGCGGCACCTTCCGGCTGATCTCCCGCGTGCTGTCGGAGTGGGGCCTGGAGCACACCCCCGTCGACCTGTCCGACCCCGACGCGCTGCGCGCCGCGATCCGGCCGACCACCCGCGTGGTCTGGTGCGAGACGCCCAGCAACCCGCTGCTGAACATCACCGACATCGAGGCGACGGCGGCGATCGCGCACGAGGCGGGCGCGCTGCTGGTGGTCGACAACACCTTCGCCTCCCCCTACCTGCAGCGGCCGCTGACCCTGGGCGCCGACGTCGTCGTGCACTCGACGACGAAGTACCTGGGTGGGCACTCCGACGTCGTCGGCGGTGCGCTGGTCACCCGGGACGCGGGCCTCGGCGAGCAGCTGACCTACAACCACAACGCCATGGGCGCCGTCGCCGGGCCCTTCGACGCGTGGATGGTGCTGCGCAGCCTGAAGACCCTCGGCGTGCGGATGGACCGGCACTGCGCCAACGCCGCCCGGGTCGCCGAGTTCCTCGTCGCGCACGACGCCGTCGCCGCCGTGCTGTACCCCGGCCTGCCCGACCACCCCGGCCACGAGGTCGCGGCCCGCCAGATGTCCGGCTTCGGCGGGATGATCTCGTTCCGGCTGCGCGCGGGCGAGGAGGCGGCCCTGCGGGTCTGCGAGCGGACCGAGCTGTTCACGCTGGCCGAGTCGCTCGGCGGCGTCGAGTCGCTCATCGAGCACCCGGGCCGGATGACCCACGCCAGCGCCGCCGGCTCCCCGCTGGAGGTGCCGAGCGACCTGGTGCGCCTCTCCGTCGGGATCGAGGACGTCGACGACCTGCTCGCCGACCTCGAGCGCGCCCTCGGCTGACGCCGTGACCCCGGGGTACGCGGTCCGTCCCGTCCGGGCGCACGAGTGGCGGGAGAGCCGCGCGCTGCGGCTGGAGGCGCTGTCCGACGACACCGACCGGGTTGCCTTCCTCACCTCGCACGCCGAGGCGTCCGCGCGCCCGGACGAGCACTGGATGGACCAGACGCGGAGCTCCTCCGTGGACGCCGGCCCGGACGCCACCGCACGGTTGTTCGTGGCCGTCACCGCGGACGGCGCCTGGGTGGGCAGCGTCGTGGCGCTGGTCGAACGGGTCGGTGACACCGACGTCGGGGGTGGCCTCGTCGGCGAGCCGGCCGGCTACGTGGCGGCCGTCTACCTCGCGCCTGCACACCGCGGCCGGGGCGTGCTGGACCAGCTGCTCGCGGCGGCCACCGGCTGGCTGCGCGACCGGGGGCTCCCCCGCGCCCGGCTGTTCGTCCACACGGAGAACCCGCGGGCCCGTCGGGCCTACGAGAAGGCCGGCTTCGTGGCGACGGGTGCGCAGATCACCGCCGTGAACGGGCCGGAGCTGGAGATGGTCAGGGCCCTCTGACCTCAGGGCCCTCTGAGCTCAGGTCCAGCGGCCCAGGAAGGCCTCGAGCCCGGCAGCGGACCGGTGGTGGTGCGCCGTCAGCCCCGCGGCCGCCGCGGCGGCGACGTGGCGCGCGGAGTCGTCGACGAACAGGCATCGCCCGGGCGGAAGACCGAGTGCCGCACAGACGCGGGCGAACACCTCCGGGTCGGGCTTGGCCACGCCCAGCTCGGCGCTGCTGAACACGGCGTCGAACTCGACGTCCAGGGCCAGCGCCCGGAGGTCCGGCCGGAGCCGGTCGGTGGCGTTGCTCAGCAACGCGACGGCGCGCACCCGGCGCTGCGCCCGGACGATGCCGAGCACCTGCGCGTCGACCTCGCCCACCGGCGTCGACCACTCCCGGACGACCGCGGCCCCGTCGGCGCCGTGCCGTCGCGTCAGCTCCTCGGCAACGCCCGCGCGCCAGGCGGTGTCGGTGACCCTGCCGGTGACGGCGGGGAGCAGCCGGTCGGGCGCGAAGGCGACGGTGGTCAGCGATCCGTCGGGCAGGCCGTGCCGCCGCTCGATGTCCTCGGTCCGCTGACCCGTCCAGTGCCGCAGCACGCCGTCCAGGTCGATGACCAGGGCCCCGTGCACCGGGTCAGTGTGCCGGCGATCAGCGCGGAGCGGTCAGGATCCTGGGTCCGTCCTCGGTGACGGCGACCGTGTGCTCGACGTGGGCCGCCCGGCTGCCGTCGGCGCTGCGCAGCGTCCAACCGTCGGCGTCGACCCGGTAGTCGTCGCTGCCCCCGGCGAGGAACCACGGCTCGATCGCGATGACCAGGCCCGCCCGCAGCTTCACGCCACGGCCGGCCCGCCCCTCGTTCGGCACCGAAGGCGCCTCGTGCATCGAGCGCCCGACCCCGTGCCCGCCCTGGTCGGTGTTGATGCCGCACCCGCCGGCCCGGCCGACCGCACCGATGGCGGCGGAGATGTCGCCGATCCGGTTGCCGACGACGGCCGCGGCGATGCCGGCCTCCAGCGCCCGCTCGGTGGTCGCCACCAGCTCGAGGTCCTCCGGGCGCGGGGTGCCGATCGGGTACGTCATCGCCGCGTCGCCGACCCAGCCGTCCAGCACCGCACCGGCGTCGACGCTGAGCAGGTCGCCGTCCTCGAGCACCTCGGGGGTCGGGATGCCGTGCAGGGCCACGTCGTTCACCGACAGGCAGAGCACCCCCGGGAACGGCGGGGTCGTGGACTGGGGCGCGTAGCCGAGGAACGGCGAGGTCGCCCCGGCGTCGGCCAGGACCTCCCGGGCGATCGCGTCCAGCCGGGTGAGCCGGACGCCGGGCTCCGCCGCGGCCCGCACGGCGGCGTGCATGTCGGCGACGACCGCGCCGGCGGCACGCATGGCATCGATCTCGCCGGGCGTGCGCAGCTCGATCACGGTGTTCTCCTCGCAGCAGCTTCCGGTATTTCTGTCCCGGTATTACTATCACGGCATGGTCCGACCGTCACTGACACCCGAGGAGCGGGAGCGCGGCCGCCGGCTCGGCGCCCTCCTGCGTCAGGCACGGGGCGACCGGACGCCGGCCGAGGTGGCGGCGAGCTCCGGCGTGAGCCTCGAGGTGCTGCGCAAGATCGAGTCCGGGCGGGTGCCGACCCCCACGTTCTTCACCGTGGCCGCGCTGGCGCACGCCCTCGGTCTGCCGCTGGACGGCCTGGTCGCGCGACTGGAGGACGGGGTCGAGAGCACCGCGCTGACCGCCTGAGTCAGGCCGGCGGCTCGGCCGTCAGCACCGTCTCGAAGTGCTCCACGACCGGGAACGGGTCGTAGAAGCCGTGCAGCAGCGCCTTCCACTCCTGGTAGGCGGCGCTGCCTCGGAAGCCCTCGGTGTGGTCGGCCAGCCGGTCCCACTCCACCAGGAGCAGGTACCCCTCGTCGCGCTCCAGGCAGCGCGACAGCCGCAGCCCGCGGAAGCCGGGCGAGGCGGCGATCAGCCGCTTCGCCTCCGCGAAGGCCGCCTCGAAGGCCGTCTTCTCCTCCGGCCGGACCGTCAGCAGTGCGTGCTCGAGGATCACCGTGCCGACCCTACGGAGCACCGGGCATGACCGGCACCCCGCCGACGTTGCCCGCGGTCATGGACGACGCACTGCGCAACGAACTGACCCGCATCTTCCGCGACACCCGGACGATCGCCGTCGTCGGCGCCTCGGCCGACGAGGCGAAGGCGGCCCATCGCATCCCGGCGTACCTGCAGCAGCAGGGCTACCGGATCCGGCCGGTGAACCCTCGCGGCGGGGAGCTGTTCGGCGAGCCGGTGGCTCCGTCCCTGGCCGAGGTGGACGGTCCGGTGGACGTCGTCGACGTCTTCCGGCCGGCGGCGGAGGCAGCGGACATCGCCCGGCAGGCGGTCGCGATCGGGGCGAAGGTGCTCTGGCTCCAGCTGGGCATCGCCGACGACGAGGCGCGCCGCATCGCCGAGGACGCCGGGCTGACCGTCGTCATGGACCGGTGCATGGGTGCCACCCACCGCGAACTGGGGCTCGGCCCGGTGACCGTTCCCGCCTGACGCGGAGGTCAGCTCTCCGAGCCCGCGACCAGGTCGGCGTAGTCCTCGTGCTTGCCGATCCAGCCGCGCACGAACGAGCACTGCGGGACGACGGACCCACCCTGGGTGCGCACGTCGTCCAGGGCGGCGCGGACCAGCGTGCTGCCGAGCCCGGACTGCCCGGCGTCGGGGTCCACCTCCGTGTGGGTGAACACGAAGGTGGACCCGTCCCGCTGGTAGTCGGCGTGGCCGAGCAGCCGGTCGCCGTCGCGGATCTCGTAGCGGCTCGCGTCGGGGGCGTTGGTGACTGTGGGCTCCATGCCCCAGCCCCTACCCGCGAGCGGCCACTTCGATCATTCGGCCAGGGCCAGCGCCCGTGCGGGACAGGACTGGACGGCGTCGCGGACGCCGTCCAGGTCGTCGGCCGCGGGCTCCTCGCGGTGCACCTGGAGGACGCCCTCGTCGTCGATCTCGAAGACCTCCGGCGCGAGCGACTCGCACACCCCCGAGCCGACGCAGCGCTCCCGGTCGACCTGCACCCGGCTCATCGGTCGCCCGTGAGGCGCGCCGGCAGCCGCTTGAGGCCGTTGACGAACGAGGAACGCAGCCGGGCGGGCTCGCCGGTGATCTCCAGGTCGGGGCAGATCTCGAACAGCCGGCGGAAGGTCACCGCGAGCTCGCGGCGGGCCAGGTGCGCGCCCAGGCAGAAGTGCGGCCCGTGCCCGCCGAAGCCGACGTGGTTGTTCGGGCTGCGGCTCAGGTCCAGCGCGTGCGGGTTCTCGAATGCCTCCGGGTCGCGGTTGGCCGCGTTGTAGAACAGCAGGAACTTGTCGCCCTCCTTGAAGGCGTGCCCGTTGACCTCGCCGTCCTGGGTGGCCGTGCGGCGCATCCAGGTCACCGGGCTGACGACGCGGACGATCTCCTCGACGGCGGTCTTGTCCATCGACGGGTCGGCCATCCAGGCCGCGCGCTGCTCCGGGTTCTCCGAGAGGGCGAGCAGGCCCTGCGCGATGGCCGTGCGGGTGGTCTCGTTGCCGGCGACCAGCAGCAGGATGAAGAACGAGGCGATCTCCTGGTGGGTGAGCTTCTCCCCGTCGACCTCGCTGTTCACCAGCGCCGTCGTCAGGTCGTCCGTGGGGTTCTCGATCCGCTCGGCGGCCAGCCGCCCCATCAGCTCGGCCATCGCCATGCCCGCCTCGAGCAGCGCGGTCAGCGGGTCGGCCTCGTCGGTGAGCTCCGGGTCGCCGCCGGAGAGGATCGTGTTCGAGGCGTTCAGGACCAGGAGACGGTCCTCCTCGGGCACGCCCATCATGTCGCAGATGATCCGCAGCGGGATGGGCGCGGCGATGTCCGCGACGACGTCCAGGGACCCGTCCCCCGCCTCGGCCTTGGCGCGCGCCTCGGCCAGCACGTCGTCCACGATGCCCACCACGGAGTCGACGACCTGCTCGAGCATCCGCGGGGTGAACGTCTTCGCGACGATCCGCCGGATCCGGGCGTGCCGGGGGTCGTCCATGCTGATCATGGAGCCGTAGAACTCGCTGAGGTCGGCCGGGATGTCCTGGATCGAGACAGCACCCTGACCCGAGCAGAAGACGGCCGGCTGGGAGCTGATCGCGTCGAGGTCGGCGAGCCGGGTGACGGCCCAGTAGCCCGGCCCGGGCTCCATGCCCTCCATGGTCGGCTCGGCGAACCAGGCGAAGGGCCGCTCGGCACGCAGCTTGTCGAAAACCGCGTGCCGGACCGCCGGCGGCTCCGCCCAGAAGTCGCGGTCGGAGAGGTCGATCGCGTCGATGTCGAGCGACGCTACGTCGACGGGGCCGGCGGGGGTGTTGACGGACACGGGGCGCCTCACTGTCGGACAGACAAAACGGTCAGCGCTGACGCTAATGAGCCGAGCCGTGACGCACAACACTCAGGGGCGTTCGAGTGCGCCCGTCCTCGACCGCTCCGCCGGTTCAGGCCGTCGCGGGAACGCGCAGGTCGGCCGCGCCGGCCCCGATCCGCCCGCGGCGGCGCAGCTCGGGCAGCACGCCCTCGCCCACCCAGTACGCCTCCTCCAGGTGCGGCTGGCCGGACAGGATGAAGTGCTCGATGCCGATCTCGGCGTACTCCTCGATCAGCGAGGCGACCTCCGCGTGGCTGCCGACCAGGGCGGTACCGGCCCCCGTGCGCACCAGGCCGTAGCCCGCCCACAGGCCGGGGTGGATCTCCAGCCGCTCGTTCGCCGACGCCGCCAGGGACGCCTGCCGGCGCTGCCCCTCGCTGTCGGAGCGGGAGAACCGCTTCTGCGCCTTGGCGATGACCGCGGGGTCCATGCGCGACTGCAGGCGCGCGGCCTCCGCCCACGCCTCCTCCGAGGTGTCCCGCGCGATGACGTGCGCGCGGATGCCGAAGGTGAGCGTGCGGCCGTGCCGGGCTGCCCGCGCCCGGACGTCGTCGACCAGCTCGGCGACCTGCGCCGGCGGCTCGGTCCAGGTGAGGTAGGTGTCGGCCTGCGCGGCGGCGACCTCGCGCCCGGCGGGGCTCGCACCGCCGAAGAAGATCTCCGGGGTGGGTGTGGGCGGGTACCGGACGGTGGCACCGGCGACCTTGTAGTGCTTGCCCTCGTAGTCGAACGGCGTGCCGCTCCACGCGCCGCGCAGCACCTGGATGAACTCGTCGGTGCGCTCGTAGCGCTCGTCGTGGTCCAGCCAGTCACCGAACCGGCGCTGTTCCTGCAGATCTCCCCCGGTAACCACGTTGAGCAGCAGGCGCCCGCCGGACAGCTCGGTGTAGGCGGCCGCCTGCTGGGCCGCGAGGGTCGGGGTGATCAGGCCCGGCCGGAAGGCGACGAGGAACTTCAGCGTGCTCGTCTGCCCGAGCAGCGCCGCGGTGGTGATCCAGGCGTCGGCGCACCAGGTGCCGGTCGGGGTGAGCACCGCCTCGAAGCCGAGGGTCTCCGCGGCCCGGGCGACCTGGCCGAGGTAGTCGAGGGTGGGCGCGCGGTCGACCGACGCCGTCCCGTCCGCGTTGGCGATGCCGATGACCTCCCGCCCGTCGCCGGAGGTGGGGAGGAACCAGTGCAGGTGCAGCGACATGTCGAACTCCGGGAGTGAGGAGAGAGCCGTCGGCGGGAGGGCCCGCGGACGGCGAGGAGCCCGCTCGGGAGGAGCAGGCGGAGCGGCGGGGTGCGGTGCGGAACCGCGGGCCTCAGCTCAGCGCCGAGGGGGACACAGCGCGCTAGCGGAGCGCAGCAGGTCCACGTACGCACGGGTCACCAGGGCGGTGCCGGAGCGCGTCATACACCATGTCTATCAGCTTGATAGGGATAGTTCGGACGGCGGGGCCCCGGTGACGTCGGTCACCGGGGCACCGCTGCCCGCTCAGCGGGCGGACGGCTCCGAGAGCGCCGCGGTGAGCAGGGCGACGAGCGCCTCGAGCTGCACGTCGGTCGACGACGACACCTCGTCCGAGCCGTCCAGCGCCCGGGCGGCGAGCCCGGCCTTGCTGTCGATGAGCTCGGCGATGCGGGCGTCGATGGTCTGCGCGGCGATGATCCGCCACGCGGTGACCGGCTCGGTCTGCCCGATGCGGTGGCTGCGGTCGATCGCCTGCGTCTGCTCCGCGTCGGTCCACGACAGCTCGGCCAGCACGATGTTGGAGGCCACCTGCAGGTTCAGCCCCACGCCCGCCGCGGTCAGCGAGCACACCGCGATCGAGACCTCGGGGTCGTTGACGAAGGCGTCGATGTTCCGCTGGCGGGCCGACGGCGTCTGGTCGCCGCGGATGGACGCGTACCGGATGCCCTGGGACGCGAACGACTCCTCGGCCACGTCCATGACGTCGACGTGCTTGGCGAAGAAGACGACCTTGCCGGCGCTGCGCGCGAGCTGGGCGGCGTAGTCGGCGGCGAGGCCGGCCTTCGCCTGGCCGATGCGCCGCATCATGCCGAAGACGTTCTCGCCGGTCGTGGACGACGACGCGTCCTTGAGCTCCCACCCGGCCACCTTGCGCACCAGGTCGGCGTCGATGCCCTCGACCACGGTGGCCGACTCGCGGGCGGCCAGCGCGCTCTCGTAGCGCTTCACCAGCCGGCGGGCGAGCTCGCGCTCGGCGGCCCGGATGGAGCGGCCGGCCTTGTCGTCGAGCTCGACGGGGAGGTCGGCGATGCGGCGGGCCGGGATGTCGGCGGCGACGTCGACCTTGCGACGACGGACGATGCCGAGGTCGATCACGCACTTCCGCGCCGCGGGGTAGAAGCCCGGGTCGGCCGGTGTCAGACCGGTGGCCTCGAGCGCGTCCATCAGCTCGCCCAGGGGCTTGGTGTCGTCGATCCAGCCGAGGAACTGCCAGATGGCGCGGAAGTCGTCGATGTCGTTGATCAGCGGGGTGCCGGTGAGCGCCATGAGCAACGGCCGTGCGGTGCGCGAGCGGATCCGCTCGGAGAGCTGCAGCACGTGCTGGGACCGCTGCGAGGTCTTGTTCTTGATGAAGTGCGCCTCGTCGACCACCATGCCGCGGAACCCGAACTCGCCCAGCCAGCCCACGTGCCGGTCCAGCACCTCGTAGTTGACGACGACGATGTCCGCGAAGCCGTCGACGGTGTCACCGTTGCCCTGCACGACGGTGGCCTTGCGGTGCGGCGTCCAGCGGCCGGCCTCGCGGGCCCAGTTGGTCTTGACCACGTTGGGCACCACGACCAGCAGCGGATAGGCGTCCGAGGCCTCGGCGGCGAGCAGTGCCTGCGCCGTCTTGCCCAGGCCGGGCTCGTCGGCGAGCAGGAAGGTGCGGTGACCGGCCGCGGCGCTGGCGACGAGCTGGCCCTGGTGCGGCATCAGCTCCGAGCCCGCCGGGGTGAACCGGTCGGTGGGGAACGGCAGGTCCATGCACGCCGGAGCTCCGCCGCCGGCGCGCTCGAAGGAGTTGAGCAGCGGACCCATCAGCTCCCACCCGGCGAGGCGGTGCGGACGGGGCACGCTCTGCCGTGCGGCCTCGAAGTCGGGCGCCAGGAAGGGGTTGGCCAGCTGCCGGGAGACCACCGACTGGGGCACGACGCGGCGCTCGGGAGCGGCCGTCGTCTCCACCGGCGCCGCCACCGGGGCCTCCACGGGCGCCGGCTCGATGCCGGCCGCCCGCAGCATCTCCAGCCGGAGCGCACGGGCCGAGTCGGAGACGACGGCGTCCTCGCCGAGCAGCGCCAGGAGGCCCGCGTCGCGGACGGCGGTGCGCGCCAGGATCGTCGCGATGCCGTCCAGCCGCTTGAGCTGCTCGGTCCGGTGGCTCGGGCTCGCCTCCTGGTCGGAGCGCACCCGGGCGCGCTCCTCGCGGGCGATCAGCGCGACTGCCTGGAACTTGGTGCGCACGCTCGCGGTCACCGAGCCCCGCTGGACGGCCGCCTCGACCTCGCGCACGGCGCGGGCCAGCACGGCGATGACGTCCTCCGGGCCGCGGGCACGGCGCTGGTTGCGCGCGGGCGTGCGGCGAGCCCCCGTCTGGGGCTGGCCTCGTCGAGCCACTGCTCCTCCTCGTGACTGCCGGCACGCTCGTCCCGGCGGAGCGCGCAGGAGAGCGCGCGCCGAGGCGGTGCCGACGTCGGCCGAACGAAGAACGGCCCCCACAGTGCGACTGTGAGGGCCGTTCCAACGTGGTAGCGGGGACAGGATTCGAACCTGTGACCTCTGGGTTATGAGCCCAGCGAGCTACCGAGCTGCTCCACCCCGCGTCGGTAGATGCCACTGTACACGCGCCCCGGCGGTCCGGCTCCGGGGGTGGCGGCAGGCACCGGAGTGAGTGGTGGGACTGGCCCGTCACGCCCGCCTCCGGGTGCACGCGCGCCTTCCGGCCCCGGCCGTTCCGCGGACCTACAGTCCGCTCGTGACCCGGAACCCGGAGGTGATCCTCTTCGCTGGCGACCCCCAGCCCGTGGAGATCCACCACCGTGGCCTCTGGTTCACCGGCGAGCTGCTCGGCTGGACGCACACGGACGGCCGCGTGCTGGCCCGCGTCCGCTGCGTCGTCGACGGGCTGCGGCACTCCACGTGGAAGGACCTCGACGAGCTGCGGCTGCCCGACCCGGCGCGGCCGCCGCGCTGCGAGAGCTTCCCGGCGGCTGCCTCGCCGTCCGGCGCCGACGACCGGGACGACGACGCGACCCGTCCGCACGCCCTGCTGGCCGGACAGCACTCCCGCCCGCTGAAGCCCCGCTACGCCCGGACCCCTCCCCCGGCCCGCGCGACCGGCCTCGGACCCGCGCCGGTCACGCGCACGGCCCTGCCGTCGAACCCCAACCGCCGGCGGCACAGCGACGAGCTCAGCCCGGTCTGACCGCGGGCCGCTCAGTCGGCCAGGAAACCGAGGATCCGGCGGTTCACCTCGGCCGGCTGCTCGAGGTGCAGGAAGTGGCCGGCGCCGTCGACGACTCCGGCCTCCGAGCCGGGCGAGAGCGCGCCGCGCACCGCGTCCACGACGTCGGCGCCCATGCACCCGTCCTGGGCGCCGTGGAGGTAGAGCGTCGGCTGCGGCGGCACCCCGCTGACGGCCTGCTGCTCGGCGGCCAGGTCGGGCGACTGCCGGGCGGGGTCGAACAGCGCCCGGTAGTAGCCCAGTGCCGCCGCCAGGTTCTCCGGCGTCCCGAGCGCGGCGCGGACGTACGCGAGATCCTCGGTCGCGTCGTAGCCGGGTGACCAGTCCGCCCAGAGCCGCCCGATGAAGGCCTGGTCGTCGGCCGCGACGAGGACGTCGGCCAGCGGGTTCTGGAAGAAGTACATGTAGAACGACCGCTTGATCTGGTCGTAGGTGAAGAACGAGCCGGCCAGCGCGGGGCCGACCGGGACGGCCATCGCCACGACCTTCCGCCAGCGGTCCGGGGCGCTGACCGCCGCGCCGTAGGTGCCCTGGGCTCCCCAGTCGTGCCCGATCAGGACCGCCCGCCCGTCGCCGCCCAGGGCCTCGTGCAGCGCGACGGCGTCCCGGGCGAGCGCACCGGTCTGGTACCGGCCGTCGGCGGGGATGCCCGTGGGCGCGTAGCCGCGGGAGAAGGGCGCCACCGCGCGGAAGCCCGCCGACGCCAGCTCGGGGAGCAGGTGCCGGTAGGTGTGCGCGGTGTCGGGGAACCCGTGCAGGCACAGCGCGAGCGGCCCGTCCTCCGGCCCCGCCGCCAGGTAGGTGAACGAGAGGCCGCCGGCCTCGACCTGCTTCTCGACCGTCTCGGTAGCCACCGCGCCAACCTAGATCAACGAGGCCCCGCGCGGGCTAGGGCGAGAGCACCCGCCGCGGGTGGCGGCCGTCCACGTAGCCCAGGAACGGCGGGTGGATGTTGTAGCCCAGCAGTTCCTGCAACCGCTCGGGCAGCTCGCGCGCGATCTCCCGGGGCACGGCGAGGGTGTGGTTCTCCTGCGGCCGGAGCCAGGACGCGGCGTACTCGAGGATGACGCCGAGGCGGGGCTTGTCGGTCGTGTTCGCACCCCCGCCGTGGACGAGGTTCCCGACGTAGATCAGCACCGAGCCCGCCGGCATGACCGCCTGCGTCGTCTCCTCCTCCGTGGCGGTGCGGCCCGGCTCCCAGCGGTGGCTCCCGGGCACGAACCGCGTCGCGCCGTTCTCTACGGTGAAGTCGTCGAGCGGCCACATGGTGTTGACGACGACGTCCTTCCCCGTCCGGGGCAGCGGGTAGACGTCGTCGTCGCGGTGCAGCACCTGCGCGACCTCACCCGGGCCGATCTGGATGCCGACCGGCGCACTGAACTGGTAGTGGCCGAGTACGTGGTCGAGGATGCCGAGCACGAGCGGATGGGTGCCGGGCCCGTCGAACCAGCGCGTCTTGGCGAACAGCGCGTAGATGCGCTGCGTGGAGAAGCCCTCGAAGGAGTTGCGTCCCGTGGACGTCTCCGCGAGCACCCGCTGGAGGTCCGCGCGGGCGCCGGCCACCCACTCGGCGTCCATCAGGCCCTCGATGAGCACGTAGCCGTCGCGGTCCACGGCCTCGACGGCTTCCTCGATCGTTGCGTCTCGCGTCAGCGCCATTGCTGCTCCCGGAGGTCCGATGCGCGTGCCTGCAGATCGAGGCGGACCGTATCCGACCACGGGCGGCGGCGGGGCCGGGAACGACGAAGGGCCCGGTCACCGTGGTGACCGGGCCCAACGTGCGAGTAGCGGGGGCAGGATTCGAACCTGCGACCTCTGGGTTATGAGCCCAGCGAGCTACCGAGCTGCTCCACCCCGCGTCGGTAGGACCACCCTACCAGGCGGGCGGGAGGGGACGACGCGGGTGTGCGCCGTCCCCTCCCCCAGCGATCAGCCGCCGGGTGTCGCGGCGCCGCCCGCGGCCTGCTGGGCCGCGCGGTAGGCCTCCACCGCGGCCTCCAGGTCCTCGAGCGCCTGGCCCTGCTGCGCGAAGCTGCCGCTCCGCTGGGCGTCGGCCAGGGCGTCCAGGGCCGCGTCGAGATCGGTCACCGCCTGCTCGAGACCCGGGCTGGGCGCGGCGCCGTCCCCACCGTCGGGCGCGGGAGTGGGCTCGGGCTCCTCCGTGACAGGTTCCTCGTCCTCGGGCGTGGTGCTCGGCGTGTCCCCGCTGTCGGTCGCCACCTGGCCGGCGCCGGCACCGAACACCTGGTCCAGCGATTCCGCGAGCGTGTTCGCGTACCCGACCTGCCCGCCGAAGTTGACCAGCACCTTGCGCAGCAGCGGGAAGGAGTTGTCCGCCGTCCCCTCGACGTACAACGGCTGGACGTAGAGCAGGCCGTCCTCACCGATGGGCAGGGTGAGCAGGTTGCCGAACACCGCCTGGCTGTTCTGGCTGTTGAACAGCGTGAGGTCGCGGGCGACCTCGTCGTACGTGTTGAACGACTGCTGCACCTGCTGCGGGCCCCGGAACGGCGTGCTGCCGGGCAACTGCAGGACCTGGATCTTGCCGTACCTCTCCGGATCCGGATCGCTCGACGCCGAGACGAACGAGGACAGGTTCTCCCGCTGGAAGGCGTTGAGCGCGCTGGTCAGCTGGAAGGTCGCCTCCGGGTCACCGGGCCGCTGGGCGAGGATGTAGTACGGCGGCTGGTCCTCCTGGACGTCCCGGGTCGGGTCGTCCGGGATCTGCCACCGGTCGCTGCCCTCGTAGAACGCGATCGGGTCCTCGACGTGGTAGCGGGTCAGGATGTCCCGCTGCACCTTGAACAGGTCCTCCGGGTACCGCACGTGCTCGCGCAGCTCGTCGGGGATGTCCTCGTAGGGCTGCACCACCCCGGGGAAGGCCTTCATGTACGTCTGCAGGACCGGGTCCTTCTGGTCCCACTCGTAGAGGTCGACGGTGCCGTCGTAGGCGTTGACGGTCGCCTTCACCGAATTGCGGATGTAGTTGAACGTGTCGTTCGGCAGTGCGGTGGTCCCGGTCCCGGTCAGCGCGTCGGCCGCGGCCTCGCCCAGCTCCATCTGCTCGGAGTAGGGGTAGGAGTCCGATGTCGTGTAGCCGTCGAGGATCCAGGTGGCCTGGCCGTCGATCACCGCGGGGTACGGGTCGCCGTCGACCTCGAGGAAGGGCGCGGCCTTCTCCACCCGGTCCCGGGGGTCGCGGACGTAGAGGACCTTGGACTCCTCGTTGACCGCACTGGAGAGCAGGAAGTTGCGCTCGCGGAAGTAGGTGGCGAAGGTCAGCTGCCGGAAGAAGCTGCCGACCGACACCCCGCCCTCGCCGTCGTAGGTGTTGTTGAGCTGCCGGTCGTCCGAGCCGGGCAGGTCCGACTCACGGGGCGTGGCGCCGTCCGGCGCGCCGACCACGGAGTAGTCCTCCATCAGCTCGCCGTAGTAGATCCGGCTCTGCTCCACCGGGATGTCGCCCTCCACGGGCAGGTTCTTGGTGGTGAAGTTCGGCTCGCCACCCTCCTGACCCGCGATGACCTGGTTGGCCGGCGCGGCGACGAAGCCGTGCCCGTGGGTGTAGACGGTGTGCCGGTTGATCCAGGTGCTCTGGTTCTCCGACAGCGCGGAGCTGTCGAGCTCGCGCACCGCCACGACGTAGTCCCGCAGCTCCCCGTCGACGGTGTAGCGGTCGACGTCGAGCTTCTCCGGGAAGCCGTACCAGTTACGGATCTGCTGGCGGGCGGTGAAGGTGTCGGCCAGCACGTTCGGGTCCAGGAGGCGGGCGTTCGGGATCGTCTCGGTGTCGTCGCGCAGCTCGGCCAGCGCGACCTCCGGGTCGGCCTCCTCGCCGGTGGTGCCCTGCGCGTAGTCGACGTACTCGATGTCGTCGAGGCCGTACGCCTGGCGGGTCATCTCGATGGCCCGCTCGATGTAGGGCGCCTCCTTCTCGTTGGCGCTCGGCTTGACCACGAACTGCTGCACGATCGCCGGGTAGGCCACGCCGATGACCAGGCTCGAGGCCAGCAGCAGCACCAGCGCCGCGGCGGGCAGCAGGAAGTTGCGCACGACGATGTTGGCGAAGAACGCGATCGCGCAGACCACGGCGACGAAGACCAGGATCGTCTTGGGCACCAGCAGGGCGTTGACGTCGGTGTAGCTGGCGCCGGTGAACACGTCACCGCGGTCGGAGTAGACCAGCCCGTAGCGGTCCAGCCAGTACGCGACCGCCTTGAGCGCCACGAAGACGCCCAGCAGGACCGAGATCTGGACCCGCGCAGCCGCGGTCAGCTTCTGCCCCGGCGTCTGCAGCCGCAGGCCGCCGAACACGTAGTGGGTCAGCAGCGAGCCGATCAGCGCCAGGATCACGATGGCGAACCCGAAGCCCAGCACCAGCCGGTAGAAGGGGTACTCGAAGACGAAGAAGGACAGGTCCAGGCCGAACTGCGGGTCGGTCTGGCCGAAGTCGGTGCTGTTGCGGAAGGTCAGCCAGGTCTCCCAGCTGCCCTGGGCGGCGAAGCCCGCGAACAGCCCGAGGACGACGGCGACGGCGGTGAGCACCAGCCCGGCGCGCGGCTCCAGGGACTGGCGGTAGCGCTCGAGGTTCTGCTGCTCGAGCGACATGGGCCGGAAGGTCGGCCGGAACCGGTAGGCCAGGTAGATGGCCAGCCCGGTGAGACCGCCGGTCGCCACCCCCGCCACGGCGAACAGCAGGGCACGGCTCTGCAGCTCGGTCCAGAAGACCTCGGTGTAGTTGGTCTCGTCGAACCACAGGTAGTCGACGTAGACGTTGGTCAGCGTGCCGATCGCGGTGAAGAGCACGAGCAGCACGGCGATGGCGCCGAGGACCAGCTTCGCGCGCCGCGACAGCGTCGGCACCGGCACGGGGGGCCGCATGGCCACGAGCGGTCTCCTTCAGTTACGGGTCGTCAGGTGCGGATGCTCCGGTGACGCGGTTCCGACCGCGGCACCGATGACGGGGAGACGCCCGACCCTCGGCGCTCCCCCGCTCATCCCAGCACAACGCGCCACGGGCCCCGGGGTTCCCGGGCGCCGCGGCTCAGCAGCCGGCGGGGGTGCGCCCGGCGCGGAGGTCGGCCAGGGCGGTGAGCGCGTCGTCGAGGGTGGCGACCCGCGCCAGCGGGAAGCCCGGGTCCGCGGCGGCCATCGCCTCGTCGCAGTTCCCGGCCGGCACGAGGAAGAGATCGGCGCCGATGTCGCGGGCGGCGACCATCTTCAGCGGGATCCCGCCGATGGGGCCGACCTCGCCCTCGAGGTCGATCGTGCCGGTGCCGGCGACGAGCGCGCCCCCGGTCAGGTCCTGGTCCCCGACGAGATCGAGGATGCCCAGGGTCAGCATCAGCCCGGCCGAGGGGCCACCGACGTCCTCCACCTGGATGTCGACGTCGAACGGCGCGAACGGCTGCTCGAGGACGCTGACCCCCAGTGCCGAGCCGTCGCCCTCCTCCGCCGCACGGGTGGTGACCGTCGCGGTGCCCGGCTCGCCCAGCCGCGTGTAGCCGACCGTCACCGCCGTCTCCGGTGGGATCGACCGCAGCACCGAGTCCAGGGCCGCGAAGTCCGGGGTCGGGCGGCCGTCGACGGAGTCCAGGCCGTCGCCCTCCTCGAGGAGGGACTCCGACGGCGAGCCCTCGGGGACCGCCCGGACGACGACCTTCTCGGGATAGCCCAGGTGCCCCAGCGCCACCGACTCGGCCGCCTGCTCGGAGGTGACGAAGGCCTGTCGGTTGAGCTGACGGGTCTCCTCCTCGGTGCGGTCGGGCGGGTAGACCGACTCCTCCGGGACGACGGCCACCTCGTCGTCGAACCAGCCGCGGACCGCCTGCACGAGGCTCAGCCCGCCGCGGCCGACGCCCACTGTCGTGAGGTTGAGGTTGCCCTCGACGTCGTTCCGCTCGCGCCCCTCGACGGCGATGATCGGCTCGCCGTCGATGTCGCCCAGCGTGTTGTAGGTCGGACCGGGCACCTGGGCGACGTAGGGCACCGGCAACGTCGTGCCGAGCACGCCGAACAGCACCAGGAGAAAGCCACCGGCGCTCAGGACGGCGATGCGACGGGTCACGGCGGGCCAGCTTAGGGCCCGCCCCGGGGACCGGGCCGCAGGATCAGCTGAGGGCAGAGCGCTCCGGCCCCCCGCCGAAGATCACGCGTCTACCGTGGACCCATGAGTGACGTGCCCTTCGGCTTCGGTCCCCCCGACCGCGACCCCGAGCGCCGTGACGGCGGCGGGAACGACCCCGGCGGTGACCCGTTCGGGCTGGGCGCGCTGTTCGGGGGCATCGCCGGCGGCGGCAACCCCGAGGACGTGCTGGGCAAGATGCCGCTGTTCGCCGAGCTGCAGAAGCTGATGAGCTGGTCGGGCGGCCCGGTCAACTGGGACCTCGCCCGGCAGAGCGCGATCAGCCAGCTCGGCGTCGGCCACCAGCCCTCCTCGGACGGCGAGCGCACCGCCGTCGCCGAGGCGCTGCGGCTGGCCGACCTGTGGCTGGACCAGGTGACCGAGCTGCCGTCGGGCGTCGACCGGACGGCGGCCTGGTCGCGGGTCGAGTGGGTGGAGCAGACCCAGCCCGCGTGGGGCGCGCTGATCGACCCGCTGGCCGAGCGCGTCGTCGCCGCCATGACCAGCGCCCTGCCGCAGGAAGCGGCCATGTCGTTCGGCCCCATCGCCGGGATCATGGGCCGGATGGGCGGGCTGATGTTCGGCGCCCAGGTCGGCTCGGCGCTCGGCAAGCTCGCCGACGAGGTGCTCACCAGCACCGACGTCGGCCTGCCGCTCGCCCCGGCCGGCACCGCCGTGCTGGTGCCGCAGAACGTGGCCGAGTTCGCCGCGGGCGTCGACCGCCCGGCCGACGAGGTGCGGCTGTTCCTCGCGCTGCGCGAGGCCGCCGCCCAGCGCCTGTTCGCGCACGTGCCCTGGCTGCGGCAGCAGCTGCAGGACGCCGTCCACGCCTACGCCCGCGGCATCAGCATCGACCGCGAGGCCATCGAGCGCGGCATCTCCGAGGCGATGTCCGGCGGCGGGCTCGAGGGCCTGGACCCCAGCGACCCGGAGAGCATCCAGCGACTGCTCGGCAGCGGGCTGCTCGAGCCCGAGGAGACGCCCGAGCAAGCGATGGCGCTGCGCCGCCTCGAGACGATGCTGGCCCTGGTGGAGGGCTGGATCGACACCGTCGTCGCCGCCGCCGCGAAGGACCGGCTGCCGGGCCACTCGGCCCTGGCCGAGACGATGCGCCGGCGCCGGGCCACCGGCGGCCCCGCCGAGCAGACCTTCGCCACCCTGGTCGGGCTGCAGCTGCGCCCCCGGCGGCTGCGCGACGCGGCCACCGTCTGGGCCGCGATGACCCAGCAGCACGGCGCCGAGGACCGCGACCGGCTCTGGAACCACCCCGACCTGCTGCCGACGTCGGACGACCTGGACGAGCCGATGGACTTCGTCGCCCGTCAGGGCATGGACGACGAGCTGCGGGCGCTCACGCAGGACGACATCGACCGGGAGGACCCCGAGAAGGGGTGACCGGCACCCGCTAGTCGACGAGGTCGGCGTCCGGTTCCTCCGCGGCGCCGGCCGCGCCGGCGGTGTTGGCCAGCTCGACGCCCTCGAGGAAGCCGCGCGCCCGCTCGGCGCGCGGATAGCGGGCCACCAGCGCCCAGAAGCGCTCGTCGTGGCCGGGCTCGAGCAGGTGCACCAGTTCGTGCACGAGCACGTAGTCGACGACGTACTCGGGCATCGAGCGCAGCCGGCTGGACAGCCGGATGCTGCGGTCGGCCGGGGTGCACGAGCCCCAGCGGCGCTGCTGGTTGTCCACCCAGCGCACCGACGCCGGCTCGGGCAGCCCGTCGAGGTGGGCGATCGACAGCGCACGGGCCCGCGCCATCAGTTCGTCGTCCCCACCGAGCGAGCGGCGACGCCGCTCCTCGCGGGTCTGCAGCTTGGCCACCATCTGGGCCACCCAGCGCCGTTCCTCGGCCGGGCTGAACGCCGCGGGGATGAGCACCACGGTGCGACCGCTCTCCCGGTAGGCGGTCACCGTGCGCCGGCGGCGGGCGCTGCGGCGGACCTCGACGAGGGACTCGGCGTCCCCGCCGGGGAGCGGTGCCGCGCCGCCGTCGCCCGCCGCCCTGCTCCGCGCCATGGGCACGGCACGAGCCGCACCCGTGGGCACCGGCGGCACGCCGCGGGGACCAGGGTGTGCGGAGTCGTCGGGGGGCGTTCCGGGCACGGGGGAACCGTAAGGCACCCGGGCGCTCCTGCGCCCGCCCGAGGCCACCCTCTCGGGTACACGTCGCACGGACGGTGGACACGGCGCGCTCCCGATCGGTGACCTCCGCGCCCGACCGTGCCGTTCCACACCCTGGCGGGGGTATCCGTGCAGGTCGATCGGGGTGGAGGCGGTCACCGGGCGGCGTTGTCCCCGGCTCCGCCCCCCGTCCACGCACAGGGACACGCCGACGGTTCCCCACCTGCTCCACAACGTTGTCCACAGGCTGTGGGCAGGGCCCCGGCACCCGACGGCCGCCGCCGGTATCGGGACGCGCCGACACGGGTAGCGTTCCTGCGCAACGGCGCCCGGCGTGCGTGCCGGGACGTCCCCCGAGACGAGGAGATCCCGTGGCTGAGAGCTACAACGGCTACTGCGTGAAGTGCAAGGAGAAGCGCGACTTCGACGGCGAGGTCAAGGTCAGCGAGTCCGGTCGCCGCATGGCGCAGGGCACCTGCCCCGTGTGCGGCACCAAGATGAACCGGATCCTCGGCAAGGCGTGAGACCCGGGCCCCGCTGAGGGGTCGACGACGGCGGCGTCCCCCTCGGGGGCGCCGCCGTCGTCGTTCCGGGGTCGCCTGTGGACGGAGCGCCCGCCACTCGCCCGCGCGCTGTCACGCTCCCCCGGTGAGCGACACCGCCCATCCCCTGCTGCCCGCCGGCACCCCGCTGCTGCGCAGCGACGCCGCCGACCTCCAGGTGGGTGGCGTGGACACCGCCGAGGGCCTGCTGGTGAGCCCCCAGCCCGAGGGCCTCGCCGCGCTGCTGCGCGGCCTCGACGGGCGACGGGCGCAGCGCACGGTCGTCGCCG